>WTIA01000135.1 GCA_011522915.1 Methanobacteriota archaeon
GACTATCGCTGAAGGACTTTCAAAGGCGTTCTCACAAAGCGATAGCGAAGAAGCACAATTACGTACTGAAATGGATTTGCCGCTAGACAAGGTAATGATGTTTTGTGGTGTTTTAGTTGTCTTAATTTTCCTATTCTATTGGTATGCAACTGGAAGCATAATAATGGCACTAGCAGGTGCATTATTCCTTGCCATTGTTTCATTCTTCTTCGCTGCTGTCGCAGGATATATCGCCGGAGTAGTAGGTTCGTCAAACTCTCCAGTTTCAGGAATGACAATTGCAACCTTACTATTTACAATCGGATTAGTTTGGATTGTTGGTGGTTTGATCTTAGATATGGGTCAAACAGAAATGATGGTTGCAACTATGTTCATTGCTGCAATTGTAGCTACCTCAGCAGCGATTGCAGGAGACGTAATGCAGGACTTGAAAACAGGTCACATGGTTGGCGCTACACCTTGGCGGCAGCAAACGGCTGAAATCATAGGCGTGACTGTTGGTGCAATAGTAATCGGGCCTGTATTATCAATTCTTCACGATGCTTTTAGAATCTCAAACACGGCTTGTTTAGCAAATCCAAGACCAGAGGATCCAACTTGTCAGGACGCATTATTCGCACCACAGGCAGAATTAATTGGAGCTATTGTACAAGGTGCATTCGGAGGAGATATCAATCTTCCAATGGTCCTATTAGGTGCAGTAATTGCAGTGATTTTGATTAGATTGGCGATGCCAGTGATGAGCGTCGCAATCGGAATATATCTGCCCCTTTATCTGTCTGTACCAATTATGGCTGGTGGGATAATATCGCATGTTCTACTCTCAAGCGCAAGGCTTCGCATTGATGGGACTTTAGATGGAGAACCAAGTAAAGAAGCAGAGGCTGCAGTCAAAGAGGTGCAAGATAAAGGAGTTCTTATTGGGGCTGGATTTATTGCCGGAGAATCATTGATGGGAGTATTACTAGCAATATTCATAGTTGCTGAGATGGACCCTTCATCTTGGTTTGGGGGTATTGGAACCCTATCATACACTCTATCTCTGATTTTCTTTGGATGGTTCGTTGCTGTATTCGTCATGCTTTCTGCTAGAGCATTACCACAGAAAGGAAATCTTGGTGGAGATTTGATGTATGTTGCCGCTGACGCTGCCAAAAAATTGCGAGGAGTGTTCTCTTTACCGGACATAGAAAAACTTCAAAATAATCGAAAAGTGAAGTGAGAACATAACTAATTTTGAACACAACCATCAAAGGCCATAGTCAGAGGGCGGCCCTTGAAGGGAGAGAAATGGTGGGAAAGACTATTTCGGAGATGGAAGAAATGGCGCGTAAGTGCCGAATTGAAATTTGTAAGATGACACATAGGGCACAAGCCGGACACCCGGGAGGTTCTCTATCTGAAATCGATATCTTGTGCGCACTTTATGGCCACCGTTTGAGGGTTGATCCTGAAAATCCAGATTGGGAAGACAGGGATAGATTCATCCTATCAAAAGGACACGCATCTCCTGGAATGTATGCAATACTCGCAGAAATGGGATTTATCTCCCATGAAGATCTGAAGTCTTACAGGGTCAAAGGGGGAGTTTGTCAGGGCCACGTAGACATGAAGTGGTGCCCAGGTGTTGATTTTTCCGCAGGTAGCCTAGGAATGGGCCTTTCATTTGGCATGGGATGTGCGGTTGCTGCTAGACTAGATGGGTCTTCGCGCAATGCATACGTCATGGTCGGAGACGGTGAAATCCAAGAGGGAAGTGTTTGGGAAGCAGCAATGGCCGCTGCCCATCACGAATTGGGTAACCTCAAATTATTCGTGGATTGTAATAGAATCCAAAATGATGATTTCTGCGAGGCCCAAATGCGAATGTTTGACATTCCTGCAAAGTGGAAATCTTTTGGTTGGGCAGTAAAGGAAATTGACGGGCATGATATGTCATCCATTGTTGAAGCATTAGATTGGATGGATACAGTTAACGATAGACCTTCAGTTGTAATCGCAAACACAGTAAAAGGAAAGGGCGTTTCATTCATGGAAGATAATCCTGCTTTCCACGGGGCAGCGCCTTCTGATGAGCAATTAGAAATCGCTCTACAAGAATTGGAGGTGAGTGCTTGAGTAGAATGGCAGCGACAAGAGACGGTTATGGCGATGCACTACTAGCCATGGCAAAAAACGAAAAGGTAGTGGTTTTAGAAGCGGATTTGGGTAAATCTACTAAATCCCTACACTTTAGAAAAGCTCACCCTGAAAGAACTGTTTCTTGTGGAATTGGAGAACAAAACATGCTACTTGTAGCAGCAGGTCTGGCTTCAAATGGATACATTCCGTTCGCCAGCACATTCGCAATCTTCACCGAGAGAGCATTCGAACAAATGCGTAATGGCGTCGCTAGACCGAATTTGGCCGTTCACCTTTGTGGTTCTCATGGTGGCACTCATACCGGGACTGATGGTTCCAGTGCGCAATCTATTGAAGATTTAGCAATTTATCGAACTTTACCTAATGTTGTGGTAATGCACCCTTGTGACGATGTTTCAACAAAGGCACTAACTATGCAACTTCCATCTCTAGGTAGTCCATCTTACATGAGAACTGCTAGGAATAAAACGCCTGTTCTGTATGATGGAAAAGAAAACCAAATTGAAATCGGTAAAGGTGTTGTATTGAAAGAGGGATCTGATGTTGCAATTATCGCTTGTGGAGTTTTAGTTCATGAATCACTAGTTGCTGCAGAGGAATTAGAAAGACAAGGAATTAGCGCTACTGTTGTCGATATGCACACGATTAAGCCTCTGGATACCAATTTAATCGATGAATTGGCAAAAAAATGCGGTGCCATAGTCACAGCAGAAGATCATTCCATTATTGGAGGACTAGGTGGGGCAGTATCGGAACACGTAGTTTCTTCTTCTCCGGTGCCAATTGAGAAAATTGGTGTACATGACAGATTTGGAGAATCGGCAGGTGCCGATGAAATGTTAGAAATGATGGGGTTGAAATCACACCACATATGCGACGCAGTAAACAAGGTATTCGCGAGGAAGGTTTGAAGCACCGTCGATATTAAGGTGATAACATGGAGTTCTTTCTAGACACAGCTGATGTAGATGAAATTCGAGAGATTGCCTCGTGGGGAATCCTCGATGGAGTAACAACAAATCCTTCACTTATCAAAAAAAGTGGAAGAGATTTCAAAACCGTTGTCGCAGAGATTGCATCGATATGTGATGGCCCAATTTCAGCCGAAGTAACCGCATTAGATACTGAAGGTATGGTAAACCAAGGAAGGGCGTTAAAGAATGAATTACCACCTAATGTGATTATCAAAATCCCATGTACTCCAGAAGGACTTGCAGCAACTAAGATATTGACTGCTGAAGGGATAAATACCAATGTTACACTAATTTTCTCAGCCTCCCAAGCACTTATGGCAGCAAAGGCAGGTGCAACTTATGTTTCTCCATTTATCGGGCGTATCGATGATACTGGTGCTGACGGAATGGCCCTTATCGCAGAAATTATGGCAACATGGGACAATTACAACATTGACACCAAAGTACTAGCAGCATCAATCAGGCACCCAACACATGTCCTGGCATGCATGCAATTAGGAGCACACACTGTTACCATGCCAACAAAAACCTTCAGGCAACTAATGAGTCACCCTCTTACCGACAAAGGTCTTGATGGATTCATGAAAGATTGGGCAGAGGTTGAGGCTGCTGGAAACGCTTGAAGCGAACTGTTGATAATGAACACCTTTCCACCCACACATGGGAGGCGATTCATGTGAGCACTCACGATGATAAAGTAAAACGCCTGCTGGATGGTGAAATAGATGAAGCTGAAATCGCAGCAGACCCTGTATTGGCAAGTCTTGCAGAAAGGATTTTTGGCTTGAACATTGAACCAATTACTCCAACAAAGCCAAGTCAAACTATCTCAGGTCCTGAGGTAGAAGTTGTTGCCGCAGTAACATCAAATGACCCAATGATAGAGGTGATACCTGGGGCAAGCCCCACGACTCCGGCTCCACTTCCTATGCCGGGTTTGCCAAAAATTCCAACAACAGAGAAACAGAAAAGTGGTTTTGGCAAGATGGCCTTTTTCGGACTATTTTCACTCATAGTATCTGTTGCAAATCTGTTTGGTGTATTTGGATTTATGAATTCACAGTGCGCTGCAGAAAAGTGCACGACTGAAGCAACTAGAATAAACTGGCTTGATGTCCATAACATCGGCAATGAAATGGGATGGTCGTTGCCATTCCCAGAAATAGGAATTCCGGATTATGTTGCGATAGGTTGCAGTATTCTTGTTCTACTTATTGCACTGCGAAAGAAGTGAGATGCAAATTCAATAGTTTGTGGAGTTTTTCAAATGGGTAAAGGAAAAGCCAAGCGTGGAATTCCTTCAAAGCTGGATGATTTTAACGCCTGGTACCCATTTATTGTAGAAGCGGCCGAATTAGTAGATAAGCGATATCCAATCAAGGGAATGGATGTTTGGCGACCTTATGGTTGGCGCACAATGAAATTGATTGACGCCCTTACTCACAAAGAGATGGAAAGGACCGAACACGAAGAAGTTAATTTTCCATTACTTATACCTGAAAATCTCCTCGAAAAAGAAAATGCATTAGTTGCTAAACTAAAGCGCGCAAGAGAAGAAGGCGTAGACCCTGACGACTTGAGGGATGAAGACGAAGAGGGCGGTTTCAAAAAAGAAGTCTATTGGGTTAAACATGCAGGAGAAAATGAATTGGATATTCCTATGTTTTTGCGACCAACTAGTGAAACCGCAATGTACACAATGTTTCCATTGTGGATTAGATCACACAAAGACCTGCCACTAAAATTGTATCAAATGGTTAACACATTTAGATACGAAACAAAGCAAACTCGCTCATTCATTAGAGTCAGAGAAATTCACTTTTTTGAAGCACACACAGCCCACGCAGACGAAGAATGTGCAACTAGACAAATAAAGGAAGACCTCGAAATTGTTGATAACCTAATGCATGATTTGTGTTTGCCAATAATCAAAGCAAGAAGACCAGTGTGGGATACCTTCCCTGGAGCTTGGTATACTATTGGGATAGATGCAATTATGCCAAATGGTCGAACTTTACAAGTGGCCTCCTGCCATCACTATAGAGATCAATGGGCTAAGGCTTTTGATGTCACCTATGAAAATTTAGATGCTCAGCAGCAACACTGCCACCAAACGACTTATGGGATGTCTGAGCGATTGTTAGGAGCAGTTGTTGGGATGCACGGTGACGACAACGGCCTAATTATGCCACCTGCAATCGCACCCTACCAAGTCGTAATCTGTCCAATGATTAGAAAAAACTCAGAGGTGGATACTATCGCAAAGAGTGAAGAAGTTGCATCTACACTCAGAAGTGCTGGATTAAGAGTTAAGGTCGACAAAAGAGATATCCATGCTGGACAGAAATATTTTGATTGGGAAATAAAGGGTGTACCGCTAAGATTAGACATAGGTCCCAGAGATATTGAAAATAATACAGCCTTTGCTGCCCGCAGAACAGGTGGGAAAGAACCACTTCCAATGTCACACATTGCCGATGAATGCAAAAGGGTTCTATCTGAAATCGCAGATGAATTACGTAACAGAGCCTCCGCACATACCAAGAATGTTGTAATTACTCTGGAAGACTTAAACAACGTAGAAGATGGGAAAATCTACGAAATGGCATTTGACGGTACAGATGCTCATGCTGAAACTATAGAAAGAAAGACAGGGCTATCATTCCTTGGAGATTCTACTGACCCTTACCAAGAAGAAAAGCCATGTTTTATGTCAGGTAATATGACAACACGCCGTGTCATTTTAGCAAAGACTTACTGATTACATATCAAGACCGTCAAGGTCTAACTCTGAATCTCTCATCATCCTCTTCATCTGCTTGTTCATCTTGCGATTTCCGCTCATTCCCTTCATCATTTTTCTTGAGCGGTTCCACTGACCAATCAACTCGCGAACGTCTTTTTCTTTCACTCCAGAACCACGTGCAATTCTTCTGATTCGATCTGCTTTTATTTTGGCAGGTTCATCTTTTTCGTAGGTTGTCATAGAATCCATGATAACTTGATATCGGTCAAGATTGGCTTGCATTGCTTCTTTCTGATTCTTACCCATTGCACCCATTCCACCAAACATTCCACTAGGAAGGAAAGATAGGAGTTTGTCAATAGTTCCAACTTTAGACATCATTTCCATTTGTGAATACATGTCGTTTAGAGTAAATCTTCCAGTCATCATGCGTTGAGTAATTCTCATCGCTTCTTCCTCATCCATATCTTCTGGAGCTAAATCTATCAGCCCACGTATGTCTCCCATACCGAGAAGTCTTGAGATGAAACGATCGGATTCAAATTTCTCTAAATCTGCTACTTTCTCACCTGTACCAATGTACATTACAGGAGCACCGGTCGTCGCTACAGCAGATAGAGCACCACCTCCACGGGCAGTACCATCTAATTTTGTAATCACAATTCCAGTAACTCCAGCAGTATCGTGGAAATTTGCGGCAACTGGCCCTGCAGATTGTCCAACTTGAGCGTCAATAACTAGGAATCGTTCATTTGCGTTAGCAACATCAGCAATTTGCTCAAGTTCTACAACTAATTCCTCGTCTAGTTTGTGTCTACCTGCTGTATCGATAATGACCAGATCTGCTGCTGCGTGTTGTTTCAGTCCATTGCGAACGATTTCAACTGCGTTTGTGTTATCTGGCTCACCATAAACCTCGACAGTTGAATCTTCCAAAAGTTGTGAAAGTTGGTTGTATGCGCCTGGGCGATGTACGTCTGCTTCGATTACTGCAACTCTTACTCCGTGCCTTCTTCTGTACCATTCAGCTAATTTTGCAGTTGTTGTGGTCTTACCATTACCGTAAAGTCCAACCATTAGGATTGTAGATTGATGGGGACGAACTTCCCTAGGTGGACCTAGTAATCTAACCAATTCGGTATATAGAATATTCATTGCATGGGTTTGCAATGTGACACCGGGGCGAGGTTCTTCTTCACGCATCCTAGTTTCCAATTTCTCGGTGATTTCTTTGGTTTGTCTGACGTTGAAATCAGCCTCTTGAAGTGCCCTGCGTAATGAGCGCAACATTTCTTTGAGTTCGTCCTCATTCAATTTACGACGGCTCTTCAGAATACCAAGCGCAGAAAAAATACCACGTGATAGACCTTCGAGTGCCATGTGGGCAGCGAGAAGCCCATTTGGTTTGAACCCAACGGATGATTATTCTGGAGGAAATGAAAGTTTCAGAATTTCATTTTCCAATTTAGCTTGAACTTGGCTAGCCTTTGCTGATCTGTCAAATGGCACAGGGTGTTCTCTCGAATTAATTCCAACATAAACGATGCCTGCCTCACTACGTAGAGACAAATCCTCTCTAACAATCCCCGGTAAATGTAAGAACACATCATCTCCTTCAGACCATGTTCCTCTGTGAACATCAAGACCAAGTCCTATGCTAAATGGACCCAACCCTTGGTCGATTTCAATATCCCCATGAAGCAGAGAACTCATTTCTCTCAATGAATCAATGCCGTGAATATCGCTATCTTTCAATTCAACTTCATGAAGATATAATTCAGGTAAATTCGATTTCAATTGTTCGACATTATTCCTTTCGTTTTCCCTTCGGGTTTGGATAAATGAATGGTTCAAATCAGGAGTCATTCGATTTATCACACATCCACTTACTGGAAGATTGAATTCAGTTAGAGATTCGTGGGCTCTGACCGTTTCATTTACTCCCATCTTCTCTGGGATTGTAACCAAAGTAAACCTAGTAACATCAGGGTTGCACAGAATTCTCCTGACATGTAAAACACGTCTTCGAAATTTCTCTAATTCCTCTCGCATTTTTTCGCCTTCTTTTGCACCAAACATCAAAGCACGAATCCCTCCCGTAAGCCTGTGCATACGAATTATTTTGTCAGCCCATTTCTCAATTATTTCAGGTAAGGCGAGGAACCGCAGAGTGTGACCTGTCGGAGCTGTGTCGAATACAATCACATCCCAATCAGGGTTTTCAAGATGCTTCAGTAATTCATCAAATGCCATTGCTTCATCCAAACCTGGTAGAACCATCTCAGATGCATTCAATTCTGGATCTTCACCGCCCAACATTGGGCCAAGACTTTCTGTTAACTTGGGAATATGGTCAGATATTCTTGCCTCTGGATCCAATTCCAAACCCCATAAACCATCAACCCCCTCGACTGGAGTTGGAACAGGGCCTAGTTGAACGCCCAAACTATCGGATGTACTGTGAGCGGGGTCACTGCTTACCAATAGTACCTTTAATCCAGAGTCCGCTAAACCAACAGCAGTGGCAGTGGAAGTAGTTGTCTTACCAACTCCGCCCTTTCCCCCGAATAATAGAAGCCGAGCCATGTGTAGGGCTAAAGATAGGCATATTCAAGGCTTAGGCTTACACAATTAACATGAACAAGGCTTTGCAGCATTAATATCATGGCAAGTGAAATGTGGCTGTCTCAGGCTGCAATCATTGTATCACTTGTTGGCATGAGTCTTGGTTGGCGTGGTGTGATGACCCGTTATTCTGGATTCTACGATTTAACAACTGCTTGGAGCATGATGTTTTGGGGGATATTGATTGGTGGCTTGTATGGAAGTATGGGAGATGCATTTCTTTTATCGATATATATCCAAGAAGAAATTCCTCCATTTCTCAATTTGATTATTTGTTTGATGTTGGGCGTAACTGTTCATCTGGTTCTACGCCGTAAAAAAGTAAGGAGAACCGGAAGTCAACCAACTACTGGCTGGGCTCTTGGATTAGCAGTTGGAGCAATGGTTTCCTTATTCCTTGTATTCAGGTTATTGCAAAAATATGATTTGGGTATACAACTGGTTGGAGTCATAACTTTGGTAGCGTTAATTTCACCAAGGGCACATGCACTAATTTTCTGTAGACATGGATATGGAATGCTGATGGGTAAGCGCTGGAGCATAGTACTCAAGACTAGTTTTTGGTGTGCTTTACTGCTAACTGCTTTATACAATTCATTTTATTTCCCATTAATTTGGATATTCATAATTCCTCCAGTTTTATTAGCAGAAAAGAATGCTCACGATTGGGTATGGGCAGCCGTTCCACGGCCTGCTAGAAGACGGCTAAGGCGCATCTGGTCAGACGCATCAAGAGCAAAACATGGAGAAGAAGAGTAAGTATCCACTTACAAAGGAGATATAGGCTTTACCTATTACCCATTGAAACCACTCCTTCAGTTTCATATTACGGCAGAACCTTCATGGGGGTGCCGTCTAGCCTAGTGTACAATGGGAACGTGCCCTTTCTGTCGAGCCCAAACCCTTCCGGGGGATTCGATATGCTATAGTTGTGGCAGAGTTATTAGTGGCGCTTCGGGTATGGATTCGAGAGTCAAGGGAGAATTCATGCGATCTCCAACAAGAAAAGCGCAAAGAGGTGTTGCACCTAGACATGCAATGGCCAAAGGGCAAACTAAGCGACGGGGTAGAAAGAAACGAAGTCGAATCAATCAATTGGGATTAGTCGCATTTATTGCCTTCATTTTCTTCACCCCAGAAGCAAGACAATTTGTGTTAGCAAAGTGGGCGGAAGTTGAAGAATATATCAACGAAGCAATGGCACCTTGGCAAACATATCCACTTGAAGCTGAATATACGGTAGTCAGAACTGTTGAACTTTGGAATAATGGGTCAAATCCAGGTTGGTTACAGGAATCAATTCCAATACCTAGCGATGTGATGAGTAAAAATTCACAAGTTGCATTAGCATACACAGACGGAACAGAAGTCCCTCTATCGCAGATTCAAGACATCATTAATATAGAACTCAGGATAGATGGAGAAACTGTTACAGTTCCATTGGTTACGAATAGTGGATTCCCTTACAAAAGCAGAGAAAATGCAGTTATTACCCAAGACAATAGTGAAGTTTGGTGGCCAGGACAAGGCTCAGGTTCTGATTATTGCTACATCCAATACTGTGTAAAAGTCAAAATGGATATACCAGCTGATTCATACGAAACTCTCGATTTCGCAGTGACTCTGAAATCCAGTAGTCACTCATGGTGGCACTCTACCAGAGTTGACGGTAAATTGGACGGTAAATCGGAAGGAGTTAGCGTTCAACGCTCAGGAACATTCTCCGAAATAGCAGAGAGAGGAGGAGGTACGAGATCCATCCAATTCACTGATGCCATGTGGTATGACCGAGGTGGAGTAAGTTCTGGAGGACTTACCTACACTTGGGCGATTGACTCACGACAGGCTACCGCTCCAACCGTTTACCAAACTGCAGCCAGCATATCTGCATCACTACCATCAGATTTGAAAGACAATGCATATGCTTATGCAAGGGCGACTTTTGATTGGCTAAATGACAATATTCCCTACGATGATTACGCTCCTGGAATTGCGAGGGGTGGGGAGCAATGTCTCGAAATGGTGAGAGGTGATTGTGATGAACAATCTAATGCATTCATGAGTATAATGCGGGTAAAAGGTATACCGACTTGGTATGTATTTGGAGCATTGGCAGATCCGCAATTTGAAGAATGGGAAGGGCATGCTTGGGCATACATCATGCTTCCAATGTCAGAGGAATGGTGTGAAGACAATGATGTCATAATGAATGATTGTTATGTTGAAGGCGCAGTGGATGTCGTTAATCGAAAATGGCTTGTCCATACTCCAACAGCATACATTGACTGGATAGAACCTCACAGCCCAGGGGGCCAAATAACCGATGGATATTATTCTGGAGGTAGTAAGTCAGGCATAGATAGAGAGCGCTCATTCTACACTGAATCATTTGATGTGTCTGGCGGTACATGGGACAATAAATGGATAGGTGAGTCTCTAACATGAGGGTTATTATTGGCGGTGGCGGCCGTGTAGGAACGGGCCTTGCAAGAGCTCTCAGAAGCGAAGCGAAAGACGTGGTTCTTGTAGACAATAACGCTAGGGCTGTAAAAAATTCTCAAGGTATGGATATACTAGTCTTGCATGGAGACATCACCCAACGTGATAAATTCATTGAGGCAGGTATTGAAACTGCACAAGTGTATGTCGCAGCAACAAATTCAGATGAGAGAAATATCTTATCATGCGCCTTAGCAAAACACGTCCACAGTGAATCGACAAACGGCAAAGGCAACTTGATGACTATATGTAGAGTTAGAAATCCAATGTTTCTGAAGGAATACAAGTCTGGTAAATTAGGCAAATGGGCTGGAGTTGACCATGTAGTTCATCCAGTTGATGGGGCGATTGAAAGGTTGATGTCTGGTCTTCGCTCATCCTCATTAACAGAAGTTATTCCATTCGAGGCTGATGCATTTATTGTCGAATTGGACGTAAGACCGGAAGCTGGAGCGGTAATACACAGAACTCTACGTGAATCCGGTAACAAAGTCGAGGGAGGTATGCCTCTTATTGTTGGCTTGAAGAGAGATGGTGAGCCTGGGCGAGTACCTGTGGCTGATGACCAAATCCTTCCCAAAGACAAATTGGCAATCGCTACTGCTGGTGAAGCATCCTTCAACAGAATACTCAGAATTTTTGGACACGAACAGGTAGATTTTCCAGATAAGCCTAGAGTCGCAATCTTCGGTGCGGGCCTAATTGGAACACGGCTTGCAAAAGCGTGGCTCGATTCTAATGCAATAGTGACTGTTGTAGAGAGAGATATTGAAAAGGCAAACAACTTATCTGGCTCTGACTTAGGTAACAGAAAAGGAATTGAAATTATTCATGGTGACCACCTAGACAAAGACCTGTTATCTGAGATTGAAATCTCTTCTTTTGATTTAGCAATATCTGCACTAGACAATGACCACGCATCTATTGCTGCAGTATTGTTAGCAAGCGACATGGGTGTAGAAAGGACTGGCTTGATTTTGTATGATGCAGATCTGGTTAATGTTGTACGTAGGATGGGCATAACTTTCTCAGTAGATCGAAAAAGAGTTGCAATCGACACCATATTAGGTAAAATTCATTCTGAATTACCAGGACCTTATGCAGTATTATCTAGTGTTCCTGATGTAATCGGAATCTGCTTACCAGTTTTGTCAGAAGTAAAATTTGCTGGCAAGACTATTGCCGATGCTGGCCTTCCTGAGTGGTGTAAGGTTGCATTTATCCAAAGAAAAAACATTCACGACGATTGGGAGACAATGCGTCCTTCTTCATCAAAAACTCTGCTTGAAGGTGACAGATTGACAATTTTCTTACCACCTGACCGAGTTGATGACCTAGAGAAGAAATTCAAGGTGTGAAAACAAAATGCGTCGAGACGTACTATCGTTAATCGTCGGCTGGACGATGGTTGCAATGTTAATTCCATTGTCCTTCAGTTTCTTGGTTACCTGGTGGCTAGACGGATTTGGAACTGCATCAATATCATTTCTAATCCCAATTATATTCTCAGGATTAATCGGAGTTTTACTCCTAAGCATAGGAGTAAGGTCTGATACTACTGAAAGACTAAGAGACCGTGAAGCATTTGCTGCCGTCGCTTTAGCTTGGCCTGTGGCGGTATTGGTTGGTAGCCTACCATTTTGGTTGGGGGGAGTATTCCACGGACCATTCACAGATGGTTCCGGAATGACTGACATTGCTAGGGGATTTGTCAATTCATGGTTTGAATCGATGTCAGGTTTTACCACAACAGGTGCTACGGTAATTGAGCATTCAATGAGCCCAAATTGCATTCCAGGTTCAACACCTGATTGTATCAATGCCCAGCCAAAAGGGATTCTAATCTGGCGTTCCTTGACACAATGGCTTGGAGGTATGGGAATAATCATGCTTGGTTTGATGTTGTTGTCTAGGGTATTAGGAGGAGGAATGGCTCTTGCTAGGGCGGAACTAACTGGACCTTCACTTTCTCGGTTGAGGCCTAAATTACAAGAAACTGCACTTGCTTTGTGGACTATTTACATTATCCTAACCGCATTGGAAATTTTCCTTCTCTGGTCTGTTGGCGGACTTACCATGTTTGATGCATTTAATCACGGATTAACCACAATGCCCTCCGGTGGATTTTCAACACACGATGCTTCAATCGGGTATTATGATAGTTTCATAGTTGAATCAATAATTATCTGTTTTATGTTTTTAGCTGGTGTTAATTTTACTTTAATCTGGTTGGCTTGGGAAAAACAGTGGGACAAGGTCTTTGCAGACCAAGAAGGGAGAAGTTACGTTTTGGTTATTACAGCAACGACACTATTCGTATTCTTAGCATTAATATCCCAAGGAAGCAATTTGAGCGATGGTTTCTTTGACTCTCTTTTCACTGTGGTATCGATAGGAACTAGCACTGGATATACGTCAACTGATTACATGCTGTGGCCTGTTGTAACACACATTTTCCTATTCCTGTTGATGATCGTTGGTGCTTGTGCTGGGTCAACTAGTGGTGGTCTAAAATTGATGAGAGTCAAATTAGGTCTGAAAATCGCTTGGAGAGAGATAGGTAGAATTGTCCAACCTAAGCGAGTTGTTCAAATCCGAATGAATAACGAAGTAGTTGACAATGAAAGATTAGGTCTTATTGTTGGAATGTTATTTGTTTGGACTGGCTTATTTGCAATTTCGTGCATTGCATTAGCAGTTACAATGCCTAACTCCGATTTTGAATCAGTTGTTGCTGTTGTGGCATCTGCCTTAGGAAATACTGGTCCAACACTTGGTGACTACGGTCCATCTAATACATGGGCTTCAATGGGTACTCCATCATTGCTAATCACATCAATTCTGATGTGGTTTGGGAGATTAGAATTGATGACTGCTCTATTGCTATTGCATCCTAGAACATGGGCAAGAGAAGAAAGAGAGGCTCCGGATAGGGCATCGGTGAAACTTATTCGAGAACTTTTCGAAAAGATGGAAGACAAGTCTAATGAAAAATAATCAGAATAATTTCATCTGACCTGAATCTGATGTTGATTCACTTATGTTTTCTTCCTGAGGCTCCTCCAACTCCATCGGTACCTCTTTGTCTTCATCTATAGAATTTAGATTCTCAAATTCTTTGGCATATTTTTCAAGCAAGTCCTTTGTGCTTCGGTGCGACATGGTTAGGCCGCATATTGCTGCATGTTCTTCAGGGGATAGACCAAGTGCCAATGAAATTGAAAAATCTCCACTGTTTTCAGATTGAACTGCGACTAGTGATGGCAATAATTCCTCTCTAACGGCTTTTTTTGAACAACCGCAAGTCTCTGCCAAACGGTCGACTACAGAGCGTTTCACCCAAGCTGAGCCTCTTCGAAGGAAATCAGGATATTTACAAAAAATTCTACCCTCTATCGGCCTAGATGCAGTTACACTAGCAGAAAGTCCCGTTAGATTAGAAGACCAATACCATGACCTGTGTGCGGTATTTCGAAATCTTGTGGTGAGCAATGAGTCTGCCAGAGATAACGATCTTGATCCACGCCTTACTGCATTATGTTCTGTGAAGACAACCCCATTATTCCAAGAAACCCAAGCAACCATATCGTCCGGACTTTTGTCTAGAGCACGCGTTGCAATCATTGCCTGTTGAGCGGTTCGCGAACGGTACAACTTATCCAAACCAGGGAAAATTTCAACCGTCGTATCCCTGACACCAGTTTGGATATTATCACGCACTAATTCCTTGGTCAAATTTGATTCCGTTAGAGTGCACATAACTTGCAGATCTCTGACTAAAGCTCGTAAATCTCCGGGGTTATTGTTAACCAATTCGTCTAAAGCACCAGGGTCTGCAGTGTAGCCTTCTTGCTTAATGACTCTCAATGCGATTCTTCTTAATGCTTCATTTGAAGCACGCTCAAATCGAATTGTAACTAGATGTTTTGAAAATCTGTCCCTCGCTGTTCTCCAAGTAGATGAAGACCTGCCCCACAAACCCATCTCGTCATTGCATGCTAAAATCACAGGCTGTCTAGTTTCTGAAAGCAGGTTCAATAATTCCGCCTTTCCTCCACTATCGCCTTTCAATGCTTTTGAATCATCAATATCTTCACCCGAAATTACACTACGGATTCGATCTGCGGAAATTTCACGTAACCCACCAGATAGGTGATCAACCTCATCCAGCAATATCAATGTGCGTGGTGGCTTTTGACCTGGCGTCATGAATAGCGAACCATGAGTTGATGCATGGGTTGCAGCCTTGCGGATAGCACCCGCATTTCTTGCATCACTGGCGTTTAGTTCTATTACTTGCCACCCCATATCCGCAGCAATCGCTCTAGCAACAGTTGTTTTACCAACCCCAGGTGGCCCTACAAGAAGGAGGCCCGGCTTAGATGGGCGACCTTCTTGCCACTGGTCCAACCAGATGCGAATCTTCTTTCTTTGGGCTTCATTACCCTCAAGTTGACGCTCGCTTCCTGGCCGGTGGCGTTCTGTCCAATCACTAGCCACCATGAATGCGTGTTGAACGAGGACCTCTTTGAACATTGAGTTCCCTAGAATGGTAATTCATCGATTGAAATACGAATCTGCTCGGTTGTATCTCTTGAGCGCAGAGTTACAGTATTGTCTGAAATCGATTGGTCATCGACGGTTATACAGTATGGAACACCGATTTCATCGGCCCTAGCATAGCGACGACCTATCGAACCACTTGCATCATAGACTGAAAATACATTCTTCCTACCACAAATATCTCGATGTATCCTTTCTGCTAATTCCTGCATACCACCTTTTTCTGATAAAGGCAGGACTGCAACGTCTACCGGAGCGACAGAATCTGGAATTGACAATAAATTATATTCCTCTCCTGATTTTTCTGTTTCAGTGTAACAATGGTCTAAGATATGCCAAATTATTCTATCAATTCCAAAGGCAGGTTCCACAACATGGGGTACGAACCATTCGCCAGTTACATTTTGTGTAGTTTGTACACGTTTAACATGCTCAGGTAAAATTTCAAGGTCTGTTCCTTGAACTTCAACAAGCATTGGAAAAGATGATTCCGAAGGCATTTCTTCAACCATTTGCTTAACTTTACCTGCTAAGGCCCTGAAGGCAGGACCTGCTTTTGCCCCGTCAATTGTCCATCCATCAACCTCTACGACTTTTGGAGCGGAGAATTTCCTCCAGGCACGCAACTTTTGTCCTGTTGCTTTTTCATGTGCGGTTAGGTCATAACACCCCCTATGTGCTATTCCTACACATTCTATCCAACCATAGGAACCCAAAATTTCAGCATCCCAGCAATCTTGTGCATAATGAGCCATTTCATCTGACTCGTGTTGTCTAAATCTAATACAGTCTGGGTTTATACCCACAGATAGCAAGAAATCCATTGTCCATCCCATGAAGAACCCAACCGTTGGGTGTCGAATCACCTTTTCATTTACCGCCTGACCTAGAGTCATTTGCACCTCGCCTTTTTTGTCTGCAATTAGGGTTAGAGGCTTATCCCATGAGGAGAAATCATGATTCACCTCTTCTTCAGGATCTATGAAATATTCTAACTCAGCCATGTTAAACTCTCTGAGTCTAATCATCCCCTGTCGAGGACTGATTTCATTTCTGTAACCCTTTCCAATTTGAATAGCACCAAAAGGTAGCCTTTCTCTAAAATGACGATATATAGACGGGAATGATGTAAACATGCCTTGTGCTGTCTCTGGTCTCAAGAAACCTTGTCTACCGGAATTGCCTGCCCCAATGGTTGTGCTAAACATCAGATTTTGAGCTTGAATCTTGCCCCACGACTTTGCCCCACAGGATGGGCAACTGGGACTATTCTTGTCAATTGTTTCTTGGAGTTCACTCTTTGTAAGTGCATCTGCATTTGGAACAAGATTTTCTACTAAATGGTCTGCTCTAGTGGCTTCTTCGCATTTATTGCAGACGGTTAGAAAATCACTAAACTCCCCAACGTGACCGGACGCTTCCAAAACAGAATATGGCGTGATTGTTGGGGAAGATATCTCAACAATGTTCCCTAAACTTTGCCAATGGTTAATCCACGTTTGGTTTACTCTATTGCGCAATCTACCTCCAACCGGGCCAAAATCGTACAATCCAGCAGTACCACCGTGTATTTCGAATGCTGGTAGGATTATTCCTCTGCGCTTTAACATACCCGAAAGTCTGCCCAATCGCTCAGGACTGAACTCCTTCATGCACCTGCGTATTCAAAGGGGTAAATGAGACCACCTCCTTGAAAATAGAAAAAATTCCAATTTTTGATTTTCTCACTTTATTGCTAACAAAGAAATCAAATGATGAGCAATACCTCGCTTTTCTGTATAATTCAATCAAAATTTGACTTATAGGATGGAACCAAACATTCATGACCTCCTTGCACACGCTTTCCCCTCACGGATAGTGAGTTGAGAAAATATGGCAAATATCTCATATCTAGAGAATCCCCTATCAACAGAGGATCTTTATGAGAAATTGTGTCAACCAGTCCGTAATTGGTTTAAAGATAAATTCCCCGATTTTACAAAGCCTCAAAAATTGGCTATACCTTCCATAATGAATGGAGACCATCTTCTGCTATGTTCACCAACAGGCTCTGGAAAAACACTAACAGCTTTCTTATCGATAATAGACAAACTTGTGCGTCACGCCCTTGATGGAACTCTTGAGGAGAGGGTGTATTGTCTATACATATCTCCAATTAAAGCATTAGCAAATGACATTCAAAAGAACCTGATTGGACCGCTTGAGGAAATAGAAAAAAAGTACCTCCCAGATAGGGCGCAAGGAAAAATCAGAGTTGGATTGCGCACTGGTGATACACCTCAATCTGAAAGACAAAAAATGCTTAGGAAACCACCACACATCCTAATCACAACGCCAGAAAGTATGGCAATTGCAATATCATCTCCAAGATTTCAACCAATAGTCTCCAACGTTGAATGGATTATTATCGATGAAATGCACTCTTTGGTTCCCACAAAACGTGGAGTCCACTTGGCTCTGACCATATCCCTACTCGATAC
The DNA here is from genome assembly GCA_011522915.1 of Methanobacteriota archaeon. GTDB lineage: Archaea > Thermoplasmatota > Poseidoniia > Poseidoniales > Poseidoniaceae > MGIIa-K1. Next base: position 18,030 of record WTIA01000135.1, read on the forward strand.
GATTTTGGAAAGACCCGTTCAACGAATTGGAATTTCAGCAACTATGGAACCGCTTGAAACAGTAGCAGAGTATTTGGTTGCTAGCGATGATAGAGAGAGTCGAAACGACAATCAAACGGTGAAAATTGCAAAAATTAGCGGCGCAAGAGAACTGGATTTGGACATATTGTTGTGCTCGCCAAAGTTCAGTGACTTATCTGTAATGAAAGTTCTAGAAATGAATGTTGAAATGGTCGCTGACTTGATTGGAGCGCATACAACCACCCTTGTATTTGCGAATACAAGAAAGATGACAGAAACCTTGGTTCAAAAATTAAGACCATACCTCGGAGATTTGGTAGCCGGGCACCACGGTTCAATGGACAAGAGAATCAGATTGGATGTTGAAAGAAAACTAAAGCTTGGCCATCTAAGAGCAGTAGTAACTTCTTCATCTTTAGAAATGGGTATAGATATTGGTTCAGTGGACATGGTAATCCAAATTGGTTCTCCGGGGGACATAGCCACTGCACTACAGCGAATAGGTCGCGCAGGCCACCATGTTGGGGGAATACCAAGAGCAAGATTCCTGCCGACTAGCGTGGATGATCTGATTGAACTTGCTGCCTTGCAAGCGGCTATCCAAACCGGCGACATGGATATGTTGGATTTCCCTCAAAATTGCTTAGATGTCCTTGCACAATTCTTGATTGGATTGGTAATAATAAACGAAAGAGATATTGACGAAGCATTCGAAGTAGTTACCAGTACTTGGTCATATAGAAATTTAGGATATGATGATTTTATCGAAGTAATCGATATGCTCGAGGAGGAACGCAGAGTATGGGTAGACTGGGAAGAAAATTTGTATGGAAAAAGAGGATATTCTCGAATGATATACTACACAAATATCGGAACAATTGCTCCCGACAATTCCTACCTTGTTTTCAATGCGGAAGGTAGTATACTTGGACAGTTATCATCCTCTTTCGTAGCTAACTTGCGAGGTGGAGATGTCATCTTATTGGGAGGTTCAACTTACCGAGTATCCAATATCCAGGGTACACGAGTAAACGTCAACTCTGTAACTGGATATCGACCAACTGTACCCTCATGGAGTGGAGAAGCCAGAAGCCGGTCTAGAGAATTGTCAAAGGCCCTGCTAGATTTGATTGGACATACAGTTAATACCCTACGTCGGCAAGGTGACCCAAGAGTAATCCTGAGAGATGTCTATGGATTAGGCGAGGGTGTTGCTAATACTATTGCTAGACATCTAGAAGAGCACACATTGGATTCTTTCCAAGTCCCTGACCCCAACAGATTGATTGTCGAACAAATTGTTTCCGGAGGTATGCCAACATACCTAATCACATCATGCCGTGGAAGAGGATTCAACACAGCACTAGGCTATTTCATGGCAGGTTTAGCGGAACAAGACGGAATCGCCGTCCTTGAATTATCATTTGATGAAAATGGATTATTGATTAAAACAAGCCAAGAGGTAGACCCCGGAAAAATGTACGAATCATTCCAATCAAATGATCACATGGAAGTAATAGAAAGGTATATCGTTAATACGCAGATATTTTCAAAGAGATTCAGAGAAATTGCTGGAAGGTCCCTCATCATTCCTAAGCGAATTGGTGCCGATGAAGTTAGTCCACAACAATTCCAACAAAGAGCTGATGCGCTTCTGCAGAGGCATCGTTCGATAGAAGATTCTTTGCTAATCAAAGAAGCCAAATCAGAAATTATGTTCGGCGATATCGACATCAAGTCTCTCAATGAATTCCTTGAGGCAAGCAAAGAATCAGAAGCAAGGATAGTTCACTCTAAGGTACCTATACCATCGAGACTAGGAATGAGTTTGTACATGAGTACATTCGAGGATTTACTATCAATGAAAACACGCGCCTTCTTAGTCAAAGATATTGATCCGGAGATTCTGAAGAGACTTCTAGGAAACAGAAGTCTTGCAACCGAATTGACTGAAGAACAGTTAGGTGATTATTATTCTAACAAAGTCCCAAAGCCATCCAATGCTAAAGAACTACTGTCGCTAATGAGCAAAGGTGGAGGTCTAAACAGAAAGTGGGAAAACCCGCTATATGCCGCTAAACTAGCAGGAATAGACCATGATACAATTGCTGTTTGGGTTGAGGATTTGGCAAGCCAAGGCCTAATCACAAAATTGCGCTCAACTGGAACCTCAGAATTAGATGATAAATGGTTTACAACCTACATGGCAGAAATTCATGGAACCCTTGGTTGTATATCTGAAGCTGGCGGAAAAGAAATGGAAGATATTCGTGACCTCTACACTAAGGGGTTATCTTACGAAGTAGCTATAGAATTCGACGGATTGAACCCTACTAAATGGGAAAATAAAACAATAACAGACCCACATGAGGCTCTACGGGTAAAAATCCTAGAAATGTTGGGCAGTGAAGGTCCAGCAAAAGGAGAGGATATATTCGACAGATTACCTTTCCCACAAGGGCAAATCGATTCAATTTTGCACGAACTCGAAATGAGAAACGTGATTTCGGTTGGATTCTATCGCCAAACAGATGATGCTGAGTATATCCTAAAGGTAGACGAGCACAAAATTACAGGTGGAGAAGAAGACGTTGTCGAATATCGATGGGTACAGAACCTCGTCATGGAAAAATCGTTTGAACAATACGCTGACGGATTCAGTGCGTTCGACCAACATATCTTATTCCAGAAACAGCAGGAGATGTTGTACAGAGTCGACGGTTTTAGATATGCAGATTGGAAAGATTTGCAATTAGATTCTGATGTGATTATGGGAAGATTACTTCACAATCGAATCGGTTATACCACTAGGAAAAATATCCCTATGCTACTTGGACTGAAGCCAGAGCCTTGGCTAGGTGAAATGGAGAAACTCATTTTAGAAAAAATACCAAAGGGTGAGAATCTAACTAGGCAAGAAATTTTGGCAGATTTCCCCAAGGGTGAAGACCACAAATCATTGCAACGTGATTTGAAGAATGCAATAAACAACCTCGAAAGACAACTCTGTTTGGTAAAACAATTCGAGGATGTAAGCGGAAGGAGGCGAAGACTCTCTCTCTTCCACAGGGTAATCGATGTATACGAGCCAATGGATTTTGAAGATGCTTTAGTCGATGTGATAAAGCGAATGGGCCCAGTTAAGGCCTTTACACTTAGGTACTACGTATCCAGAAGTGTCGAGGAATTAGCAATAGCCTTACGCAATTTGGAGAATCAAGGTCGAATCTCAAAAGTCATGGCATTGGTGCCCGAACCTGAGGCTTTCTATGTAATCCCAGACGAGGTTGCAAAACTGAACACCCAAAATCGAGAAGATAGACAATTACGGATTCTGACTCAATCCGATCCTTATGTTTCGAGATTCATCTGGGAAGTAAGGTCGGTACTTGACAGAGGGTGGTATTTACCAGTATTCAAAGGAGTAGATCCAATTGGTAAAGTCTTGATGTTTAAGATAAATGATTACCTTGAAATCAAAGATATGCACATACCTTATGCTTATCTTGATGAATTCTGCTCTGCATTCGAAAAGTTACTAGATAACCATTCTGATCAATTAGTGGATGTAGCAGTATTGTCACAATTCAATGGAATACCTGTTACAGAGTTAGAAGAAGATTCGCGAAATGCGCTAGAGAGTATAGGATTCAAACTAGCAGGAGAAAGAATGATTCGCGGAGGTGTTGTTGATCCTCAGCCAAGAGAAATAGCCGAAAGAGCGCTATTCCACAGGCACCATCTTCACCAAAATTCTCGACTTGAAAATGAAATTCAAGCCCTTGATAGTGTCCAAGAAGTTCGTGATGACTTTGGATTGCGTGGAAGGGCTGAGGTCTACAGAGTCAGTTTGAAAAATATGGCAAGCGCCAATCAACTCCATCAAGGAATCAATTTGAGGGGACATCAGGTCTGGGCATCGTACGATCATTTCTCTACACTATTGGCAATTCGTGGTGAAGAACCAAATGAGGAATTACTGGATGTTCTAGAATTCTTTGAAAACCACAGTGATCCAAATTTGTTTATGGAAAGACATGCAATGAAGAGAGCTGCATTTAGAAAATTGATTCAACCTCTTCTTCGAAGCGGTCACATGGTGCAAGATTATCGTGGAGGATTCAGGTCTGTTGCACCAAGAAGAGGTTTAGACCCAGTAATCTTGCGAAGAGAATATCTAAGGAGACTAGTTTCAGATTTCCCTGTAATTACACTCAAGCAATTTACCAGGCTTGCGGGTACTCCATTCAAACCAGAAGAACTGAAAGCGATTTTGACAGAATTTGAGGAAGACTCAACCCTCATCAAAGGTTTCCTCATTCAGGACCTTCACGAGGTATGTTGGGGAAGAAAAGACTTGTTGGATGAGGCAAAAAATGTGCCACCAATACGAGACTTTGTAATTCCTCCTTCCGATCCGATTGCACCCTATTTCTCCGAAGTTCTAAAGCAAAAATTCGGATTTGGAAGTGCTTATTTGGTATTCAGAAATGCTGAACCAGTTGCTGCATTCAAGGCTAATACTCGCGATAAAATCATTGACGTCACAGATTACGAAGGTTCGGAGAAAGGGTGGAGAATCGTCAAAGAATTTGCATGGGAACATCAAATGCCACTAAAAACCGAACTTCGAATCGGTGGAAAACGAATGAAATAGAATTAATGCTATACCTCATTCTTGGTCAATCCAGAGATTGATTTAGAATTGGACTATCCTGTGTTAGATTAAATAACAAGCACTTAGGACAGACAAGTGTGAACCGTAAGGCGATTTTGCTTGCTAGCCTGATGCTTATTGTATCTGCTAGCCCAATCATCAATCCAGTTTCTGCAAATGAAATTGAAGAAATAGAGGTACTGCAAACAGTAGTTAATCCTGCAAACAACCACACTTATCATCTTTTATCAGCATCATCGTGGAGTGATGCTGCATCGGTTGCAAGAAGTCTAGGGGGTTTCCTGGTAACTGTTGATAATGCGGAAGAAGATGATTGGTTGTTCGATACATTCGCTTTAGATAACGGTACAACACGACACATCTGGATTGGTCTCTCAGACCATCAAAAAGAAGGCGATTTCAGATGGCATGATGGTACTCCTTTCACGTACAGGAATTGGGGAGAAGGACAACCTGGAGAAGGAGATGACGAAGATTACGTTCACATTACGGGAACTAACATGGGTTCAATCGAACCAGCTTCTTGGAATGATTTGGAGGATGACCCGCAATATTTCCCAGTATACGGAGTAGTTGAAGTGGGAGAAGGAGCTGATTATGCACTTAGATTCGATGGCGATGATGACCATATCATGATTGATGAAGAAATCCCTCTCTTTACAGACTCCATAGAAATTGAAGCGTGGGTTAATGTTGAAGATACTGATGGGATTCAATTCATTACGATGTATGGCGACTATGGTTGGGGACTCTACTTGAATGATGGTTACATCGCTTACTCAAATGAGTACTCACTTTCACAAAATCCAAAGTCTAACACATCGATAATCGAGGACGTTTGGACCCATGTCAAAGTCGTTGTAAATACATCGACAGGAGGTGAATTTTACATTGACGGCGAACCTGCAGGTATGATAGATATTGATGATGCACAAATTCCCGCAGGAGATTTTGGCTCCAATGATTGCTTCCAATCGGGTGAGGATTGCGATGAATTGTACATTGGAAGAATGGGAGCAGGTTGTGAATGCAATTTCTTCCAAGGCCTATTGGATGATGTGGCAATCAGTAACTCGGAAATAGAATCGATTTGGGAATTTGCTGAAGGAGAAGGAGGGGAAACCAAAGATTCTGAAGGTCTTGTTGGAGAAATTCATGGCGCTGCTTGGGTAATGCCCGATGGTACAATTATAGCGCAAGCTGTTCAAATTGAAAATGGCGAATATTACGATGGATTCGATGCAAATGCTGGAGATACACTACTATTTTTCATGGAGATTCCGGAGAACACTCAATTTGTTTATCTGAATATGTATTCATGGGATTTCGAATTCGAGGAAGATTATTCTGAAGAACCTGAATATGAAATCTATATTTCAAGAGATGAAATTCCATCTGCCTGGGAACATGATTATGAGGTTGAAACCTACTATGGACTATACGTTTACGAGTATTTCGAATGGCCTGAAGAGGGAACTTATTGGATTACAATTTCCTCCAATCATGACATTGATAATTTGGAGATCAATGCCTATTGGGAAGAGGCTCCTGAACCTCCCGATGTAGATGATATGACTGAATTGAATGACGGAATTTCCATTACAAATCAAAGGATTTACAGAGACAGTGAAAAATCACTTTATTTCTATGTTGACCTTCAAGATGATTTAGCAGAACTTAGAGTTAGTACTTGGGGAGGCCGAGGTGATTGTGAATTACATATCGCTTACGAATCCTTACCTTATTACGATGATTGGGGTTGGATTGAAGATGACTTCTTTATCGAAGAATCTGGTGAAACACAAGGTCGGCAAATTGGAAGTCAAGAGAAATCAGATCACTCCTATAATTCTGGAAACGAGGAAACTGTTCAATTGTTTGATGCCAAACCTGGCACCTATTTCGTAATGATGACATCATACCAAGGATGTAGAGATGTAACTATCCAAGCGGACTTCACCTATGCTCCGAGTAATCTCGACCCTGAATCAGCTGTTGAGTTATTTGATGGAATTACCCATGGGCCTTTATCGGGATTTGATGGTTTGGACCAATTCTTCTTTGTCGACGTCCCGGTAGGTACAGAGAGACTCGAGGTTGATTTGAATAATGGAGATGGAGAAGCAAAATTGATGATGAGGCTTGACCAATATCCAACTTGGACAACATACGATAAACATTCCAATGCACCAGGAGCAGGAGATAAAATTGGTTTCAATGATCCAACACCCGGCAGGTGGTACATTCTACTTGGAAGTGAGGAATATTATAGCCGAATAGACATCACGGCCACTTTCACAGACAGATATGTTTGGTCGTACGATGGACAGCCCATACA
>WTIA01000067.1 GCA_011522915.1 Methanobacteriota archaeon
ATTTTAGAGACGCCTTCCTACTTCTTCCAACCACATACGGGTTCCTATTGTTATGCTCAGCACTAATACTCAAAGGGCTACCAAAAAACCCATTTGATAGTCAAAATGAAAAAATAGAGAGATTGTCGCATATAGTCGTTGTAATAATTTCAATTTGGTTGATTAGCCCTGGATTATCTGCTATGGGAGGATTATCTCCTTCTCCGCCTAAACTCCAGATTGAGGACGGAATGTATAGCGTTGAAATCAATAGCCACGAATATCCTATGCCCGAAGAGGTTTCTAATATCCAAGGAGATTACGAAAAAGATGTTGTTTTTTCTGTTTACATAGCATTACCAAAGGGACATAATGGAGACATGCCTCTTGCGATTTTACTTCACGGGTTTGCAAATCCATTCTTTGAATCTTACACAGATTGGGCAAATGAATTGGCCTCTAGAGGCGTTGCAGTAGCATACATACAATATCCATCTGATGTGATGCCTCCGGGTCATGACACCTTTGAATTACACGAAGAGGATGGTATGTCAAACCACCCTTACCATATTCCTAGAGCAATTGCAATAAATGCTGCTCTTGAATTCATGACAAGTTTGCTACCAGAAAATGTGGATCAGGACTACCTCATGGTAGGAGGTCACAGCCTAGGTGCAGGATACTCATTCCTAGCACTGGATTGGGCCCTAGAGAATAATTGGGGGCAAGAAGCATTGTTTGTTAGTCTTGAAGCACCCTATGCAAGACCAGTGCAGGAACATCTTCAATTCAATAACTCAAATTTACCAGAAAACTTCCTAGCCCATGTTGCAGTTAGCGAAGACGACATGAGTGTCGACAAATGCTTTGGTGTACATCACCAATCAATTCTCGGTGATAATGCACTATTTATTGAAATCCCTAGCGATAGATATGGTTTCCCGAGATTGGTTGCAAGTCACTACCTACAGGCTACAGAAACACACGACGACCTAGCAGATTGGGGTTTTTATCGTAGAGTTGCTAGCCAGGCTAATTGGTTGGTATCAAGTCTTGAGGGCGACTTATCTGCCGAATCAAAATACAGAAACGAGCTGATAAATAGTGAGGAATTGAAACATATGGGTGACTGGTCTGATGGAAGACCAGTTGAAAGATTGCGTACATGGAATGATGCAATCAATAGCGATTCATTCAAACATTGTCAAGGTTGGACTGGGCCATAATCAAACTGTCCGTGTGAAAGCTTGAATTCCAGTGATATACCTTCCAAGAATTAGATTGTGAATATCGTGGGTTCCTTCGTACGTCTTTACCGACTCAAGGTTTGCCATGTGTCGCATTACTGGATATTCATCAAGGATTCCATTGGCTCCGTGGATATCTCTTGCGACCCTTGCAATTTCTAATGCGATGTCTACATTGTTCATCTTTGCAAGACTAATTTGCTCGTTGAACCAAGTGCCATCATCCTTTTTCCTACCGAGATGATATGCTAACAATTGTCCTTTGGTAATCTCTCTCAACATCCATGCCAGTTTATTTTGGACTAGTTGATATGATGCTATAGGATGGTCGAACTGGATTCTAGACAATGCATAGGTCTTTGCAGAATGGAAACAGGCCATTGCGGAGCCTAGTGCACCCCAGGAAATTCCGAACCTTGCGTTATTCAAACACGAGAAAGGCCCTCTGAGTCCTTTAACGCCAGGTAGAATTCTATCTTTTGGAATCTTGCAATCTTGGAATACGAGTTCGCTTGTTACACTCGCCTTTAGCGAGTGCTTGCCTTTCATTTCCGGAGCGCTAAACCCTTCATCGCCCTTTTCAACAATAAATCCACGAATCACTCCATCCAACTTAGCCCAAACAATTGCGACGTCTGCAATTGTTCCGTTTGTTATCCACATTTTTGCTCCGTTGAGCAGGTAATGATCTCCCATGTCTTCTGCCTTTGTGATCATATCTCCGGGATTTGAACCGTAATCAGGTTCGGTTAGTCCGAAACAACCTATCCACTCCCCAGATGTCATTTTTGGAAGATAATGTTGCTTTTGCTCCTCACTGCCAAAATCCCAAATTGGATACATCGCTAGCGAGCCTTGTACGCTTGCGAACGAGCGCAAGCCAGAGTCGCCTCTCTCCAATTCTTGGCAAATTAATCCGTAGGCCACATAGGACAAACCCGGGCAATCATAACCCTTCAAAGGAGCTCCAAGAACTCCCATCTCACCGAGAGCGACTCTCCATTCATCGGGGAATACTCCTTCTTCGCAGGCATGCTCGATTTTTGGAAGAACTTCTTCGTCTACCCAGTCTCTAACCATATCACGAATCATAATCTCTTCTTCGGTCAATAACGACTCGATGTCGTAGAAGTCTAGACCCTCGAACGGCTCCATGATTTACCGTGATAGCATTAGACTCATGAAGGTTAGGTAATTATTGTTCACCCGTTTTCTTACGATTGAATAAATTTGCATATTTTCTCTGCAGCCAAGGGCTATTCCAATAAATCAAACCAATGAACACGCCCGGCACACAGAGAGCCACTAAGATGACAAGAAGATTTGGAATTCCACCATCATCTACCTCACTTGCTGGTTCGAAAGACACAATTCTGCCTTGGCTTGTCACCAAAAAGCCGGAATACTCAGAGTTCTCCCATGCAACAGCATAACTATCTCCACCTAAAAGAACGTCTTCCTCAGTAGCATTTTCGTTAGAAAACATCAGGAATGAATCTGTAGTGTATTGATTCCATCTTACCATACCAAGTGGCGCCAGTGCAATAATGCTAGAGGAGTCTACACCTTGACCATCTGAAATTATGTCTCCTCCCAAACTCCTGAAAACATTCACCATACCTATCTCTGATTTTGAAGTATCAAGGATATCTATCTCGATTGATATCGCTTTCAATCCACTGGCAAACCCAGTACAGGAGTTCATAGTAGCATCTTCACAACCGATGCCGACCCAGGTATATTGACGTGAGTTAGATATCCAATTGACAGTGTCAGACTGGTCGATAATTGCTATTCCATTGTTTAATGTTCCAACAACGCAGATGTTTTTGTTTTTCAAACAATCAATATCGGTAATTCTTGATTCTGCTTCATCATTTAGTAATGTGAATGTATCAGCATAATATTTCCAAATCTCGCCTTCATCAGTACCTAAATACGCTACTGATGAACCTGCTGTAAAATGAATAGCATTGATGTTTAAACCTGCCATCGATGATGACCCTTCTGCCTCTCCCAATGCAAAATTTGAGGAATTGAATCTCAACACAGTGCCCTCATATCCTACAATTAGTGCACTTTTTCCACCTGGGTGCCAACTCGCTGCTCTAAGTGATTTAGTAGTCTCATTTTCAAGTCTGATATCGGTTGATTCATCATCTGCATTTTCTGCCGAAAGTAGATGTGCATAACCGTCCTCTCCAAAGATTAGAACTTTTGAGCCGTCGGGAGAAACCTCTCCTCCATTTATTCCTAGATCATAGGTCGCTATCTTTCTCTCAATTGAGATATCAACTGTTCTCTCAGGGTCCTCTGAAGTAGCGGCAACCGGCAAAAGAATCAGAATTGCCAGAAATACAGCTAACCTGCGCATGCCTCGGGGAGTGAGTATTGCCCAAAAAGGGGTCGCTTGCGATTACTTATGGACGGTAGTCCTTATCTTCTAATTTGAATTGGCCAAGTCATGGAGAGATTCGAAGTCAAGCGTGGCGTAATCAAATCAATGGGTGGTAATGCAGGTCTAGCAAGGTTAGCAACTCAGCATTTCAATAATGTTGAAGTGAACGCTGATGGTGTATTTGTAGCATCATTTGCCATCTTAACTAGTGTAACTGCAGAGTACACAGATGACGGTAAATTACAGGTTGATGTCGAACAGATGAAGGGAGATGACCTTTCGAATTTCCTATCTCAAGACGGTGGCAGAGAGAACGCAATGCAAGCAAGGCAGAGATGGTCTATGTTTTTGGACGAGGCCACAGGATACTCAGCAAAGCAGCGTGGAGACAAGGCAAAAGAACAGGCAAAGAAGTTTTCAAAGGCTAGGTCTGCAATTAAGATGGCTCACAAATCAATTGAGATGTCATCAACAGTAACTCAAGAAACAATAGACAAAGCTCATGAAATGATTGCTGAACTTGAAAAAATGATGGAAGAAGGCACCGCCCCTTCCGAAGGAAGAGTCAAGAAATTGAATGACTTACTTTGAGGTGATTAAATGCTTGATAAAGAGAGCCTTATCGAGCGTTGCCCAAGGGTAGCAGAACTCGATGAGTCGTCTCTTGAGCGCCTCATTTTGATGATTGGAAGCGTTGATGAATCAGTTGGAATCGACCACCTTGTCAACTGTCTTGCAGATAACACATCTGCTGGTGGCGATGGAGTTATTCGATGCTATGTTGGGTTCGAACCATCTGGTAAAGCACACATCGGCTGGAAAGTAATTTCTCTGCAAATGAGGAGAATGCTCGATGCAAAAGCGAACGTTTTGATCTTTTTAGCGGATTGGCATGCATGGGTTAACGACAAATTTGGGGGTGTCATGGAAGATATCCAAACAACTGCAACTTACATGGAAGAGACCTTTAGAGCTCTTCTTGGAAATCCACCTGAAGGTGACGGACCTGGTGAACTCAGGTTCCTATGGGCATCCAGTATAATGGATTCAGGAGATTATTGGGCAAGAGTTCTAAGATGCTCAAAAAATATGAGTTTGGCTAGGGTAAGAAGAACATTTTCTATTATGGGTAGAAGTGAGGATTCTTCGGATGGAGACTTGTCAAGATTTTTCTACCCTGCATTGCAGGCTGCTGATATTTTCGAGATGGACATCGATGTCGCAATAGGAGGAATGGACCAAAGAAAGGCCCACATGTATATGCGAGATGTAGCCGACAGATGGGGTTGGTACAAGGCCACTTGCCTACATACACCAATTATCTCCGGACTAAAATCTTCGGGAGCTAGGATGGAGTCATTCGATCACAAAATGAGCAAATCCGATCCAAGCGGAGCAATATTGCTTCACGATGATGAAAATAAACTTGCTAAGAAAATGCGTAAGGCTTACTTGGACCCTGAGCAACCAGATTCACCAGTTTACGAACTAATTGAACACATAATTCTGCCAGAGTTTGGAGAGGTAGTTGTCACGCCTAAACCTGAATTTGGCGAGCCAAGCAAATGGAATGATTTAGATTCATTCAAATCTGCTGTTGCTGATGGAACATTACACCCATTCGATGCAAAAATGGGAGTTGCCGCTGGTCTTTCTCGTGGCTTAGAGAGCGTTTCAGATTACTTTGAGGCAAATCCTGCTACTCTTGACCGTGTGAATCAATTAACAAAGTGATTAGACAAGGTTCATCAACGGAGTTTCAGTGGGCCCAATCAACCCCCAAGGGGGGTTGGGTGAATGTTATGCCAAATATCGTGGTTCTAGTAAAGCGTGTTCCAGACACCAACGCAAGGATTGTTGTCAGTGGAGACAGAGTTGATTTATCAGCAGTAAAATGGGTAATCAGCCCGTATGACGAATTCGCAATAGAAACCGCACTCCAACACAAGGAAGCCGCTGGTGGAACAGTAACTGCTCTAACTCTTGGTCCTGCAGAAGCTGACAAAGTTCTCAAAGATGCCAAAGCGATTGGCGTTGATGAAATAGTAAGAGTTTGGGATGATTCGTGGGGCGACCTCGATTCCAATGGGATTCAATCCGCTCTTGCACATGCTGTTACCGGCCTTGGTGCTGAAGTCGTGTATTGTGGAAAAACCGCAGCAGATACTGGAGCAGGTTCAACTGGACCGGGATTAGCTGAAAGACTGGGCTGGGCCAGTGTTTCTAACATAACAGACGCTTCATTCGACACAGGAATCTTGGTAACTACCCCTGTCGAGGCTGGTTCGGCTAGAGTTTCAGTATCCGGCAATGCAGTCATATCCTGCGATAAGGGTAGCATGAAAGTGCGAAAACCAAACGTAAAGGGAATAATGATGGCAAAAAGAGCACAAGTCAATGTTATCACTGCAGATGCTCCATCCTCAACAGTTACCATTGTTTCACAGACTCCTCCTCCTGCAAAACCAGCAGGAAAGAAATTCGAAGGCGGTTCATCTGCTGGAGAAGTGGCAAGACTCCTAAGAGATGAGGCAAACGTAATTTGAGGTGGATATAATGTCAGACAGTGTAATTATCGCAGAAACAAACAAAGGCGCAATAGCAGCAGTAACCGCTGAGTTAGTTAGCGCAGCAATCGCTTTGGGGACCAATCCAACCGTTGTTGTACCGTGTACTGATGCAGAGATTGCTGACAGTGCAGGATATGAAGGGGTTGCAAAGACTATCGCAGTCAAAGGTGATTGTTTTTCCAACTATGATGCTGCTTCATGGGCTGCTGCAATAGACGCAGCAGCACCTTCAGGTATCATAATCGCCGCAGCAACTCCTCAATCCAAAGATGTAGCAGCAAGAGTCGCAGCCAGAAGAGGATTATCGATTGTTCAAGACGTTGTTTCGATAGATGGAATGAATCTAACCAGTCCGATATACTCAGGAAAGGCAATGCAAACTGTAGCGCTATCAGGAGATGCAGCGATTTCAGTAAGAGCAAATGTCTTTGCTGCAGCAGCATCCAGTGCAGCAAACGTTTCTGTCGTCGATCAATCGGGAGATGTTGCAACAGCAGTCCAAGAAATAATTGCTCGTGCTTCCACAAGGCTTGATGTTTCTGAAGCAAATATCATCATCTCCGGTGGAAGAGGAATGGGTAGTCCGGACAATTTCTCACACCTTGAGAAAATAGCAGACACACTAGGAGCCGCAGTCGGTGCATCTCGTGCAGCTGTAGACACTTGGGACGAGATTCCACACTCTATGCAGGTCGGACAGACTGGAAAGACTGTAAATCCTAATCTGTACATTGCGGTTGGTATCTCTGGAGCAATTCAGCACCTCGCTGGAATGCGTTCTTCGAAGTATATCGTTGCAGTAAACAAAGATGCTGATGCACCAATTTTCGCTCATGCGGATTATGGAATCGTTGCTACCTGGGAAGAAGCTCTTCCACAGTTGGAAGCAGCATTCTCGTCAATGATGGCGTGATTACAGCCAAGCGCCTCGGCCTCTAAATCCATCATTCAAGAATGGATTTGTTTGCTTTTCATGTCCAATTGTTGTTAGAGGCCCGTGCCCTGGATGAACTATTGTTTCCTCATCAAGGGGCCATAACCTCTCTCTAATCATTCTTAGAAGTAAATCTAGGTCTCCACCAGAATTTGGTAAGTCAGTCCTGCCAATTGAGCCTTGAAATAATGTATCTCCAGCAAACAAATGGTCTGGCCCGTCATCGACTATCAATCGCAAACAACAACCTCCCAGGGTGTGACCTGGAGTGTGTAAAATCTCAAAGTTCATTCCTCCAAAAGAGTGTATATCTCCGTGTTTCCAAGTGTTTTCTGCGATGGCTGGCTCAGGCAATGAGAAACCCCACCTTCGGCCCGATTCTTGTGCCAAACTTTGCAAAAAGAAGTCATCCTCATGCAACCACCAATCTAGAGAATAGTGTTCCTTTAGGTAAGGTATGTGACCACTGTGGTCGAAATGAGCATGAGTATTGATTAGAGCGACTACCTCTCTATCGCCTTGAAAGGAACCAATCTCATGGTCTGGTTCACCCAAATTCGAGTCTATCCACTGGATTATTCTCTGAGAATCTCCACCCCCGTCAATGATTACTGTGTCTCCTGATTCAGGATTTGTGACTACGCTACACCTTTGCTGCAAAGCAGTCACGAAAAAATGGGCAATGTTTGGAGACGACACCATGTCACTCAATCCTTACATCTATAGAATCGGAAGACCATCTTCCATCACGGTCTTTTATCCTGAGTTCTAACCTGTGATTTCCGCGATTTAATTTTACTCTGACAGCTGGCGTATTTGCGATTTCTTTGCCGCTTTCATCCACCCATGACCACGATTCTATTCTTTCTTGAGGGTCTTCTGTATTCCTGGCATCCAATGTTACAATCGCTGTTCCATCATCTTCTGCTTGCAGTGATTGGTCACCCCCTGCATCCGGTCTTGGAGCGATTATTTCCTCAGCATCCAAAGATAATGCTAGCATCAAATCTTCCTCTTCAACTTCAACGCTTTGGGTTTCAATTTCGTCATTTAGAGCATCCAATAGATTGCTTGTGTCGCTTAATTGAGATGGCTCTACGCCCGCTATTTCTTCAAGACTGGTGGTGTCCCCGTATAATTCATCAGGATCGATTTCTATGGCGGGCGCTTCTCCCCAATCGTCCAAAGCCGACTCTTCCTCTACCAGAGAGGTTGGTTCCGATGTTGAATCGATCAGAACAACTGGTTCTGGTTCTGTGTAATCATTTTGGTCACTTCCTGCAATCAAAACAGCGGTTCCGTCCTTATTTGCAGATACGTGTTCTACCATGCCTTGGGTCTCTACAGCCCACTGCAAGCCATCAATCGTAACTCGATGTAGGTGGAACCATGAGGCTACTAACGCTTTATCACCCATATCGATTATCGTATGTGCAGGGTGGTCTAATTTTGCAATTATCGACTCACCGTGCATTACTCCTCCCATATCAAGGCCCATCCATTCACCCTCAATTGAAACAACTCTTCGGTTGACGTCAAACCTTTTTTCCAGTTGTCCGTCATTCCAAATTTCTACTTCGAGTGCTTCTTCATCCCCGGGCACCAAACCGTGACCTTCTCTGGCAACTACTAGCTTTGATTGATTCCATCCAATGGCGGTAATCCTCTCGCCTACATCCCCTCTCATAGGCCTCTCCCATACCTTATTGCCCTCATGTGAGTAAGTACTCACTGTTCCTGATTCTGTCGCTATTGCGATATGAGGTCCTACTTTTGCAAATAGTACAGATGTTTCTTGAAGAGTTACCTGAGAGCCTGTAGAATCTAAGATATGGGCTCTTCCTAGTCCGTCGATACAAATTGCTAATTCTCCCTTTCCAGAAATAGACTCAATTCCTGTTTCGTGAGAGATCGAAGAGATTTCATTTCCATCCCTGAAGATTTGAAGTGACTCGCTTGTGCCAACGACGATGTCTCCATAGGGAAACTCATACATGCAGTTGACTGTAGAAATTGAAATCTCATTTTCTCCAATTACCAGCTTGCCGTCAACTTGACCGTATGCAAGATTAATTCCACTTGAAACACACGTTACTGTTGCTGTGGCTGGGAACTTGCTGACAACCGGGACCGTTAGCGCCATGGGACTAGCAGAGAAGCCATCATTCAAGATACCCATGTATCTAAGTTTGGCATACACGAATGCTCGATTGGGGACCGAATGTGGTTTGACAAGTCTGCAATCTCTTCATCTGTCCAAGCACAAAGTGGTTCTAGCGAGGACAAGGGAACAGTTTTGACATCGGATTCATTTCTCTCTATGTGAGATTCACCCTCCTCTACAGAGATCCCAACTACTCCCCAAGGATGACGTTGTTTCATATTCCCGTTTAGGTCTCTTACCTTCGATTTGCGGCCGAGGTACGGGTCCCATTGCTGCAAAATTTCAACCAAATCTTGTTTCGACTCTGGTAATGGAATCAGCCTTGACCCTCTTCTCATAACTAAAAAGGATGACAAAAGCGTAATTTCATCCACGACTTTGCAAAGAACATCTCCCTGAACTCCAGGCGGTAAGCCACCTGGACCCGGTATTCTTTCATCTAGTAGCCATACTTTATCCGGTTCGAGAATAAGCCTCACCCAATAATTTGGATTTGTTAAATCCACAGATAAGTACGGGTCGTTTTCAACCATATATCGTCCAACTTGTGAACTATAATCTTGAGACCTGTATCCCCCTTTGGGCCCTATTCTTTTTGTTCGTACTCCAAATGTTCGTTTTTTCCCCTTGTTCACATCTTTTTGCAAAATCGATTTTGCAACTAATTCAGGGTCTATATCTTCTGAAATTAGATAGACAGGGTCTATTGCAACCACACCCAATACATGGCTGAGTAGATTTTCCACCTCAGCGGGTTTCGAATTACTGGTTACGACCTCGATTGACCTAATCCTACCCGGAGTTAAATCAACTCCATACTTATCCGCTAGGTTTTCCATATTATTCGCTAGACCGCTTTGGAATTGTCTTCTGACAATTCTACTCTTCAAACCCAATTCGCCGTAGCGAAGAATCCAAGCATGCTGCATTGAATCCCCTCACTCGTCATTATGCAAACCAACTGTTTCATCTGATACTGAAATTGCAGTTTTTGCAGAATCATTTCTGGCAGCTTCCAATGCATCAAGATAATCCTGAGATACGTCTCCAGTAACGTATTCGCCATTGAAACAACTTGTATCCCATGATTGAACTCCTTTGATGCTAGTTACCTCGATTAAATCGTCCAATGTCTGATAAAATAACTTGTCAGCTCCAATCTCGTTTCCTATTTCATCTACTGACTTTCCATTAGCAATAAATTCGGTTACTGCCGGCATATCGATTCCGTAAACGTTAGGATGTCGGACAGGAGGTGCTGCGGATGCAAAGTAGACTTTCTTGGCCCCCACTTCTCGTGCCATCTCCACAATTTGTGCAGAAGTTGTACCTCTCACAATTGAATCATCCACAAGTAACACGTTCTTTCCTTTGAACTCATGAGGGATGGCATTCAATTTACGCCTCACCGATTTTTTTCTCATAGCTTGTCCGGGCATTATGAAAGTGCGCCCTATGTAGCGATTCTTAACGAATCCTTCACGATACTCAACCCCAAGAGCACCAGCCATCTGTAAGGCAGCATATCTTCCTGAATCAGGAACAGGAATAACGGCATCTATATCGTGGTCTGGATACTGTTCAAGAATCCTTTCTGCTAATCTCTGGCCTTGATTTAATCGGGCTTGGTAAACCGAAATTCCGTCGATAATTGAATCTGGCCTAGCAAAGTAGACATGCTCGAATATACATGGCGAATGGTGTGTTTCTTCAGCACATTGCTGGGTGAATATTTGGCCTGCTGAAGTCAAGAAAATCGCTTCTCCTGGAGCGACATCCCTTACTACTTCAAAGCCGAGTGCGTGGATCGCTACCGATTCACTAGCAACTACCCATTCTGTTTCTCCATCAACTTCTCTGCTACCAAAAATCAGTGGTCTTATTCCATTTGGGTCACGGAATGCCAGGATTCCAAGTCCAGATATTAATGAGACACAAGCATACCCACCTGATATCTGTTTATGGAGGGCTGAGACCGATGAAAAAATTGTTTTTACGTCTACGTGTAACTCGCCATCAATATTTAGATTGTGAGTGCGAGAATGTAACTCCATAGCAAGAAGATTGAGTAATAATTCTGAATCAGAGTTTGTGTTTACGTGACGGCGATGAGCACTGGTGAGTAGTTTCTTTATTTCTTCAGCATTGGTTAGGTTTCCATTGTGTGCAAGAGATATCCCAAATGGATAATTCACATAGAATGGTTGTGCTTCAGCAGCTGAAGATGAACCGGCTGTAGGATATCTTACGTGTCCAATTCCGATTGACCCAAGTAAATTTTTCATGTGTTTTTTGAAAAATACATCTTTGACCAAACCGTTGGATTTTCTAAGGTGGTATCGCCCCTTATTTTCTGTAATGATGCCTGCAGCATCTTGACCTCGATGTTGCAAAACGGTTAGCCCGTCATACAGTAATTGATTGATGTGATAGCCACGCCTTCCAACGAGACCAATTATTCCACACATTTGTCTCGCCCAATCAATTCTAATCGCTGGGGCTTTACAGGCATTTCCCTACCTAAATTTATGAATCAGGGGCGGTGGGTTTTCTTTGACCAACCGAATGAACGCATTCTAGATGTCGCACCGTAACCGCAGGAGGCGCAAACGGATTTTTGCTTGTGATATGAGTTTCTTCCACAACGACGGCAACGAATATGGGTGGTTTTTTGCCTCTTACCCATAGATGGAGTACCCTTAGCCATGATATCACCTAACGGCTCGGCCACCGGCCCTCCCTTTATCAAATCGACGGGTGAGGTAAGATTCACTCTTCTTCGAATAGAATCCTTCTCTCTCTGCCGGTAATTGCAGCAAAGGTCGCACCAATAGCGAGGACAGATGCTACTGCCATCGCTGCCCCGCTAACCAATAAATGTACAACATTGGAGAGCATTTGTGCTCTCAAACCACTATTTGCTTCAAGCAGAAGTTCATCTCTAGAGATTAGCGCCCAAGCCATGATTAAACCTACAGCTAATGCAAATGTCATTCCAACGAAAGGAGCGGAAGGCCTGTGTCTAGAATCTGCATAAAAGAAGAGGTTTCCAATCAATATCAATCCCATAACAATGTACGTGGTTAGTACTGCGTTTCCAAATCTCTTGAAGGATTCAGGATGAAATGTGCTGTCTAGAGATACATCGATCGCCACCAAAACAAGTATTGGTAAAAACGCAGCCATAATCAGAAGTTTCCAGGAGGGTGATGATTCTTTCATTCTTCTTCACCTCCAATGTTAGAGACTGCAATAGAAACAACGTGTTTAATCTCTTCTTTGGTCGGCGGAGGAGAGGATTCGGGGATTGGAAGCGATTTTTCATAGGACCAAATAACTACAGCAAACACACCAATAGCCAAAGAGATACCAAAAATTGTTCCAAAAATATCCGCTGCGGAGAGCCAAAGATAGTCTCTAAACTCGTCTGCCGTTGTTCGATGGCCATCGAAAATCATTGCACACAATGCTATACCTGCCATCAATACAGATAGTCCTGCTAATTTTAAAGACTCAGAAAAGCGATTTTCTCCATAGGTTGCTAGTGCAACTGCTGAAGCGGAACTCAAAGATGTTGCAAACAACAGGAAGGTAGGCAAAAATACAATCCAATATGGATTTACCATGTCGTCTCTCCAAATCGGGGTGAAACTATACCAGTGCATCAAACAGAAAATTGCGATTGAGACAAAAACTGCTATCGTACCACTCCATCTTGCCGTTGGGTCTAGTCTTCCTACTGGGACATTTCCGCCAAATATCATTCCGTGCACGCCGTAAGCCAAGAGCATAGTTGGAGCAACAATCGCTAGCAAAAGGTGACCGCCTGCGGTCGAGTCTGAACTTGGTACCGTCCATGATGAAATCATTACTAGAAGTAAACCAATAGCCCCAATATATGTGCCCAGAGTTTTTGATTTACCACTAACTGAAAGCCAAATGCCAATTGGGACAAAACATAATGGAATCCAAAACCAAATCGCAGCTTCTAGCATTGGATTCATGACCTACTCGGCGACACGATGACTTATCAACATCACCGGTATTATTGGCTTCAGTAGCATGATTCAGCAATTTTACTAATCCGTCACCACTAAATAGAGGACGCTAGTGGGCCGAATGCTCAAGGTGAGACTATGGTAAAGATGCCACGTCAAGTAAAGCGTTACAGCCCAAGTGCTGGCAAGCACACCATGCATACAGTAGAGCGTGTCAAGAAGAAGCGCGCTAGTGAACTGAAGTGGGGTCAGCGACGTTTCCGTAGAGTCATGGCTGGATACCGTGGTTTCCCACGTCCTAAGCCTGATGGCCGTGAAAAGCCAACAAAGCGTGTAAATATCCTATTCCGTTGCACTGAAACTGGCAAGGCACACTATGCACCATGCCAGCGTGCAAAGAAATTCGAACTGGTCGACAACTGAGGTGTAAACAATGACAGCAAAATTCCTGAAAGTCTCATGTCGTGACTGCTCTCATGAGAGCGTTATCTTTTCCAGAGCCACCACATCTATCGTTTGTGCAGTTTGTGGCTCCCTACTAACCAATCCTGCTGGTGGAAAAGCACAGTTGGTTGGATGCAACGTCGTTGAGACACTTGAGTGATTGGAGGCAAGTCCTCCATGGCACGCGACTTACTAGAAAACGGCCCTAGTGAAGGCGAACTGGTCGTTGTCGTTGTTCGCGAAGTAAAACAAAACGGTGCATACGTCGATTTGGACGAGTACGAAGGCATTGAAGGATTCATTTTCATTGGTGAAATTGCCAGTGGGTGGGTCAAAAATATTAGAGCATTCGTTAGACCTGGTCAGCGATTGATCTGCAAAGTGATGAGAACAAGGAATGACAACAAGTCCCTTGAATTATCTCTTAAATCTGTCAGTGAAGAAAGAAAGAGAGACAGACTTGCTCAATGGAAGAATGAAGAAAGAGCAAAACAACTTCTGAATGTTCTTGCTGAACAAGTTGGATGGTCAAAAGAACAACATGCTGAATATCAAGCAGACTTAACCGAGTCATTCCTTACGCTATACGGTGCTTTTGAAGAGGCTGCCAAAAGTCCTGAATCACTTACAGAAATTGGATATGAAGGCGATTGGATTGAGCCTTTCATAGAAATTGCAGTAAAGAATATTATTCCAGACACTGTTGAGATAAGGGGTAGATTCACCCTAAATGTCGACGAAGCAGAGGGTATCGAAATAATCAGAAAGGCTTTGATTGCAGCCGAAGAAGTTTCAGACAAAGAATCTGAACTTGTTGTAACTTGTCATTACGATGGTGCACCATCGTACAGAATCGACCTGAAAGCACCAGACTTCAAGACCGCAGAAGATGCATGGATCAAAGCAACAAAAGCGTGTATCGAAGTTATAGAAACCTCAGGCGGTACTGCAGAGGCTGAGAGGGAGTGAAATGGCCCGCCAAATGATGCAAAAATGCAAGGATTGCGGCTACCACAGTCTTTCAACAACTTGTCCTATGTGTGGAGGAGTATCCCAAGCAGCTGCACCTATCAAATGGTCACCAGAGGATAAAAGAGCACACTTGAGAAGAAAATTGGAAGGTGTTGAAGAAAGCGGATGGGCACAAACACTTCCAACATTGGCATCTGGCGAAGAGGAATGAGGCGAATCATTATACTGCGCCAAAAAACGCTGTCTGATACATGGGTGTACTCATCGACTGGATTTCACAGCCCAAAACAAGAGGTGGCAAACTCTTGGTGGCTATGCCAGGCGTTGGAGATGTGGGCAAGTTAGCGATTGATGCGGTAAACTCAGAATTGGATTCTGAGCCAATTGCACGAATTATTCATCCTTCACTACCACCTTTGGCAAAATTAGATGAAAACGGCTTATTGAAACCTCCACACATACTTCTTTCACGTATTGAAATTGATGGACACGAAGTATTCACCCTGACTGGCGATGCTCAACCTATGACTCCAGAAGGACAACATGAAATGGCAATCGCAATACTCGATCTTTTCGAGGAAGGTGAGGTAATAGTTCTAGCTGGAATGTCTGCTCAAGCAGAAAGAAAAGAAGTGTTTTGTGTTACCAGTTCTGCGGAATATAGAATTGAATTGGAAGGAAATGGAGTTGATGTTCGCAGGGATGAACCTGAATCTGGAGTTATTGGAATGGCTGCTTTGATTACGGCACTTGGACCGATTAAGAATGTGAAATCATCTTGCAATATTGCAACGACAATAGGAAACTCTGCAGACCCGGTCGCTGCTCAAATGCTACTTGAGACGATTAGAAAATGGTGGTCTTTGCCATTACCAGTGCCGATTGATGCTACTGAGAGACTGGCTGCAAAATTGAGAGAAATGCATCCAGGTAAGCCAGATGACCTTGTTTCGGAAATGACTGAATCTCCAAATTCAATCTATATGTGATTAGCCGCCTGAACTGACGATTGTCAATTCAAGGGAAACATCAGCGTTTAGAATCGTGGTATGAGGAAGAACAGTATCTAGATGGCTAACAATTACAGTTGAGGGATGAATTCCAACTTTTTCCAACGCTTGTTTGATAGTTGAACCCTTGTCTAAATCAATTTCATGATTGTGGCCGTGGCCCTTCAGTGCAATCTTCATCAGCACACCCCAGTGACATCACGCTTATGATGGTCGTGCAGGTGGGCGGCTTGTCAGCCGAGATCGCATAGCCCGGTATTGCGGTGGATTCGAAATCCACTGTCCCTTGGACACGGGAGTTCAAATCTCCCTCTCGGCGCCTTCAATCACCAGCGCGAGAAATTACGTGTAGTTTGCTGCCTTTCTCTAAGTTGGCTTTTATGTCCACTGCCCAAGCATCTAGTGACACATTGAGAATCACAACCTCATCCCCTTGTTGTAAGGTGTTGTAAATACTAGGCCAGGCATTGTCCCAGCCCTCAACTGTGATTCGGCTTGTTTCATCTAAAATGACCAATCCTTTGCGAGCCCATGGCTTTCCGTTCTTACCAATACCTGACTTGAATGTTGTATAAGCAACTCTTCCAACCACATTCCATCTAGCTCTGAAATCGAACAAGCCAATGTCTCCTTCCTCGCTCTGCTCAGCTTTTTCCACTCTTGCGTGTGGATCAACTTTCAGTTGTAATTCGCCTTTCCAATTTGTTGAGGGGATCACTCCTACAAGGCGTAGTGTGTCACCTTTCTGTATATTTTCAGCATAAGTAAGCACCCCTTCACTTTCTTCTGCAATAATGCGAACGAATGCGAATCCACCGTCCTGTTCGATTGTGATATTTGGTGGCTTATCTGGGACATTGGTAACACTAAATGCCTCGCAAAATATATTCACTCTAGGAACTAATTCATTGAATGGAGTCAAATCATATTCCTTCAAATCTCCAGGTGGTTGGTGAACGCCTCCGCTAGGTAAATCATCGTCTCCCGTGCCATTAGGACACAATCCTGACCAGTCACAAGTCGAACATCTTACATCATCTGGGTCATCGATTTTTACGCCGCCTTCAGCGTATCCTCGTAGTGCACGGGGAATCGGTGGACAATCATCTAAACTTACCTCTGAACCTTTGATTTCGTGCCATAAGTCGTTTAGTTTTGACTCAAGTATTGCAATTTCTTCTGCATCGGGTACTGCAACATTCTTTCTAGCGCCTACGCCTAGATACCAAATTTCCAGATTATCTGGGATTACTCCATTGTGAGTAATTGACCAAAGCATAGCATAAATGCGCAACTGTTCAACATAATTGCCACTTCTATCACCTCCTCCTCTACTGGCTTTCAAATCCATAATTCTGATTTTGTTGCCGTGTCTGTAAACTAGGTCATATTCTCCTTGAAACCAGTGTTCAGGATGTACTGCATTGAGAGAGAATTGTGGGGCATCTGGATCTACAAACCAAGGGCGTGCAATTTCCCACGCTTCGACTAGAGTACATTCTCCTGTGCTTGCAAGAGAGTGGGGGCCCGTTTTTTGCCTTCCATCGGGAGCTGGTATCTCTAAACGAAAACCACTGCGCCATTCACTTAATTCTGAATCTGTGATTTTACTCTTGAAGTCTGTTACTTCGTCTAAGTGCATTCTAAGGGCAGTAACACACATATCCCGATAATCTTGCATATCATAATCGTGCCAATTTCCCGCTTTACGTGCGTCTTTTGACCATTCTTCGTGCATTTCATCTCGTATCTTTGGCCAATGGATATCAACTCTGGATTCACACCATTTCATGAAGTCATTAGGCAACTCTTTCTCTAGAAGAGGTAACAGATTGTCTGCTCCATTTTTCATAACGTCCAACGGGGCATTTGGAAAAACAAGTCCAGGAGATTCCATTAGAACCCTGCAAACACATTCCTCGACAGCCCTACCAAGAAACAAAGGTGGTGTTTGTGGGAACTTTAGTCTCATCTTGTTTTGATAGTACCACAGTCTTGGACAATCTTCCCAAGTGTTGGCCTGAGATGCTGATAGTCTATTGAAGCGGCCTATGTCGTCGGTCTCAGGATCAGCACTACGCACCGGCATGGCTATGATAGCCGTAATTGGACTCTATTCAAGCCTTCGATTTATTTTCGATTCTTGTTGTTCTCGAGTCGATTCGCAATTGTACCAAACCTTCTCTCCAACCAAGTTCTGCAGAAACTAATTTCACTTCATTACCTGGCTTTATTGACAGAAGAGTTCCGTTTATTGCGGAACCAAAAGCAACGACCTCTGCAACCCTTTCGCCATCCCATAGGTGAAATGACATCATGGACCATGGCCTACCGTCTGCTCTCTTTCCGTCTCTCTTAGAACAAGACAATACAACACCATGGACGTTAGCTTTGGTTCTTAGCATCCCCATTCGCGTCAAATCTTCATCGGATTGTACCTCAATAGAAGAAAAATCATCCATATACAATCTTGGCTGGCCCCTCCACACGCCTGGAAGAGCGCCAGTAATCACTACATCATCTTGAGGTGATTCGTGCATTTTTGGATATGAATTTGGTTGACTCTCTTCCAAAGTCACCATTTTGTCTCCGGCTTGTATCATTGCACCAAGAACAGGCTCTCCATAGTGATTTGGAAGTGGCCCCCATGCACCTTGTAACTTACCCTTTACATTCACTCGTGATGGTATTGCAGAAAGTGGCTCGCAAGGCATTTCTATGTTTGGAGGTTGATAGTCAACAGAAGACACTGAACACCAGTGGCAACCTCCTGCCTCGCCGTCACAAGGTGATTCAAGTGGAAATTTGTTATCCGTACTCCAAGACTTCATTTCACTGTAGATTTTCTTGTAATCAGTGGTTGAAAGTGGATTCACTTCTACTATCTTTCGTAAACCATTGGTTAGATACCAACCTTCTAATCCGTGACATTTCGAATCATGAGTTTCATTCCATAACCAAGCATAAAAATTCAGTTGACCTTCTAATGATTTGGCAAATTTACCTTTACCATCTCCCATTTTGATGTCAACAATTCTTGTTTTACCGTCCCATCTCAATACCAAATCACACTCACCAGCAGCCCACTTTTCAGGATGGTACATTCTTTGTGGCTCTGGATTTCTAGGATCTTTGACCCAAGGACGGGCGATTTCCCAAGCGTCTTGCCAGGTAATCGAGTCGCTGAATTTGTGAGGTTCATCTTTCCAAACCACCATGCTATTCGCTTTTTCTGGTTGAGTGAAGTGAGGAGGAGAATCCCAACAAGGCGCTGGTATATCGAAATCGCAAACACCTCCACCCGCTTCATAGCAGGCCTTTACTTCCTCGAGTTGCAATGAAATCCCATTTTTTAACATACTAGACACATAATCTAAGTCAAAGAATTCATCAAAATCACCTTCCTTCCACATCGAGTCTTCGAAAATTGATTTGCCATTCGCTAAGGCATCCTTTGCCGCTTGTTCTATTAAGCCGTATAACCAATCTGACAATTCCTCTATAGAATTAAGCATAGGAGCCCTGTGCATCAAGATAGAAACAAATGCTTCCTCGACTTCGATACCCATTACTTGGTGAGGGGATAGAGGACCACGCAGACCAATTCTGTAATTGAGAAACCACTGCTTTTGACATCTCTGAAAAGTGGTCAGTGAGGATGCAGATAATCTTCCTCTTGCCCTACCAATAGATTGCGCTTCAGGAGGTACCTGTGCTGGCATTTTTACACCTCATGAATCGAATGAGTAGTAATCGCCTTTTGAGCGCTGCTCTCTATCTTTGCGACTAGCTTGCTTGTTGATTCTAGGTCTCTTTGAATCATGGTCGCGGCGGAAGGTTACGTCTACCCCTCCCAAGAATCTATTCATCCCTTCTCGTAGTTTGAATGGTCCTTCCGCCATTCCGTGTTTACCACCCTCGCCTTCGAAAACCAAAAGTGAGTCTGATACAATATCGATGAAATATACATCGTGGTCAATAACGAAAGCGGCTTTCTCATTTGACTCCATAGTCCTTCTAATCGCCTTCGCAGCTTCCATACGCGCGTTTGCATCAAGGTGAGCACTTGGCTCATCTAATAGATACAAATCTGCTTCTCTACCAAGACATATCGCAATCGCGACGGCCTGCGCTTCACCGCCTGACAAATTATTCACTTGTTTAGCAAGTAACTCATCAACACCTAATGCTCTGATGACGTTTACATTATACTCTCCACTACGCCACCTTGGGCCTACTTCAGCATCCAGCCAGGTTTGGACAGTACAATCCATATCTGTATCAATGTGCTGGGGTTTGTAAGATATTGATGCGTCAGCAGTGACCCAACCTTCATCGTATTCGTGTTCACCTGCTAAGATTTTGATCATTGTAGATTTGCCAGTTCCGTTAGGGCCAACTACTCCTACAACCTCTGCTTGATGCACCTTACCTCGTCCGGTTTTGAGATTGAAAGTTCCAAGGGTTTTCTCAAGATCTCCCCACTCTACTACTGGATTTCCTAACTCATTTGAGCGGTCTGTATGCGTTTGAAACTTGATTGGCTTGTCTCTTATTCTGACGTTTTGTTCGACTAAGAATCCATCAAGATAGGCGTTTATTGCTTGCCTGGTTGAGCGGGCTGGAGTGAATATTCCAAACGCGCCTTTCTTTCCATATACGATGTGTATCAAGTCTGCCAATACATCTAGAACTGCTAAATCGTGTTCGATTACAATAACTCTAGAGGTTTCAGAAAGTTCCTGAATTATTTTCACTATGCGCATCCTTTCGTGGATATCAAGGTAAGATGAAGGTTCGTCAAAGAAATAGACGTCGGCTTTCTTCAGCAAAGTTGCGCAGATTGCAACCCTTTGCAATTCACCACCAGATAACTGGTCAAGGTTTCTTTCCAGCAAATGGTCTATCCCTAGTTTGGAAACCATATCCTCGTAAACTCCTCTTTCATCAACCGATGATAGCAATTGACCAACTTTGCCCTTGACCGCTTTAGGAATATGGTCCACGTATTGTGGCTTGAGGGCGACACTAACATCAGATTCACTGACATTGACTAGGAAATCTCTCAACTCTCCTCTAGGAAGACTGGAGATTACATCCTCCCACCAAACTTCGTCCGCTTCAAAATCTCCTAAATTTGGTGTAATTGAGCCGCTAAGGATATTGAATGCCGTTGATTTCCCCATACCGTTTGGCCCAAGTATTCCTACAACAGATTCTTTTGATGGAGTTGGTAATCTGAAAAGTCTGAATCCGTTGAGTGAATATCTGTGAATCATATCGCTTTCAAGTTCAGCAGGTAATTGAGTAATGATTAGAGCATCATGGGGGCATTTGTTTACACAGATACCGCAACCTATGCAAAGCGATTCTGAGATGTGAGGTTTGCCAGTGTGTTCATCCATCACTACACATTCTTGTCCGTTCCTAACAGGCGGACAGAATGTCATACATTCATCCATGCACTTCTTTGGTTGACAATTGTCTTCCTTTAGAACTGCAACTCGCAAATTAATCCCTCCCGTTCTATACTGTCCTTGGATGCAATGTTCATCAATCAGCCGGTTAATCTAACAATAAATTGCCAATTAAGCTATGCAACTACACAAGCCGAAACTTGTGTTGTATCAAACCAGTCCCTTGACGTGCTCGTGACCACGAATCAACTTGGTTGTACATGGCGTTGGGAACTTCATGCTTGCTTTGCGAAGAGCATCCTTAGCGACAAGGTAGTGTTCAGGAGTGAACTGAAGAGAGATAATTCTCTGTCCTCTCTTTACTCTTGCAGCTGTTCCAACGTTTTTACCGAATGCACATCGCATTCCTTGTGAAACACGGTCAGCCCCTGCACCTGTTGCTTGCTTGTTCTCACGAAGTACGTGATGAGGGTATGTGTGAATCCTAAGTGCGTAGTTTTGAGCACCAGCGATCTTTCTTATCGTAGAATTGGAAATGACACGAGCAGCCTCAAGCGCAGTGTGCCTGATTTGACAAGATTCATCTGCAATCAGATTTAGTTCCATCAGGAACTGTCCAGTCTCCGCAGCACGGCGGTTACCAACATGGAATTGCATAATTCTGTTGTTTGGAACACCACCGATATACTTGCGTCGGGTATATGCAGGACCTTTGAGTCTGCGGTACATCTTTGCGGGCTTACGTGCCATGCTTGATACCTCCGGGCGATTTGGCGACCCACCATCCCTTTATGACCATACCGATGCCAAATTTCCAAGTTCAACAGGGGTAAAGGTCATGGGCAGACTACTCCTAGCACTTCTAATGTCAGGCTGGCGCAGGCTCCTAGAAGAGGAATCTGAACACCAATGGTTGTCCTTTGCAGCATTCACAATAATCGTAATTATTGGTGCGATATTGATTGATTGGTCCAGCGATTTATCCGGAGTTCACGAGGGTAGTGCTCTCGAAGTAAACGGTTTGGTTCTAGACTCTACAGAGGATTCTGTGTTGTATCAAACTGAAGATGGGACTTTAATCAAATACAAAGACACTGAAGAGAATTCTCAGTATGCTACATGCTTGGAAGAGTATAGAGGAATGACACTCGCATGTCTTGGGACAGAAGGAATGTTGGCATACATCGGTGACGGTGGTCCAGATTGTGATACTGAATGGTGCCAATTCAGCATCGGAGACAATCTAACAGTGACCGAAGTTTCAGGTAACGGCTTGGCACTAATGCTAATAGTTCAAGATGGGACTAGTAATTCTCTAGCAGCGATTTGGTATGGAGATTCAAATCCTCAGCCTGTGGTTACACAATATGAAGAAACAATGCATCTTGATGTGATAATCCCAACAGACGATGGTTGGTTAATTGGTGGCTCCTGGCAAGCTCCCCCAAATTGGTTGGGATCTAATCCAACTTCTCCTCCAAAATATGAATTGGTAATCGAGGCCGAATGGGACGGCATTGGTGCACCATCAATAGAAATTGTTTACATGGGCAATGAAGGTTCAATCCACGGCATCTTTTCGACGGATTCTGGTTACGTTGCAACAGGAACCTCAGACACTATACTGATTTCTGATGGTGAAATCAAGTCACTAGGCATATCCAGTCACACCGCTGCTGTTGATAATAATGACAATGTTTGGTTATTTGGAGGGCTTGGCTCGACAACTGTTGCAGTGCTATCTGGTTCCGAGATAACTTTAGAAAAATTGCCTGAACCTCTTGATATTCTCCCAACATACGCAACCTGTGACAGTGATGGAATGATTTCTGTTCATGGTTCAGACAGCTATGATGAATCATCTGCTTTCTCTATAGATAGTAATGCTAGGACATCTTTCACGAGCCTAAGAGGGATATTAGACCTTGGTTTCATACTAGTCTCATTAATGATATTATCAATCATGGCTTGGAATGTCACAGACGCTATCAGAAAGGGCAAAGTTTTCTGACGACTTTACCCAACAACCACTGGCTTTTTACTTATTTCAGGGGTAGTATTTACGAACCTCCTTCGGGGACGGCTAGCCCTAGCGCAAGCCACGGATGTGTCCCAATGTCGAAGAGAGGAATGATGGACCAATATATGGACATCAAATCAGAACACACAGATTCTGTATTATTCTTCAGGATGGGAGACTTCTATGAACAGTTTCATGAAGACGCAGTAATAGCATCTGAGGTTCTTGGCTTAGCCCTTACAAGCCGCGACAAGAAGGCAGCCGATCCTATTCCTATGGCTGGTTTCCCTTGGCATGCATTAGAGGATAATCTACGGCAGATGCTGCAAGCGGGATACAAAGTATGCGTTGCTGAGCAAGAAGATGAATTACGTGAAGGAGCAAAACTACTCGAAAGAGTCGTTACTAGGATATATACGCCAGGCTCGCTATATGAGGAAACTTTGATTGGAACCGATGAAGTTGCTGGCTTAGCTGCAATATCTGTAAGAGGGGATGGATTAGGGTTGGCGACCCTCGATGCATCAACAGGCCACGTTTGGACTATGGAGCATCACGGAGATGAAAGATGGTCTAGATTATTAGACGATTTGCTGAGAAGTAACCCAAAAGAATTGATTTTCACACCAAGAGATGCTGAACGTGAGGAACTTCGACATGTAATTTCCCAACTAGATGGGGTCACACTATCTCAACATTCATCCTCGCAGAAAAAGGGGCAAAATGCTTTGAAAGGCATCCTTGAAGTCGCAGATTTAGGACATATCGACCTAGGAGATTCGCCACTTGCAATGGATGCTGCTGGGCTTGCTGCTGATTATTTGGCCGCAATGCATATTGTGGATTCAATAGATTTCAAGGAAATCGAGATAATGCGGCCTGAAGGAAATATGATTCTAGACCAAACCACTTTGCGGAATCTAGAGTTGATTCAAACTTTATCCGGTGAAAAAGAGGGTTCTTTGCTTGGTGCAATAGACAAATGTCGCACATCTATGGGCAGAAGGATGCTGAAGGAATGGATATTGAGGCCACTTGCTGAAAAACATTTAATCGAAGAAAGGCAAGATGCTGTAGCCACTATAGCACGTTCTTCGAGGAGATTAGATGAGTTAAGAGATGCACTAAAGGGCCTAAGAGATATGGAAAGATTGGCAACTCAATTATCATACAATCGCTCTGCAGGAAGGGACTTAGTGGCAATTGGTTTAGCCTTAGAAAGAATGCCTAGGTTGAAATCGCTATGCTTAGAGGTAGATGACCTCCTACTCAAAAAACTTGCAAGTGATTTAGACGTATTGGAAATGACGAGAATTGATATTCAAGCAAACCTGAACGATACACAACCATTGTCAATGCGTGATGGAGGAATAATTCGAGAAGGCATCGACAAAAAGCTGGACGAGTTAAGAGAAGCCGCTGCAATAGGTCATCAATGGTTTAAGGACCTGGAAGTAAGAGAAAGGGCGAGATTGGAAATACCATCCCTCAAAGTGAGACATAATCGACAAATAGGTTGGTACATCGAGGTAACAAAAACACATTTGTCAAAAGTTCCAGAGGATTGGAATAGAAGGCAACAGATGACGAACGGAAATAGATACGTAACTGATGAATTGGTCGAATGGGAGGACAAGTTGGTTACCGCAGCTACCAAAGCTAACACAATCGAATATGATATGTTCAGAGACCTTAGGGATAGATGTAGAGAAAAATCTCGAACTCTTGGAATGATTAGTTCAAGAGTTGCACAAATTGACGTCCTACAATGCTTTGCAGAAATAGCACGCAACCGTTCTTGGACAAGACCTGTAATCCATGAAGATGACAGGCTAGTAGCAAAGGG
>WTIA01000052.1 GCA_011522915.1 Methanobacteriota archaeon
CAGCAGGTTTAGGCTATGTTTCAAAAATCAAAACAGCATTACCAGCTAATATTTTTGCAGAAATACCGGATGAAATCCCCTGGATGAACTAATTTCACAGCGGGTTGTTCGGGCTCTTTAGCGCCTCATCATGAGCAGTTGGGAGATTGTCTAAGTCTGTGAAAGTTAGATTGCTAGTATGGCCAATGCCACCCTCAATCCTTTCTGCCATTGAGCATCTTACATTGAGTTGAATTCGACCACGGTGTCGCGTTAAATCGTATGATTGAGGATTTAGTTTGTCTATGGCTTGTTTTTCAAATTGTTTTCTAATTGTCTTTCCATGCCACCAAGCATATCCCCATTGGAATGTAACTCCGACTGCAGTCGCACAGTAAAGGACCATCAAAACTGTTGCAGAGAATAGAATTGTATTTCCATCATCTCTGGCTTCTGTCATCAAATCTCTTCCAAGCAAGAAGATTAAACCAACACCAACAATAGGAGTTAACATTGAATCAAGCCAATCAGAAATTGGAATAATTCTGCCTCGTGCTGGGTCGACCAAGACCAAATTTGATTCCAACGCTGTAGCTACAATTCCGACTATTCCAAGTAATAGAATGTAGAATAGTCCTGCAAGAACGAACTCAGTAATTTGGGAATCAAGTCTCAATGTCCAATGAATGATTAACCATGAAAATAATCCCAAGAAGACAACTCTGGGCACCTTGTGGAAATGTACGGCAATGTTTGAAGCGTCTAGCACCTTTGCATCATTGGAACAATGATCATTTCCGGCGTCTGGGATGTGGATAATTTGTTTACCAAACCACGTTTCGAGTAACTTGATTGCATTGACCAAAATCCTTCGACGGATAATTAGTACTTCGAGAATGTACAATACAGGAATGCCCATAATGATAATCGGAAGTGAGATGACCGCAATTATCGGTAGGATGAATATCATTGGAACTAGTAAGAAATGTGTTAAACTCAACGGATATAACATGTTAGTTTCATTCAATTTAGCCCTGCTCGCTTTGAGACCTAATCTCCGAGCCTCTTCGTCAAGAACTTCCCTAAATTGTTCGACTTGCATTCCAGAATCAAGAATTTTTTGAACTGTAGAGCGATAGTTTCTCTCAGCAGGTCCTACGCCAAGTATAACTGTTTGATAGAGGATTTTTGCGGGGACTGCAAGTAGCAAAGGAATAAGCAAAATTCCGATGGCCCACATCAAATTACCTAGGTCCAGTGTGGATGCCATGTTGGGTTGAAGTGGCTTTACTTCAAGAATGTTCATGGAGGGCCTAGGTAACAAACCCCGATAATGGCACGAATCGCTGTGACCGATGGGATGGATAAATCGGCAATCGCAATTCTCGAAAAAGCCGGTCACGATGTTTCAATAGGTTACATTGAAGAAGATGATTTATTGAACGGAGCACTGAAAGAGTTTGATGCCATTATCGTGCGCAGTGCTACAAAATTACCCAGCGATGTTATTGAGGTAAGTCAGGGGCTTTCTGTAATAGGTAGAGCGGGTGTTGGCGTAGATAACATCGATTTAGAATCGGCGGGTAATGCTGGGATTATGGTTGTGAACGCACCGAATGCATCAACTCAATCTGTAGTAGAGTTGACTATTGGACATCTTCTTTCTTCCTTGAGACATATTCCAAAATCTGACAGGGGAATGAGGGATGATAAATGGGAAAAAAAATCAATGAAGGGAACCGAACTGTCAGGAAAGTGTTTGGGATTGATAGGATTTGGTAGAATCGCTCAAGGAGTTGCACTAGTTGCAAAATCTCTTGGAATGGAAATTCACACCTATGATCCATATCTCCCCCCTAAGGTTGCAAAAGCACAAGGAGCCTATCTTCACAAAAAAGTGGATTCGTTATTCAAGACATGCACCCACATTTCCATTCATTGTAATTTAACCGAGGAAACCCATCATCTTGTCAATGCCAAAAGAATGTCAATGATGCCCGGCAAAAAAGGCGGCATCCAGTGTGGTAATCATATCGTTAATTGTGCAAGAGGGGGAATTATTGACGAAGGTGCCCTTTTAGATGCTCTAGAAGATGGAACAATAACAAGTGCAGCCCTTGACGTGTTTGAAATCGAACCTCTTCCAAAGGGATACAAACTGGTTCAACACGAAAATTTCCATGGAACACCTCACATAGGTGCCGCTACACTTGAGGCTCAACGCAGAGTTGGCATTGATATTGCAAATGCTGTGATAATGGCTTTATCAGGAAAAAAGCCAGAGACCCTAGTGAACTCGAAATTCCTAAACTAGTGATTTTGTAAAACATAGTTTTCGCTTTCTTCAAAGACCTTCGGCGTTGTATTGTAATCATGGCGTCGAGGATAATCATCCATTGTGACCTCGACGCGTTTTACGCCTCAGTTGAGACCATTCATCACAATCTTAACCCTGATGTACCCTTAATCTTGGGTTCAGACCCTAAAGGGGGAAAGGGACGGGGGATAGTTTCGACGTGCAATTATGCTGCAAGGAAATTTGGTATCAGGTCTGCTATGCCTATTGGTGAGGCATGGAGGAGATGTCCAGGTCCACCACATGGGCCCGGCCATTATCTAAAGTCAACAAGAGGTTTGTATTCTAGAGCTAGTAGAAAAGTAATGTCAATTCTTTCAGAAAATGCTGACAAATTTGAGCAAGCAAGCATCGATGAGGCCTATATTGATGTAACTGAATACTGCAGTGGAGATTGGGATTCTGCGCTTGCACATGCAAAAACTCTCCAAACCAAAATTTTTGAGGAATTGGGACTCTCTACTTCTTTTGGGATTGGCTCGACTCGTATATTGGCAAAAATGGGTAGCGAAGAAAATAAACCAGCGGGCATTCACAGGACTTTACCCGATGAAATTGAGTTGTTTTTCCAAAACCGCTCTGTAAGAGAAGTACCTGGTATTGGTCCTAAAACTGCAACAAGATTGGCAGAATGGGGAATTACAAACATGTCAGAGGTTTCAGAGTTTGGAGAAATAGCCCTTGCCAGATTTACATCAGAAAGATTTGCATCATGGATAAACCGTGTAATTGAAGGAGAAACAAGCGATGATGTAAGCCCTTTAAGAAGTCGGAAATCAATTGGCAAAGAGAGTACTTTTGAGTTTGACCAGGTAGATAGCGAGGTGGTTTTAGATCACCTTACAAACTTGGTTATGAGGGTTATGAAACGCGCAAAAGAAATTGGCGTGGCGGGTAGACTTGGTGAGGTCAAAATCAGGTATCAGGGATTTGAAACACATACTCATGGAAAATCAATACCCGTCGCAATGGATGATGAGACGGTTTTTTTGCGCCTAGCACGAAGTCTGTTTGCTGAAAACGTTGAGTTTGATCGTCCAATCAGGCTTGTTGGTTTTCGCTTAGGTAATCTCGAAATACCATCTTCAAGGCAATCGACACTGGATTTAGATGAGTAATCATTCTAACTTGTGCATTTGGGTTAGAATACTTGTGAACTCCACTAACTCATCAGGGACCGAAATTCCAGATATTGGAGCGTTTAGAGATAGTCCAGATTCTTTCTTAGTTCTCCAAGTCGAACCATTGAATTCTTCGATTCTCGCAGTAAGTTCTCTCAAGGAGACTTCATCAGGGGTTCTTTCTGGGAATTTCCTCACATCCACGGCACTTGTTCCGTAAAGAGTGCTCGAAATGTGGTGGGTAAAGAAAGGACAGACTGGAGAAAGTGCGGACATCAAATCCCTTACAATTCTGTGAATTGTCCATGCAGCGTTTGTATCTCCATCGTAAAGTCTAGACTTTGACATTTCAAGCCAATGACTCGGTAAAATACCCGTTCCAAATGTCTTCAAACCTTGAGTTGCTGTGTAGATGTCTAGATTTTTCCATGCGTTTTCTACCTTACCCATGGTTTCAGAGAATTCAGATAAAATCCATCTGTCCTCGACAGATAGCCCGTCTGGAACTGAATCCAAATTAGATGGTACATCGAATTGGCTTGCAAATCTTGCAACATTGAACAATTTAGTCAGAACCCCGAAATATTTCGCTTCAATTTCCTCAGGGTTGATGTGGAAGTCATCCCCAACTTGAGCGTCACATGCTTTCCATAGTCGGAAGCACTCTGAGCCAATCTTGTTAGCTTTCAACTGAACGCTCTTTTCCGGTCCTTTTACTCTCCAGGAACCGGTTCTACCACCTGCTCCACACTCCAAAACGCTATCTGCATCGATACCATTTCCTAGTGATTTTGACATCTTTCGACCCCAAGGATCCATCCCCAAACCGTCTATCCAAACATGCTTGAAACCAGGTTTGTCAAGTAGAAGAGCGCTCTTCAGGAGAGTGTAGTAAAGCCAAGTTCTTACGATTTCTTTGCCCTGCGGTCTTATTGCAGTTGGGAATGCTTTCTCGAACGTATCCATCTCATTCAAGTAGCCTGAAACGAAAAGGTTCGAATTACTGGAATCCATCCAAGTGTCGAATACCTTTTCTTCCCCGATAATTTCCCCGAGTTGGTCTTTTAATTCTGAGAACTTTCCTAGGACTTCTCTTGTTTCTCTGTCCAACACTTCGCTATCTTCGGGTGGATACTGACACCACGGCTGCACGTAAACTCCAGGAGGTGCGCAAATTACCTTGGTACCTGAATCTGCATACCAAATTGGAATTTCCGTGTGGTACCATCTGCGCCTGCTTATTGGCCAATCAATTGAGATATTTTCCATCCAATCAAGTAAGAATTGCTTGTTTCTTGGAGGATGGAATTCAATATCATCTGCCAATTCCTTAATCCGGTCTTGGATGTGAGTCTGTCGTACGTACCACTCCTTGAGAAGTATAATTTCTACTGGATTTTTACCCCTCTCTGATACGGGAACTTCTTGTTCCTTCTCCACTATTTGGTGTATTTTTCCGTTTTCTTCTAGATACTCGATAGCTGATTTTCTTGCTTCGTGGACCTTCATTCCAGCAAATGGTCCTGCGATTTCGGTCATACAACCCTCTAAATCGATTGCTTGGAATGGATTGAGTCCCATTTCTCTGAATACAGAAACGTCGTTTTGGTCCCCGAATGAACAGACCATCAAAATGCCTGAACCAAATTCACTTTTTACAGATGGATGGGTAGAAATCTCAACACTCAAGTCCCTATTTTCGACAGGTAAAGGGAGGACTGCCTTTTTCCCGATTAAGTGCTTGTATCTTTCATCATCTGGATGAACTACTACAATACCGCATGCACAAATCAACTCTGGTCTTGTTGTTGAAATTATTAGTTCTTCACCATCTTCAGTCGTCCATTTTACGTCAACAAGTTTAGTCTTCCTTTGCAATCTTTCAACTTCGGCATCAGCAATAGTTGTTCCTTCAACTGGATCATAGATATTTGGGCGCAGGTCTTCAACAATCGCACCTCGTTTGAATAATTCAGTAAAAATTGTCTGTGTAACTTTTCGATAGTCAGAGGAGTCAGTTAGGTACTCATTCGCATAATCCATCGAAAGACCTACTCTCCTTGCAGTGTTTCTCATTGATTGTGTGAACTCTTCTATTGTTTGTTTACACAATTCTAAAAATTCAGCCCTATCATAGGTTTTCATTTTCTTTCCAGTGTTTTTCTCAACAGTGAATTCAACGTTTATACCGTTTCTATCTACTCCCCAGGGGAATTTTACCTCTTTACCAAGAAGCCTTTGCGACCTAGCAATAACGTCAATCATACTGTATTGTGCAACAGCTCCAATGTGCCATGTTCCGCTTGGATATGGCGGCGGTGTATCAATTACGAAAATTTCCTTTCCAGAATATGGATTGAACCCATATCTTTTGGAGTACACTTCCTCATCAGCAAAGTGCTCTTCCTGAATTCTTTTCTCTAGGTCAATCGACCATCTCTTGTCAGTTAGTCTAGGAGCGGCCATATTGCTCACCGGCCCTGAGTGCGTTATCCTCACAGGTCCGGTTGGCGCTGTTATGTCTTACATTTGAAGTGATTGGATGACCAAGATGGGTATGAGTTCAAATGGTCTAAGCACAACGGCCAATTG
Organism: Methanobacteriota archaeon; assembly: GCA_011522915.1. Lineage (GTDB taxonomy): Archaea > Thermoplasmatota > Poseidoniia > Poseidoniales > Poseidoniaceae > MGIIa-K1. Next base: position 6,049 of record WTIA01000052.1, read on the forward strand.
GAGGGGCAAGATGTCGGAAGACGATTCTAAGTCAAGCGGCGACCCTACGTCCCTTCAGGATAAGTTGTCTCGAATAGTTGGACACGGTCAAGACAAATTCAAAAGTAGCGTCAAAGACTTTGATGCAAAAAAAGCATTAGACGCCGTTTTAGACGCTCCCAAATCTCTACAGAGAGAATGGCAAAAGCACGGCGCTACGGGGATTTTGACGAAGTTTCCGATCCTAATGGTAACCGCTTGTTTGCTAGCGTCAGTATTTTTCGCCTATCATTCAGGTTTTGTAGATGGTACATCCATTAAACCAGGAGACGAACCTTCACTAAATGTAAATGGTGATTTGGATGTGTATTTACCAGAGGGTTCGCCAGTTCTTGAAAGCATCAAAGAAGTGGAAGAAAATTGGTCGACGAATGTCATGATTATCTACATTGGTTCTCCAGAAAAACCAATTGATGATAGAAGGATTTTACAGGAAATGTCCTATGTGGAGAATAAACTAAACCCTAGACTTTCCGACCCAACAGATGACGTAATCTATGCGTTGTCTCTTTCAACTATCGTTAAGGAGGTCAACTCAAGTTTACCAAGGATTCAAGATGCATTTGTTGATGAATTAGTCTCAGAAATTTGTCCGCCAAACGATGAGAATTGTATAGGTCAAACAGCCGGGGATTTAGTCAAGGATGTGCTGGATTTTGGTGATCCGATTTGGGGAAATTACAGTATCCCTTCGCAAACAACAATCGATACTATCGTAAATGAAATGTATGAAGATGATGGTTCTCCATCCCCTGGTCTAGATAAAATGGCAAGAGATACAGATGGCGATGGATTCCTCGATAAAGCGGTAATCATTATCGCAGTTGATGAAACTAAAACTGCAAAAGAAGTTATTGACAAAACTCAAGAAATACTCGATAACATCTCAAAAGAAAAACGCCCTTGTGAGTACGACCAAAATGGGGACCCAATCGGTGCAGACCTCTGTGATTGGGAGGACCTCGGGATTTCCATGACATTAACCGGGCCAGTTCCTATTACTAACGCCGTAACAGAGTTTTCATTCAAATTGTTCTGGCAAATTTTCCCATTAGCAATTGTTTTGGTGGCACTAGGATTGTTCGTATTCCACTCAGATGTTTTGCAGACGGGAACCTGGAGGCCAGTCCAGGGATTCAAAGTGGTCGTTATCGCCGGCTTGCCAACTCTTTGTTCGGTATTTTGGACATTAGGATTAATGGGTTATACCGGGTATGAAGTAACTATGACTGTTATTATTGTAGGGCCAATTTTACTTGCTCTTGGGGTGTCTTATGGTCTGCACATTACCAATCGATATGCAGAAGAAACGGGCACGAAGGATGAAAAAATCAGGCAATCACTTGCCTCAACAGGTAGAGCAGTATTCTTGTCTGCTGTGACCACGGTAATTGGTTTCATCTCTCTAACATTCACACCCATGAAACCTATAGAGACTGTCGGTATTGCACTATCTGGAGGTATCGTGATTGTTTATTTCCTAACAATGACTATGGTTCCCAATCTTACACTTTTACTTGACTTGAGAAAGCCAAAGCACCCGCCGCTGCCAGTTTTCGAAAAGGTCGTTCAAGTTCCAATTCGTTGGTCAAAAGGTGTTGTTGCAGTATTCATGGTATTGATTTTCGTTTCTGGGTTCTGGGGTCAAGGAAATGTAGAGGAAAACATAGATCTGCTTGGAATGGCGCCAGAGGATGAAGCATCCGTTGTGACCATGAAACAGTATTCCGAAGATTTCAATGCAGGACAAGTTGGAATGATTCTTGTCGAGGGAGATATTTCTGGAGATGCGGATCCAACAGAAGGTGAACCGGTTGAGAAATTGTTAGGTTTATCTGCTCTGGAAGATAAGTTGAATACAATTGAACAAACAAATGCTGTAAGCATTGTTTTCTTGATGAAATCTGTAGGTTTGGGTGCCAATGTGAGCGGTACGCCACTTTGGAATTTAACAGATAACCCACTAGTTCCTGAAGATTTGAAGGATGCACTTGAACCGTATCTAAACCGACAGTATAACGAAGACGTGACATTCTGGGAAATTCTGACCGCTCCTAGGGCTAACGGGACAGAAAATGTGCGTGCTGAAGGTTTCCTTCTTGACGTGTTTTACTCAAGTTTGACCGATGAAACCAGGGGGCTGTTCATTTCAGATGATTACAGTAGGAATCTAATTTATGTTGATATGCCATTCGTACCAGTTGCTGAGACATCCGAAGCTGTTGCTCAGGTCAATGAATACACTTCAAGAGATTACGAAGGAGACATCTATGCTGGAGATTTGACGGGAGTCGCTGCCACTGCTATTGCTGTCAACGAATTGATTGTTGGCAGCCAATGGTCTTCGCTTGGTTTCGCTGTTGCCCTAACTTTGATGACTTTAGCCATTGTTTTCAAGGACATTAGATTTTCATTATGGACAACTGCTCCGGTTATTGCAACTGTTGCACTTCAATGGTTGGTCATGTGGCAAATGGATGTATCATTATCACTGGTTACTGTTATGATTGGTTCTATTCTTGTTGGCGTGGGTGTTGACTTCTCTATCCACATAGCCAACCGTATACGCGAATTAGGAGGGGGGATCGAAGCGATTCGGACCTCAACGGTCAGCACAGGTATGTCACTATTCGAAGCTGCTACAGTTACGACTTTGGGAATGATTACTGCTTATCAGATTCCTATCCCCGAAATTAAGCCGTTCATCACTGTAATTATCATACTTCTATGGATTGCTGCGGCCAGCGCACTAATTCTTCTGCCAGCGATATTTGTGCTGCTTGAAGAATTAGGTATTGGATCGACAGGTGGTGCCAATTCAATGGCCCGCAAACTTGGTCTGGGTAAGGTTGCGGTTCGCGGAGACATCGATGTTGTTGATGCAACGTTGATTCCAGACCATGGCGAAGCATGGTGAAATCTAAGGGATGTCGCTTAGACGGACCTAACATGGTGAATTACTGGCTGATGAAATCCGAGCCCCACGTCTATCCGTTTTCGCAATTAGTTGCAGACGGTTCGACTCATTGGGATGGAGTGAGAAATTACCAAGCGAGAAACATGATGCGAGATGATTTGAAATTAGGCGACATGGTCTTATTTTATCATTCTAATACCAAGCCTCCACATGTTGCTGGAATTGCTAGAGTATGTAGGGAAGGTTACCCAGATCACACCTCTTGGGATCCAGAAAGTAAATACTATGACGAAAAATCTTCACCTGATAACCCTAGATGGATTATGGTTGATATCGAAGCAGTACAAGAGATGGAAAGTGTTTCTCTTATCGACATCAAAGCCAACCCACGCTTGGATGATATGCCGCTTGTACAGCGAGGACAAAGACTCTCAGTCCAGCCAGTATCCAAAGAACAGTATGACGAAATCTGCAGGATGGGTGGGATATCTTGATTCCTGTATCTAATCGTGCATCAACCATAGAATATGCGATTAGAGATGTTGTTGTTCCCGCTACGAAATTGGAATCAGAAGGCCACGATATTATCAAACTGAATATTGGAGATCCAATTGCGTACCCAGGATTGCCTACTCCAAAACACATGGTTGATGCATATATTGAGGGTTTAGCATCAGGAAATAACGGTTATTCTCCATCTTATGGTCTCCCAGAATTGAGAAAGGCCATAGCAAAGGATGAAACACGTAAGGGATGGGATTGTTCAAAGGATGATGTGTATGTTTGTCATGGTGTGACTGAAGCTTTACAAATTATTTTTGCAGCAACACTGGAAAAGGGCTCTAAAGTTTTGGCACCAGGTCCGCACTACCCGCCATACATGGCATATCCACAGATGTATGGTGCATCTACAATTGAATATGCGTTGAAATCTGATGATGGTTGGGCCATTGATTTAGACGACATAGAGTCAAAGATGGACCAAAATGTGCGTTTGTTGGTTTTGATCAATCCAAATAACCCGACGGGTAATGTTGCAAAACCCGGTGATATTGACAGACTTTTGGCAATTGCCCAAAAATGGCCAAATTGCATGATTGTTGCGGATGAGATCTACGATGGACTTGACTTTACCAATGAACATGTTTCGGTTGCATCTAGGTCAAATCATGTTCCTGTATTTTCTCTGAATGGGGTCTCGAAGGTTTACTATGCTCCGGGATGGCGAATTGGTTACATGGCTTTGCATGACCCTTCAAATGTTATGATCGATGTAAGGGATGGCATAGAGCGACTGCTGCGTTCGCGATTATGTGCTAGCACTCCTGCGCAGTTAGGATACCTAGCAGGACTGAATGGCGACCGTTCATGGATGGAGATTTATTCAAACAGAGTAAAAAAACGTAGAGATTTGTGTTTGGATAGAATTGCAGGAATAGAAGGAATAGAAGTGGAAAATCCCGGCGGAGCATTCTACATGTTTGTTAGATTAACAGACGAGCACTGGGCGAATGACGACAAACAATTCGTGCTTGATCTACTACACGAAGAACATGTACTGTTAGTTCACGGAAGCGGATTTTCTCCCGAGAAAGGCATGGGTCATTTTAGACTTGTATACTTGGCAGACGAAGCCACATTGAATACTGCATTTGATAGAATTGAATCATTTTTGAGTCGCCACAGGTCGGCGAAGAAGTGATGAATACAATCCTTTAGGGTGATAATAATGAGAAGGTTACTCTTCGCTTGTTTACTGTTCGTGCTAATGTTACCATTAGCATCTGCAGCAACGATTGAGAACCCAACCAACCTATCGCTAACTCATGCAATTCCATTTTCAGTTGCTTTTCTAACAGCATTGATTTTGTGGAAATGGATGATTCCAACCCAACTGTCCGGGTTACAGGTTGGGTTTGAGATTGACGACGGCCTGTACGAAGTACATAGTTTGACAAAGGGCCGAGGTGGAGTGAAAAAGTTGCTGAAGTTACCAAATGTTGGGTTTGGTATAGCATTGTATATGATGGCAATGACAGGTGTATTGCTATTAATCTCTGAACTAATTTTTGATCCGGAAATCTATTATCTTCCCAACATTATTTTGATGGGCATTCTAGTTCTTGTTCCAATTTTCATATCTCCTTGGGAATCACTTAACGGGCAATTGGTTGGAAAAAGAATAGGCGTTGTGAAAAACCAGTTCACAAAGTTACTACTACGGAGAACTGGAACAATAATTGGACTATTTGCAGCCTCTGTAGCAACATATTTCTTATTAATTCAAAGAATTGATTCGTCTCAAAAACCACTTGCGCTTGCAATAGCAGGTTTGGTATTCATGGGTCCAACAATTCTAGCCTATGGTAGAATTATGGGTGCTTCTTGGAATATGCTGATGGTTGGAAAATTCAGAACATGGTTGGGTAGGCCCAATCCGATAGACGCAGAAAAACTCGGTTTTGTAGGCAGAGCATTCGCATTCATATTGGTATTATTCCTACTAACCATGCCAATCACAGCGATAAATGGAATTGTAACGGTTATGCTTGTCATGTTAAATGACCCTGCCAACTCTGAAGAAATCCTCAATTACGGAGGTATATTGGGCCATCAAGTCTACTTACAAATCCAGGAAAATCCACTTCTCGCAGAATGGGAAGCCCTGAAAAGTTTACCAGAAATTCTGGCAGCATACTTGTCACTCAATATTGCAATCGTTGGTTTAGCGTTCATTTTTGAACTAATTCGAAACCTTTTCCTCGGAGGACAAGCATTCGGCGGCTTGGGAGGTGTAATGTTAGCAACTCCTAGAGAAATTAGGTCTGAAGACAAAGCACAAGCACGAGTTCTATACTTTGCATTTGCGGGATTCAGTGGTTACACTGCCTTACTGTTAATTTTGGTTTGCTACAAAGAATTTGGCGACCTTATGCCATTTATTGAATGGTTTGAAGGTAGAGGATTTGATGAGGAATACCGTCTACTAGTCACGTGGATATTCATTGCAGTAGGCCAGACGATTTTCTTGCTTACTTGGGTACTGTCTATTGCCAAATTTAATTCGTTGAGGAATTTGAAATTCGATTTGAATCCAGACCAACGCCGTGAAGGTGCAATCTTGAGCGGGGGTGGAAATTGGATGTTTGACCTCGTTGAAGAATCAGGACAAAATAACGACATTGATGGTCTAATCAGATTCCAATCAAGGTCAATCGGTGAAGATGAGGCAATAGTTAGGCTAGCCAAAAGCCGTGCAAGGATGGTTGAAATGGGATTGCGTGGACTGTGGCCTTCCGCCATAGAAGAGGCAAAAAAGGTTCTAGCTCAATCCGGCGGTGAAGATGACGAAGCGAGAATGATTATTGCTGCAGGACATATTGCCTGTCGGAGACTTGATGCTGCAAGGGAAGCACTTCACAATCTGCAACAACCCGATGGATATGATGAGCCTGAACTTTTGGCTTTCATTTGTGAGTGGTTCGACCCATACAATGGCTCGGTAGATGAAGATGACTTGTGGGATTGGGAAAACAATCCATGTATAGACCACTTGAACGATTTGATGAAAATGTTGAGGTCTTGGAGCCCTCAACCAACAGATGGAATGCTACACCAAGGAAATATCTCCATAAAAGCAAGATTGTCCCATATTGCATTACTCAGGGCACAGAATTTGCACAAAGAGGCATTCGATATTTCTCTACGTCTGGTAAGAGATAATCCGTTGATGGTATTACCAAGAGTTGCTGCAGCCCTTTGTCTGGTAGATAAGGGGGAGTGGCATAGTGCCCTTAGTGTGCTAACCGAACTCGAGGAAACAGATCCGCATGACCCAAGAGTGATGGCTCTTGCTAACATACTGGGCAGGCCCAAAACAGAAGATAACGAAGATGTTTTGGAAGTTGCTTTGACTAAAAAAGCCACAAAAGTTTCGAGAAGGTGGATCGACGATGCACCGGTTAATCCCGTAGCTGCTTTGATGGTCAAAGGTGGCCTTGATGAGGCCCTAAATGCGAACGTATTCATCGCAGCAGCCGGCGCAGTGGAAAAGAAAATGACCCCAAGATTCACATCTGGTATCATCTCTCAAATTTTCCACTGGGGAGTTCTGACTCCAATTTGGTTGATGCTTGGAATTTACGCAACAGGTACAATTGGACTTCTAGAGGGAATTGCGATTGCCTTTGGTCTGATATTCCTACATCAAAGCGCTAGAAGGTTCAGTCGGCAACAGATGAAGGTCATCAGACATCGAGACCAAAAAGCAATGGTGGCTTACGCAAAGAGAATTAAACGTCACAAAATAAATATTCAAAGGCCAGAATTACCCGTTGGTACTCATCTACTTCTTTCAGGTATGTTGCTAACTGTAAACGGAGTTGTCTATGACATCGGGTTCCCTGGATGGATGACTGACCTTATTTCAAGGGAAAGTGAGAGGTCTGTTAGACCAAAACTTGCACGTAGAGCGAACTCAATGAAGCGCCAAAAAGATGCACGCACTGGTAATTTATCCCCCGGTTGGTGGTTAAAGAGGCCCAAAGAAGAAGGCGCTGATGTTCCAGCAATGGAGCGTTTGGTTGGGCCTGTAGCCTACAGAGGTCGTAATCAACATATCCAAAGAAAGTCAGGTCGGGCTGCTAAGCCTATGGGGCGGTCAAACAAGCCTCGAGCAATAGCCTCAACCGATATGAAACGCCGTGGAATACCACACAATACAATCCGGTCAGAGCGTCAGTCGAGAGCCACAAGAAATGGTGGTCCAAGAAGACCAAATTGAATTCGTAAATTAACTCTTTTTTTCCAAAGGGTCAAAGGCTGTATTGCTAACCAGTAACTATGCCTGAGGCTAAAGGTGGCTGGCGTGCAAGCCCTCAAAATATCAACAATGCTCAAACTGTATTGGATGCTGTAAAAGACAGTGGTACACTATACCGAGAGGGTCTTGGTATGATAGCAAGTGAGAATATTGTTTCTCCGATGGTTCAAAAAATCGTAACAAGCGATTTGCACGGAAGGTATGCAGAAGGTTTGCCTAACAAGAGATATTACCAAGGTTGTGGAGATTTTGATACAATCGAATCTCTTGGTATTGATCTGGCAAAAAAATTGTTTAATGCACCATTTGCAAATATTCAATCAACAAGTGGCACTGTTTCAAACATTGCTGCACTGAAAGCACTTGCAAAACCAGGAGATTCGATTACTGCAGTCTCAACTGCAGATGGGGGACATATATCTCACGCAAGGATGGGAGCAGTAGGTCTGAGAGACCTTAATTTGTCTACTTATCCATGGAATGAGGAACGAATGGAACCAGATATTGACGCATCGGCTGACCTCATTCGTGAGATAGCGCCCTCCATTGCGTTGTTTGGCCAATCTGTGTTCCTATTTCCTACACCATTACAGGAATTGGCCGATGCTGCCCATGAAGTTGGAGCGACTGTAATGTATGATGGGGCTCACGTCCTTGGACTAATTGCAGGAGGATGTTTCCAAGATCCATTACACGAAGGTGCAGACATTATGACTGGGTCTTCTCACAAAACATTCCCTGGTCCACAAGGTGGTTTCATTTTATCATCTTCTGATGATGAAAAATTCCAAAGAAAGTTGAACAATGCAGTCTTTCCGGGGACCTGCTCTTCTTATCACCTTCACCACGTAGCAGGAAAAGTAGTAGCGTTGGCGGAATTTATCGAGTATGGTGAAGAACTCTCAAAAAATACTGTGAAGAATGCTCAAGCATTTGCTGCGGCCCTGGCCGCTGAAGGATTTGACGTATTAGCCGAGTCTAGAGGTTATACGGCTTCGCATCAAGTTCTAACTAGACACGGTGAACTTGATTCTGGAGCAGGCGCAAAGGCTGCAGATAAGTTGGAAAAAGCTGGAATAATTACTAACATGAACATGCTTCCTGGCGACACAAAAGCGATGACACCTTCCGGGTTAAGATTAGGGGTTCAAGAATTAACACGAGTTGGCATGGGTACAGATGAAATGATTGATGTTGCAAGATTTTACGCTAGGGTTCTTCTTGAAAATGAAGAGCCATCTTCGGTCAAGAATGATGTAAGGGAATTCAAATCGAATTATCATGTAATTCGTTATTGCTTCAATGAAGAGAACCTAAGTGGTTATCCAATGTGATCACATGCCGCTAATTGACGAAGCAGACACCTTGCTAGATTTTGACTTAATGAATGATATTAGTAATGAGTTCGTTTTCTCTAAAGGTTTGATTCTAGATAAAAATGGAAATCAGTGGTATCTTTGGCGAGCGGATGCCTTAGAGTCATGGTGGCGATTTTTTGAGGAACTAATCGATGCACCTATGGGAAGAAAATTAGTCAATTCTGCATGCGACGAGGAAGAACACTTGCTAGATTCAACCGAATTAGATTTCACTGGAATTTTTAGGAAAAAGAAAGCTCTCAACGCTTTACAACAAAGGTGGAGGCTCCGAGGATGGGGAATCCCATATCTGAATCCTCCAAGTTTCGATAGTAATGGACTTGCGCCAATTTTTGCAGGTATTTTACAAGCAGACATTGAAAGGATTAACTCTAAGCGATATCGTATGCTTTGGCAGGAAAAATCAGCAGGTACAACACTACTTACTCTAAACGAGACCAACTCGCCAATTACCGCGCCAAAATCATCTACAACATTTCCTGTTGATGGCGAGCAGTTCAAAATTGAAGTTGAGAATGGATGGAAGATTGACGGTCTTGATTATTTTTTGCTGCCAGCCGGTTTGTTCAACAGGTTGGAAGAATCTTGTACGGGGTTAGTAGCTAATATTGGAGAAGATGAACGAAGAAACTGGCCTGAAGTTGGAGACGGTTTCCTATCGATGGCAATTGCTTCAAAAAAATTGTTTATTGCAGGTGAAGAATTGTTTTTAGCAGCAGATTTGGAGGGTTGGATTGATAGTTGTAGGACATATTTTGGTTCAAAGGGAATGTCAGTACCAGATTCGATAGAAGAATTAGATTCTAATGGAGGTATAAAATTGAAATTTTCTGAAATTTCCACTCTATCTTTAACTGTAGGAAATTTAGCAGGGGCATGGGTAAGGTGCGAAGGCAGGCCGGTGAAAGTTGGAATCGAAAGTGACGGTAATTTCCACTATATCACGTTAAAAAACCGTTATGAGTTGCCATGAATTTAGACAGTTGCCCTTCTGCACAATGGAAATCATCTACCGTGAAGGTTTATTTGTAGAACAGTAGTGGAGTAAGTTGCGTAGTCGGCGGAGAGTATCAAAATGTCTATGTCACATAATCAAATGGCTTACGTTGCAATTGTCTCAACCATGATTTTTGGTTCGTTATTCGTTGGTGCATCAGGTTTCTTTCAAACCAGCGAAGGAGCGGGGGATTTCGACCCTGCTGCAGAAGACGATTTGATTGGTGATGGGTCAAATACTGGTGAATCAAAAGATTCGGATGGTGATGGATTAGTAGACGCCGTTGAGGCACAATATGGAACCGATCCGTTCGACCCGGACACTGATAAAGATACTATGTCAGATGGTTGGGAAGTAGAGAATGGATTAAATCCACTCGATAACGGTGAATCTGATGACGCTGAAAACGATCCTAGTGAGGCGAATTCTGATGGAGCCGAGGAGCAAGAAGAAGAAGATTCTTGGCCAGACCCTGACGATGGTCCCAAAGGTGACCCTGACCGTGATGGGCTAATCAATTCGGTAGAGGTAGAGGAAGGCACAAATCCACGTTTGGCAGATACAGATGGAGATGGGCTCAACGACAAGTGGGAAGTCACCTACAAGCAAGAAGTATATCACCCAGCAGGAAATTATACCCTGTTCGACCCATTGTCAGGAAACTGGGATTGTGTAGAACTAACAGATGCTATGATTCAAAGTTTAGAAGACCACTTCGACGGAGAGAATGGTGTCGCTGATTGGGATGACCTAGCAAACGCAGCTGGCCAGCACTCTTGTGACCAAGTTTTAGATTCCGATAATGACCAATTATTCAATCTCGAAGAAGAAGAATATGGTACTGATCCAACAAAAGCAGATTCAGATGGTGATATGCTGAATGATATTCATGAAATTTCAAATTCAACAATAATGGTTATGATGGCAACAGGTCAAAATTGTGGCTTAGACCTTCTCGACCCTGTTAGCAGAACCGCACCATTCGCATCCGATGCACTTGAACATGGGCTTGCTTGGTTTAAGGAAGACATGGATGGCGATGGAAGGCTAAACGGTCCATCTGACTGGGATACTGACGGAGATGGAATGCCTGATGGCTATGAGTTCTGTTATTCAGACGCTTCAGAACATCCAGGAACCGGAGCGGTTGCTGCATCACAAACTTTGGACCCAGCAAATAACTCAGACGGGTATGGAGACTGGGATGAAGACGGCATGAACAACATCGAAGAGTACCAAGTTGCCATTGTGTTTGGTGAAGACAAATTCACATCGCCATGGCATGAGGACACAGATGAAGACGGAATGCCTGATGGCTGGGAAGCAACTAACGGACTAGACCCTAGAGATGGGTCCAATGGGGACATTGATTCCGACCGCGATGGATACGACGCTGACGGAGATGGCTCGGTTACATTTGATACATTGGAAAACGTGGCATTAGTTGTAGCAATTGATGTCGAACTTGATGACTGGGTTAGCGCCAATGAGACAGTTGCAAGAGCAAGGATCACCTTGTCTGGTGGTAATCAACAAATCATACCACTTGTGGCACCTGTAGAAGGATATGTTTACTCAATTAACGTAGAAGTTGGAGATACAATCGAAAGCAGACTAGATGTGTGGGTTGAGATTGTTGAAATCGATGAGATGTTTACTAATTTGATGGAGTACAATGCAAGAGACTCAGATGGCGATGGAATCATTGATGGGCGCTCCACAGACCCTCTCAATCCAGATACTGACGGTGATGGATTAAAAGATGGTATAGAAGTCATCGGCTGGGACATTCTTGTAGTAAATCGTGGTGTTCAAAATGTAAGAGTAACATCCGATCCTGGTCTTTGGGATACTGATGAGGACGGATTGTCCGATTTCAAAGAATTCAGCGAGGTTTGTGGTTTAGGTTCAAACGCTTCTAACGCAGATACAGATGGCGATGGCTTGGGAGATCAAGCAGAAGCGTTGAACGGATTCTCATGGTACGGTGAAGAATATTTTACCAGCCCATGTATGTATGATACAGATAACGATGGTCTAGAGGACGGTGAAGAAGTGATTCTTGGTCAAGATAACTTCATCACTCACGCAAATAACTCTGACACCGATGACGATGGTCTAATCGACGGTAATGAAGTACTGTTTGTTCCACGTCCATTCCAAAATCCAACCAATCCACTCATCAATGATACCGATGCAGATGGAATGTTGGATGGATGGGAGATGCAAGTCGAATCTATCGAGGATAATTCCAAATCACATTCACTTTGGGTTGCAACAGACTTGTGGTTGCCTCCAGGCTGCGACTCAATGATTGAGTGTGGACTAGATGAAGGTGGATATGTTTGGAAAAACTGGCTAGGAGGATTCATCCTTGAAAAGAAATACGAAGTATATGAAATGAATATGACAAATTTCGTTGTACCATCCAATCCCCTTTGTAACGATTGTAACGGCAGATGGGCATTAGACCCTTCTCTTGGCTCATTGAAAGATGATACATATGACATTGACAATGACACACTTGCCAATGGTGCTGAAGCTCCAGACAGATGGAACACTAATCCAGTTGATGACGATACTGATGGTGACCTGTTACCTGATGGTTATGAAGTTAGATACTCAGAAGAGGCGTTGATAATCGGACTTGTCGATAACTCGACTTACAGTGCATATGGCGCTCGTGGTGTAATGGACCCTGCACTGAAAGATTCAGACGGGAATGGCATTGATGATGGAATGGAAGACCCAGATAATGATGGTCTGAACCGAACCGGATTGATTGCAAAGTACTGTCCATCTTACGAGGACCCTCAATCAAGCAACTGTCACATTGACCCTGATACTCCAGATGGAAAATCATTCTATGATAATCTTGAGAATTACACAAATTATGAAGAGTTTGTAAATGGAACAAATCCAATAAGGAACGATACCGATGGGGATGATTGGGACGACGGTCCAGAAGTTTACTATCAAGACCACGATGATGACGGCATGGCAACTGGATGGGAGTATTACTTCAACTTCGACCCTTATGACGATGCAGATAGAATGGTTGACAGTGACGGAGATGGACACGTCAACTACTGTGAATACAAGTGGGATACCAACCCTCGAGATATCAATAGTTTCCCAGGACAAGGGCAACTATGTAATCCGTTTGAGGAGTAGTAAATGCAGATACATCTGAAGTCTTGGCTTCTTATGTCATTGCTTCTGCTTGTGCTTGTACCTACCACTAGCGCTTCATCCGAAGTGGATAACTCCAGTGAAATTCTAACAAGTCCAACACTCGATGGGATTTGGGTAAATGAAACCCTAATCTTGAATGGGTCTACGACTCTAAATCCGCAAAATGTTGATTGGGTGTTGTATGACGTTACAGATCCATATTTGGAATGGCCTATACTTCGTTCCGGAGAATTTTTCTCTGTAGTGAATCCAGTTGCTGATAATTTATGGATTTGGAGTCTAACAATCGATGTAAGCGGCTTGAATTGTACTTGCTGGTTAGAAATTGGACAGCCAAATGGATTGGGTAAAGAATTCCTCAACCGCATCATTTTCATTGGCCTTGGACCACATGACCCAATGATTTCTCCATATCATCCAAGTTCAATTATGGTCGACAATTCAGTCGAGATTGCAACAAAAGCAGTGTTGTCCGACTCCAATGCTAACGATTCGAATATTATTCTCAGTTGGTGCTATGCTCCAAACGGAGCATGCGACGGTGTTACGAACTCCAAAACAGTATCAGTTGACTGGGAAGGCAATTCTGGCTCCTTCGAAATAAATGCCACAGAATTAGAACTTACGGATGGTCTTTGGGATTTCAATTACTACTTGCAGGATTCACTTTTGAAAAATTCTCCTGATGTATCCATTTCAGTCTATGTAGATAGAACAAACCCGATTTCATCCCTGATATGTCCAAATGAATCTTCAGAAGGTCAGAATATTTTGATAGATGGCAGTGGTTCTAATGATGGAGTTTGGAGTAATAATCTTCAATATGTTTGGTACATTAATTCTCCTGAGGGAAATGTGTATGTTCCTAATACAAATGATTCACAAAGTGTTCTAAACATCGAGTTGAATGAGTCGGGTGAATATATGATTCGCCTGGACGTAATCGATTGGGTGGGAAGGATGAATTCAACTGTTGCGTATGTAACTGTAGACAATGTGATCCCAGTTATCGAATTTGAGATCGAAGGAGTAGATGTTAGAAATCCTAATTCTTGGCAATTCAGTGAAGGAGATAATCTATCTCTCCATCCCTCAGTCATCGACCCAGGAGACGAAAATTCAGGGATGTCATTTTATTGGTATCTTGACGATGAACTAGTTTCCGAATTCGAACGCTACTCTGTAAAAGACCTTGAAGTGGGAGAGTATAATCTACTCTTGATTGTCGAAGATGATGATGGAGCTAATGCCTCGTATGAAATGGATTTGGTCGTCAAAAGTTCAAAATTATCTGACCCCGAAAGTACAAGTTACACTGCCTTAATCTCATTGCTCCTAATAATAACGATCGCAGTGATAATGTCTCGTAGGTTAACATCAGTAAAATCAAAACCATCATCTCTTCCAAAATGGAAAGAGAAAGTATCACAGTCTACGAGCGGAGAAGAGACTGCAAATGATGAAGAGAGCGAATTATGGGACTAAATTATAATCGTGTGATGACAATAACTGAATAATCGTTTGATTTGGCTAAAAGCATGTGGGATGAATCTCTAAAGGCCGTTGGTCCAGAGCCTTCAAAGATTAGTATTGAGGAATACAAGTCTCGTCAAGAGCGCCTATTCTCTCAACTAAGACCGGATGACCTTCTCATCATAACCGCTCCACAAGAGTCCACACGTTCTAACGACGTACATTATCACTACCGAACTAGCAGTGATATGTTGTATCTGTGTGGTTGGGAGGACCCAGAAGCTGTTTTCACAGCATTCAATAAAGACGGTAAGTGGTTTACGACACTGTTCGTTCAACCAAAGGATATTTTGCAAGAAATATGGGAGGGTAGACGACCGGGTACTCAAGGTGCCTTGGAAAACTGGCCGATTGATAATGCAATTTCTCATGAAGATTTGAATGATTCTCTTTCGGAAATGCTTGTAAAATGTTCTAGAATAATTGTGAAATTAGGTGTAGATGCAAACGTAGATGCATTGGTTGACATGGAGATAAAATCAACCTCTAGAGAGAGACAGAAATTCGGATTGGGTCCAGTCAGCATCATTGACCCTTCCCGAATGATTAATGAATTGAGGCTTAGAAAATCTGAATCTGAAATCGAAATGATGAGGCATTCAGCAAAAATCGCTGCTCAGGCCCACATTCAAGCTATGGCTCACACCAAACCGGGAGTTGGTGAGTGGCAACTCGAGGGTATAATTGAGGGTCTGTTCAAGTATTGTAAAACATCTGGCATAGCCTACCCATGTATTATTGGTAGTGGTGAAAATGCAACAATTCTTCACTACACTGTCAACAATGACACATGCGATGATGGTGAAGTATTGTTGATTGATGCTGGCTGTGAATACAATGGTTATGCATCAGACATAACACGTTCATGGCCGGTTAATGGTAAATTTAGTGAAGCACAAGCGGAAATTTACCAAATTGTATTGGACGCTCAATTGGCTGCAATTGATCAGTGTCGTATTGGAAATTCCTACGATGCACCACACAAAGCAGCACGAAAAGTTCTGGCTGAGGGTCTTATCAGATTAGGTGTAATCAACCAAACTTTAGACGAAGCGTTAGGAAGTGACGGCGAACTGAATAAATGGTATATGCACAATACGGGTCATTGGTTGGGGATTGATGTACACGATGTAGGTGTATATCGGCCAGATAATGAACCACGATTGTTTGAAGAAGGAATGGTGATTACTGTCGAACCGGGTCTATACTTTGGAGCTTGGAGGCCGGATGTAACCTGCCCAGAAAAATATGCAAACATCGGAATCCGAATTGAGGACGATGTCCTAATTACCAGAGATGGTCCTGATGTGTTGTCTGGTGACTGCCCGAAAACAATTGCTAATATCGAGGCGATTGTAGGTTCCGCCTGAGTGGTAAGAATGTCTTGGTCAGAGATTCTTCAAAGTCATTTGACTTCAGGAGACAGGCTTAGTATCGAGGATGCTGTTGTATTGTACAGAGATGCTCCAATTCATGAACTAAGACGTGCTGCAAATCAACGCAGAACAGAGATGAATGGAAATCGGGAGGTAACCTACCTAATTGATAGAAATATCAACTACACCAATGTTTGTACAATCAATTGTCAATTTTGTTCATTCTACAGGCCTCCTGGTCATCACGAAACTTACACTCAAACGTTTCAAGAAATTAGTCAAAGGGTTAGCGAACTCGAGAATATCGAAGGTACAAGAATACTAATGCAAGGTGGAGTGAATCCAGAACTTGGAATGGAATACTACACAAATTTATTGAAAAGTCTCAAAGAACAACATCCCTCGATTGATCTAGATTGCTTTTCACCTATAGAAATTGAAGGTATTGCTGAGGTTGCAAACCTCACAACTCTGGAGGTACTTTCTCAACTAAAAAACGCTGGTATGCATGGATTGCCAGGAGGTGGTGCAGAGATGCTTGTAGAATCTGTTAGGACAGATGTTTCTCCGAAGAAAGGCTCCCCCGAAAATTGGTTGAGAGTCATGAAGGAAGCACAATCCCTCGGATTGATTACTAGCGCTACCAACGTGTTTGGATTTGGTGAAACTATTGAGAATAGAATAGAGCACATGCAAAGAGTAAGAGATTTGCAAGATCATAGTCTCTCAAAATACTCCAACGGCTTCACGTCGTTTATCGCATGGCCAGTTCAATTGGAAAACAACTCATACGGAAAGAGAAACCGTGGCAGGAACAGATTCGAATTGGGAGCAGGACCTACAGAATATCTACGGCATGTAGCGATTTCAAGGCTTTTCTTTGACAATATTGTTCACATACAAGCCTCATGGCCAACCATGGGACTGTCCATTGCTCAAATGGCGCTTCTAGGCGGTGCCGACGATGCAGGTTCAACAATGATGGAAGAAAACGTCGTATCCGCTTCTGGTACAGATAAAATGCAAGCTAGTGAAATCGAATTGCAAGACGCAATCGTAAGAGCCGGATACATTCCACGCAGAAGGAATTCACGCTACGAACTCTTAGATACACCATCACCAAAAACAAAAATCGAGAATCTGCCTGCTCCTCCACCAACTCAATTTTGAGAATACCAAACCAACCAAATATTTGCTCGAATCTCTCTTCCTCCACCATTTGTGTCTTGAGGAACATATTCTTGACCGTTGAACAACCCCTTGTATCTTAGGTTATTTGTAGAGGAATTATCAACCCAATCGGTGATGTCGTATACCCATTGCTTGACGTCTTGACCTGCACACCAACCCGCTCTTCCAAATGGCCAGGAACCATACTGATTTGCGACAACTCCATCGTCGACTTCTTTCTCACAACCTTGACTATCGTAAACGATTGGATGCCATTCATAAGCCGTATTTCCATTCAGGTAGTAATGATGCTCATGGTCACAAAATTCGGCACAATTAGCCTGGTCTTGATTGAATCCATGGCCAGTAATAGTTCCGACAATTTTCACACTGTAATAATCAGGAAGAGCAGAAAAGTTATGCTGTCTTTTGTATCTTGACTCATTATTGTATTCTCCTGCGAATTGACCTCCGGTGAAGACTTGTTCACCAGAAAAACTCCTCTCTCCAATATCCCAATCCGAGAATAGCAGTTTTATTGTCATCGTTCCCTTATTAGCACCTTGATATTTGAAATTACGAGTATCATTATCCTGTAACATGAAAAGGTATGGAGTGATATCGGTTAGCCATCTTCCTTCACGTCCGTAGGTTGTTATCCATCTCATAAATTCTGTACCACACTTACTTGAATTATCACTGTCACAAATTTTCATGTATGCTAGATAATCCCATTCATGGCATCCTCCATAGCTTCCATCAGACCTTTGGTAACGGTTTCGTCTGTCTTCACAAGCATGTTCGTGGAAAACTTCCAACGTGTCATATTGGGTTATATTATTTGGCAAATCAATACTGACGTTTTGATAGGTCGATGTGTATCCGCCACTCCACCCACCACTGTGCCATAATTCATCAGCAACAGTAACAGTGTGAACATTTGGATCGGTTTCTCTAACTTCAGTAGGGAATTCGTAATTGTACATCCTCGCTTCATATGCCCAATGAGTTATATCATTTGTTTGAGAAGTCCATGCGTAAATTGAGCCAATTTCTCTTGCTCTTTGGAATCTATCAATTCCATAATAGAATGAATTCCAATTGCT
>WTIA01000122.1 GCA_011522915.1 Methanobacteriota archaeon
ATGTTAATTGTCTCCAGCGGCTTGCCGACCAGCCGTTCATATTTGAATGGTATGCTTCAGACACAATTGGCTGAATGAGTGATGATGTGAGTCTTATCGACATACAGAGAGGCTGTTACTTCATCACCAGACATCAAAGGCCCCACTCCTGAAGGCGTGCCTGTGAATAGAACATCTCCGGGTCTAATCGGGGCCCATTGTGCCAATTTAGAAATTAATTCCTCACAATTCCAACTCATCTCATTTAGAGAGCCGCGTTGAACTTCCTTTCCGTTGATCTGTAGCGAATATTCTGCACCTTGGTTAAACTCTACCCAGTCTCCAATAACCGCGCTACCTGTGAACGCCTTGGCTTCCGCCCAAGGCAATCTATTCTTCTTCAGATGGTCTTGCACGCTGCGCTTTGTCAAATCTAACCCTATAGCCATCTCCACAGGTTCCAAATTTTCCCCTAGCCTCACTACCAATTCAATTTCATGGTGGACATCTCCTCCGCATGAGTCAATAATACCAAATCCTACAACGCTAGATACTGGTTTTAGGAAGAAAACTGGCTCAGTAGGAATCGGATTGCCCAATTCAGTAGCATGTTTTGGATATGTTCTGATGGCACACCATACGTCCATGGTAATCCGAGGAGGAACAGGCTCATCAAACCGAAGGGTCAAACCTGTGAATCCTTACGGGCGAATATGGCGAAGGATTGGCAAATCAAGAAGCGCCGTCCAGTGCGCCGCAAACACATTGCTCCTTTGCTCAAAGACCTCGAGGCAGCGCTAGGAATCGATTTGGCCGTTGATGGTGCATTCCTTGAGATGGCGGATTATGGCCCCTGGAAGATGGTACTGGTCGATAGAGTGCCATTGGCAGTAGAATTGATGAGTCCTGACGATGAAAGGGTTGTCTTCTTGACATTGCGCGGATTCCTTTCTCATCCTTGCGAAAAGCGGTACGTAGAAGTCGACCATGGAGCTATTCCTTTCCTGATGAAGGGAGCAGATTGCATGGTTGCTGGAATTCACAATGCCGATGAAAGTATCGAAGAGGGAGATTTGGTATGGGTAAGAGACCAGCAACACCAGAGACCTCTAGCGATTGGTTGGGCAAAAAAAGATGGGAACAGCCTGGTCAAAGAATTAAAAGGGAAGGGGCTAAAGAATATCCATTGGGTTGGTGACGAGTTATGGGAGATGGAATTATGAACTTTAGAAGCTTAATCTGCATTTTCATGAGTATTGCCTTACTAAACATTGCAAGCGCTGCTGATGTTGAAGGAGGTGTGAATGTTGAACCAACAATTGAGGATACAATCTTTAGCGATATCACCCATACAGAAACAACAACTGATTTGGAAGAATGGGAAATCACACTAACGCTAAATGATGATGCATTCAACAACAATACAACGTTTGAGTTGACAACTCAGATGTGTAATAATGATGGAATCTGCTTAGCCCCAACTGTAGCCGAAGTATCTTCTACTGATGGCAAAATTTTCACCTCTGCTGTTACAACTATTGACGACCATTCCTACGTTAACTGGAGAGTCAAAGCAACTTACACAGATGATAACGATTCGACTGAAATGTTCCCTACAAAGGGATTCTACAAGACTTGGTCGGATTGTTGGTTCAACGATGGAGAGTGGGGCGGAGATGGTTGTGAAGACTCTGAAGAAGATTCTGTCCTTCCAGCAATCGGGGTAATTATGACCACAACAGCAATCACAATCGCTGCGATTAGGCGCTCTGAATAAACTCAACAAGGCGCTCGATAAATCGGCGTTGTTCGGGGCCGTAATCGGTAATTACCACTTTAACGCCGTCGTGAGACAGTTCTCCATTGAGGAATCCTCTTCGCTCTAAATCAGATTTTACCAATGGTAAATGTTGCATTGATAACAGGAACAGAACACCCTCGTCTGTAGCCTCAATTTCCATTCCCTCACAAACTGATTGAGCGATTAGTTTGAGTAATTCCTCTGGCGATTCTCCTCCACCATAAGCAGACAAGAACCCTAAATCTGTTTCATTCTGCTCTATTAAGTGGTCCAATCCTCTACCGCTCAATACCATCACCTCATAGCGGGGATTGGGCTAAATTCCAACCCACTAATTGTCCTGTGCGTGCATCCATGGCCACTGAAAGGCTATTTTCCCAATCCATTCCATTGATTGTAGATGTCCAAGTTCTCGTGAAATCAAGCGTTGTTGCACCCGCATCACCTGTATCGAGTGCGTTTAACCAATCGGTCAATTCGCTGTCAGGTGTCACTACAAGCATTCCGATACGTGTTTCAGGATGATACTCGCCAGCACTTGTAAACAGACCATCAGATCCGCTGAGTACGGGATATCTTGTCTGGTCTGTTAGATCTTCTTCCATCATGCGAATGCTGAGCACAGACGGTATATCGCTGCGGCTATGCGCTACTGTCTCATCATTTCCACCATGTGCGATATACGTGCAATTTTCATTGGATACTTCGCCCTTGACCTCAAATTCAACCCAACCAGAATTAGGGTCTGAACTTACCCAAGATAGGTTCCAAATTGTAATTCCTTGCTGACTCCTATCATCTCGCGCTCGCCAAATATAACCATCATCATTGAGCGCCGCATTTGCCGCTACCGCTTCTGAAACGTGACCTGAAGTCAAACATTGTACTGCATCTTCCAGTGATTCTGAACGCAGAGATGAATTGTCGGGCATGTGTAAATCATAATCTCCCCAATCAATCAACTCCTCAGAGGTTGGTACATAGGCTCCAGCATTTGGAACCGATGAATAGCTTCGTCCCAAATCAAGAAGTTTGTCTCCCCTTGATATCGAATTCATCGACATCTCAAGAGTCATGCTAATCTTACCATCTGGCAAAACAACATCGGCTAATGCCTCTGAGATTGAACCGCATGCGGATTTGTCACCTTCGTCTCCCGAGATGTAAACGTCAACGTTCTGCCTTACCGCCCACGGTGAGTCCTCTGTTACCCACATCGTAATCCTTGCATGTCCGAAACAATTGTCCCGAACTTGGTTGTTCTCGAGTGAAACCTTCCACATTTCTTCGCCATCGACTTCATCCGAACCGATTACATTCCAGTCCCAACCCAAATGGGTTCCAGTGGTTCCTGTTTCAATCAATTTAGTTCCCATCATCTCTCTGAGCTCTATCGGTGAGATTACAACCGCTACACCAGGCGCAACGTCTTCTAGAAGTCCAAGTATTCCTCCAAGCCCATTCGAGACTGTTGTTCCTTGAGTGTAGTCCTCGCCCAGTGTCAATTTCCATTGTGCCTCTGTTGCGATTACGTCTCTCTCAGAGATTTCAGTCCAAGACTTGGTGTTGAGTTCTAAATTACCACCCACCGAATAGATGGATGAGCCTGACTGACACTCATCAGGCTGCAGAGGCTTTGGATTGTAACTCTTCAATGCAATTTGGTCAAAGTTTCTAGTTTGCACTTTTTCAACTGTAAGCCAGTCTAGGCCATACGCTCCTTTGGCCCTAACTACGCCTTCCAATGAATCATCAGCTTCGAAATCGAGTTCACTAGAACCCCCGTCAGTAACCGAAGTAGTGCCTATTCCTGAGAAAGTCATCAGGAGCCTGCAAGACTTGTTTAATTGGTCGACATCAACGTTCTCTCGGATTAACTCAACGTATTCTCCAGTAACTTCTAATTCACCATTTAGTAGTGTATACTCCATCGAATCTCCATATCTAAGATCGTCTGCAGTAAATGGTTGCAGTTGGTTGTTAACATACCAATACCACCCTCCTGTAGCGACGAGTAATGTCAATAAAATGGCTGCAACCTTTGGATTTTTGATTTGGTCTACAAGGGTTTTATTTCCCCTTTGTTCTTTGACAAATGCTGGTTCAACCTCTTCTACGAATTCCGCATCCAGAACTTCTGCTTCCAAGATTTCGTCATCTTCGTCTAACTCTGGAAGAGGTACAGATTCTGATTCTAGTGATACAACTTCTTCCTCTTCTATTGAAATAGATTCTTCTTCGAGTGAAATCGATTCCTCTTCTTCAGGTTCTAAATCATCGGTGAAATAGCGGTTCAATCTATCCAATAAGTCGGCCTTTTTACCGTTAATAGGTAGGCCGTTCTCCTTACACATTGCCTTCAATTCGGCAACAGTGTGAGAAGATGAAACGTAGGATTCCGAATCACCCATCGATATTAACGGGGACTTCACCCTCTTTCAATGGTGGGGGTAATTGTGGCCCCTAAGGGGCCAAATCAAGCGTTTGGGTCTTCGTACGGAACGTATAATCCGTCTTTGATGACATACACTTGTTGGTCATATGAGCCGTCAGGGAATTTTCTGAAATACCAGCCATCGCCCTGATCTTCATACACATCTTCCGCTGCAGGAGCCGCTTCAGTTTGTGGCTCTGGTGCTGGCTCAGCAGTGGTTTCAACCAATCCTTCTTCCACTGATGCTGGGTTTGATGGGCCTGCTGGCGGGGGGCCTGATGGACCTGCTGACGGCGGCCCTGATGGGCCTGCTACTGGTGGGCCGGTTGGACCGCTGGGCGGCCCTGATGGTCCAGCTGCAATTCGAGCGGCTGAGGTCTGAGCAAGTACTGTATCTTCCATAGTCGGCTCTTTCTTTGGTTCAACCAAACTCTTGACATATTTGCCGTGCTTTTGAGCACCGATGAATGCAAATCCTGACATTAACAAACACATTACTGCGAAGATGGCTAGAGGAAGTTGCGTCGGATAGAGGTCGACATCTGCTTGAACGTTTATTCCACTAAATCCGCTACTTGAGCTGTCAACCACAATCTGTAAGCAATAGATTCCAGGGTCTAAACTCATCTCAACGGAATATGTTTGAGATTCTACTGGGTTCTCGATAATATGGTACTGATTTGGATGCTCAGATTCTCCGGTTTGAAGCAAGGTTCTACTTTCCCCAATAGACCCATCTGTTGAGTCACAACCTTTGGCATTTTCAATAATAAAAATTTCAATACTATTCACATCGGTTGGGAGAGATTGTACTGCGACTTCTATTTCTACGGGAATATCGGTAAAATCTTCACCGGGAACTGGAATTCCCCATACAGTGATGCTCTTTTCGGTCGAGCCTATTCCCTCATCGACTTCCACCATTGTTGACATGAAAGGATACAGTGCAAATCCGAACAATAATGCCGCTAAACCGAGGTACATGAAGACATTCCAGCGCGCTCTTTTCAGTGCCTCCTGACGCTCCTCGATTGTCAATTCTTCAATTGCATCTTCTTCTGAATCCCCACTTGAAGGCTCTTCTTGGGCATCATCCGACATGACCCTGCCATTAGCAATGAGAACTTGAAGTGAACGATTGTAAAAAATCAAAGGAATCAAAAAGGTAAGGGCCGCACATTCAGCACATGACAACAAGACTGGCAGTATTGTCGCGGGGTCCGCGACTATACAGTACTAGACGTCTTGTTGAAGAGGCAAGGCTACGCGAAATGGACGTTGCGGTCATCAATCCGATGCAGTTTTCCCTGTTCGTTGCTGAACAAGATATTGGAATACTACACCAAGGTCAAAAATTCGATTATGATGCTGTTATTCCAAGAATTGGACACTCAATTACAAAGCACGGAGTAGCTGTATTGAGGCATTTAGAACAATTAGATGTCTGGACTGCAAACACGAGCCAAGGTATTCTGCAAAGCAGAGACAAACTACATTCTTCTCAGATTTTAGCAAGAAATAGAATTCCTACTCCTCGTACAGCATACGTGCGTGATATGAAAGACATCGAGAGAGCTATCGACGCCGTAGGAGGCCTTCCTGTTGTTGTAAAAGTCACACAGGGGACACAAGGCCAAGGTGTATTCCTGCGCCATACCCTGAGAGAAACTGGAAATCTAGTACAGGGATTGCTTGTAACTGGAAAGGCTGTGCTGATTCAAGAATACATTGCAGAAAGTCACGGCAAAGATATCAGAGCACTAGTAGTAGGAGGCAAAGTGGTTGCAAGCATGCGCCGAAAGGCTAGAGGTAGAGAATTCCGTTCCAATTATCACCTAAATGGAACCGTCGAAAAGGTCGATATTTCAGAAGAATATGCTGAAGTCGCATGTCGAGCTGCTAGAGTTCTTGGATTGAACGTTGCAGGTGTTGATCTTCTCGAGGGCAATGACGGCCCGCTTGTTTTAGAGGTCAACTCTTCACCTGGACTTGAAGGAATAGAAAAAGCAAGTGGAGTTAATGTTGCAGGTGCGATTATTGACTATGTTGTTTCAGAATCTGACTTTAGTGAAGTCAATGTTGACCAGTTGCTAAAGACAATACCCGGACAAGGAGTACTTTCTGTTCACTTACGTAACCACCCACACCTAATTGGTTCGCCGATTAGTGAAATTTTCAAGGGAGACATCCCTGTTTTCGCACTGTCAAGGGCTGGGGATTTGATATGGAATCCAGACCCAGAGATGCAACTCCGTTTCGGTGATTCCTTGATTTGTTACGGAGACTTAGAGCAATTAAGAGCAAACATAAAGCGCAAAATTTTGGATTTACCACCTGTTTCAAGCACTGAAAGTGATGAACAAGATACCAATGCTTGAGTTCAAACCGATATTCATTACCTTGAACTCACAGGCTAAT
This sequence comes from Methanobacteriota archaeon, assembly GCA_011522915.1. Classification (GTDB taxonomy): domain Archaea; phylum Thermoplasmatota; class Poseidoniia; order Poseidoniales; family Poseidoniaceae; genus MGIIa-K1. The sequence continues at coordinate 6,633 of WTIA01000122.1, forward strand.
ACATGCGGCGCCGTTGGACTGAAGAGCGCCGCCAAAATCGCATAGAGGCGAACTGGATTGTCGCATGGCTGAGGGACAATGGCCCAGCAACAATCCGCGAAATTGTCACTGCGCTGGAAGGAGCAGGGCGAGATGTGAAGGCACACGTCATCAGAAGGGCTCTACAGAAATCTCAGTTCATTGAAAAAACCGGAGAAATTGAAATCGAAGGAGAAATTCACTCCCAATACGAATTCATCGACTAGATGACCAAAACTCCCAGACTTGGATCACAATCTGGGAATGCGGTTATTTCAAAAGCGGAATCCGTTTTTGTCAATGCATGAAGAGAGCCAACGCAGTGCTGTTTTCCCTGCTGATGATTGTTTCATCCCTTGCTGGATGTATCGGTG
>WTIA01000039.1 GCA_011522915.1 Methanobacteriota archaeon
CACCCCGGCAAGCAACCCGCCCACCGTACACCCCTCTTTGAATAATGCGGCAAAATCAAACATTTTCTTCGGTGAAGTTTTCCAATTATCGACCATAGCATTCATTCACTTGGAACTCACCCGACCTGCTAATGGTAGACATCAACACAGCCATGGCTGCCGCTGCTGCAGAGCGTAGAAACCGAGGCTCTGGGGAGAAAGAGCGCAAGAAAAATCGCTCAGGTGCTGACATGGGAATTGAGTCTTTTGATCCGGTTAAGCACGTCTCGAAAGAGAAAGCAGATACTGTTTCAATGTGGCTGGTAATTACATTTGCAACCTCGATGGCATTGGTTATGCGATATGTTGCCATGCCAGGCTCACAAGCAAATGCAGACATGTTGTGGTTCATCCCTATGATGGCGATTTTTCTTTTACCATCAATTCACAGGTCATTGTTACCTGAAAAATTTGTTGAGCATTACACAAAAGGAACTTGGTTCAAAGCATCTTTCTTGCATGTTTTCACATGGTTGGCTATAACATTCTTACTGACCAATGCACCTTTCGCCGACATAGTTGCGCCACAAGTTGATGATGGATGGGGTATGATTTCTGCGGGCGAGGAAGGTTTCGAATTTACAGATTCATCCAAAGATTCTGTGGAATTGACTGAAGGGTATATTGGAGTGCATTACATCGTTCTTTCATTCACCGATAACAACGATGCGTCCGATTCAATATATTCGATAACATTTGATGGTGTTTCTGTAAATAACTCATGGTCGGAATTAGAACCAGAAAATTCTGACGCATTAGACGATGTGCGTTCACACAAAGACATCGATTATCCAATTGCAATCCAAATCCCGGATGGACTAACTGCTGGGTCTTACGATGTGGTCGTTAAAGTTACAGAAGACGGTGACCCTTGGGAAAACACAAGGACTGTAAAAATGACTCTAAATGTTGAAGAAATTCCAGAAGAGGATTCAACTGAGTAGTTTGGAAAGCCTTGCTGTTAGTGCGTCTAACTGAATGGCTTCCCCACCGCCTTCAACAAGTCTGAAATCGATTTCAGCCATCATCTCAGTGAGTTCAAGTTTTTGTAACTCAGACAGGAAATCAGCGCCATACAATTCTCTGTGTAATTGATTTACGAAATCGGTTCCAGCCAAACCATATCTGTCCAGTAAATCTCTAAGCCTTCTCCGTGCCGCGTGGAATCCATCTTGTCTACAAGCCATGAGATATTGATGTAAAGATTCAGGAGGTGCTGTGGCACTGGTCTCGTAAATGAGTGATCGAGTGACATTTTTATCGAGTGCCGCAGCTACCTGTAAAGCAGTTATTGCTTTACGAAGATCTCCTTGAGAAATTCTTACAAGAGCCTCAGCAGCCTCATCATCTAACCCTACCTTTTCAGATTTCGCGACAGATTTGACCTGACTCAAAACGTCTGAATCGGGAAGTGGCCTAAATCTAAAAACGGCACATCTGCTTTGAATTGGTTCGATTATTTTACTTGAATAATTACATGACAAAATGAACCTACAGGTTTGAGCATATTGCTCCATTATTCTTCTTAATGCTCCTTGGGCATCATGAGTTAGCGCATCGGCCTCGTCTAGGAAAATAATCTTGAATTTTGCATCTCCATAAGGTGAAGTTCTCGCAAATTGTTTTACTTTGGTTCTGATGCTTTCTAATTTCCTTTCATCGCTTGCATTCATTTCTAACAAATTATTGCGGAATTCTGGACCGAAAACATCTCTCGTTAATGCCATAGCGGCTGTTGTTTTTCCTGTACCGGGCGGACCTGCAAAAAGTAGATGCGGGAAGTCGGCTAAATTTGCATAGGATGCCAATCTTTGGACAACTGATGCTTGCCCTCTAATGTCCCCAACCGTTCTGGGACGATGGCGCTCTACCCAAAGTTCGCTCATGCAACATCACGTCAGAATCGGATGAACTTGAACCTTCGCTTCATTCAAAATTTTTCGAATTTTTTGACGGCCACCCTACGGGTGGCCAGCCGAAAGGAAACTATACCTCCTCCCCTAGTGGGTTGGTGAGCCCCATGTCGTCAAACAACCGTGACCGCCGCAAAATCACAACCTCATTGTTGTTGGTAGTGATGTTCTTATTTGCTGATTTAGCACTACCGCAAGCCATACCTGAATGGCCAAATGAAGAACTAGAAGAAGAAAATTTAGTTCTAAGAACGACCTCAACCTTCAACGCAAGCAAGGACTCAGGAATCGACTCAGCCAATCCAAACTCGTATTATGGGAGTGACGACTCAGCAGATTTGGGTGTAGGGGCGAGTGGAGAATCGAGGGTTGTAATCGAATTCAATAACTCTGTGCCAAGTGGGGACATGGTAAACGGAGCGACATTGTACTTGACTTGTGGAATTGACCCAACCCAACTGGATTACATTTCTATCTATGCCTCAAGATTAAAGAAAACATGGGACGAATCGAACGTTACATGGAACGAAAGGGATACTTCAGTGACTTGGGACCTTCCTGGTGCTGACGACACAACCGATAGAGCCGGTTGGGAACCGCCGTACTACGGATATTCAAACAACACATTCCAAATCAACGTTACATCAATTGTCCAAGACGCAGTAATCAATTCGAGAAGTACAATCAACATACTTCTTGCTGCAACAGGGAGCCAATACAATTGCCACATGACTGAATCTTCGGACTCTAACAGCAGACCGTATTTGTCTATCAATCACCAAAACGGAACACACACCAATGGTGGTTCACTTTCACCGAATTTCGTTGAGGATGGAGCCGCACTCATGGATTCCAACTCTTTCTTACTCAGTGCTGCTCTAACTCCAGAGCTATCGTGGGAAAGTATGATTGGAAACAATGCCCAAGTTCAATTGTCGACCAGTGATGATTTCAAGTCTGAAATCGATGACTTCTGGTATTACAATACCGTAGATAATTCCTCTCTGTTTACAATTAACTCAGGTAATGGAGAAATGACTATTCCGACGGGTAACGAATTAGATAATTCCACTACAATGCACTACAGAATGAGAGCAATCGATTCAAGTGACACCTATGGGCAGTGGAAGACAGGATACTTCCACCTTCCTGGACACAGCGTTACCGAAGTAGGAAACTATGGGCAAATTACGATTGATTTCGATGATTTAGGGCTCTCCGAGGATACGATTGAAGATACTTTCATCGATTCAAGTAGTGCTGGAAGGAACACAAACATGGGAACTGAAGGAAACATTACTATTGGTACTTCATCATCAGATGAACAATACGGTCTGATGAGGTTTAACCTCGATGACATAGGGCTGCATTACAACTCATCAATTATTTCTGCAAACTTATCCTTCGAAAGGAATACATTCAGTGGTGCTGCGAACGTAAGTCTTCACATCATGGATTCAGAAGATTGGACAGAATTAGGTGCTACGTGGAGGAAATATGACGGGACTTATTACTGGGATGATGGAGGAAGAGTTCCATCGATGTCTGTCGGCTTCTTTGAGGGAGACCAAGCGACATCTAGCATCGAAGTAGAGATCACTTCAGCAATTCAGAAGTGGATCGACGATAATAACGTAGCAATACAATCCGGTTCTTCGCCATCCAAGTCACTGGACTTGATGATGGTGGCATCGACATACGGAATCGAAGAATCATCTACCAAATTCGTCAACCTTTGCAGTACTGACGCGACAGATTGCGATACTCCAACCTTGGAAATAACATACGACTGGGGCAGTACCGGTCCCCCTACAATACCAACTCACCTATCACCTTTGGATGGTCATGCAGTTTGGAACATTACTGGACATAACCTGTCTGGGAACACCACGCCAACTCTTTCTTGGGATGGTAGTATTTCTTGGAGCGGCGACCTGTTGCTAGAATTATCAACAGATTCCGAATACAGGAATATCGTTCAATCCTTTGACACTTCAGTGGACAATGATTTCACAGCAACCGATGGAAACTGGTCAATCTCAGGTACCGATTCACTGGATGACGGAGTGATGTATCACTGGAGATTAGCGCAAATCGATTCTACAACAAATCACCAATCTTGGTGGTCTACTTCTTCATTCCTAGTTTCAGGTTTAGAATCCGAACATATTCAGGACGATGAACACAGATTGCGATTGTCCCATGGTAATGCCACCACTGCTGGAGATGCACCAAGTTGTGAAGATACATACATCGATAGCGGAACACCAAACACAAATTACAACGGAGAAGATGAGATGCAAATCTCTTACAATACATTCCCATCTGAAACTACGATTCTAATAGGTTGTGACCTGACAAGCCACCTGCTTCCAAACGGATATGCTGTCAAAACCGCCACCCTGAAGATGAGGCTTGCGGATTATCCTTCTGGAAGTCCGATAATTGCGGCTTGGGAAAGCAGGCAAAACAACTGGACTGAAGATTCCGCAACATGGTCCACCTTTGATGGAACCAACTCTTGGGGAACCAGTGGAGCAAAAGGTTGGGAAAAGAGTGGCTTACTCGATTCTGAAACATTAGGAAATTCATATTCCTCTGGAGATTGGGTTGAATGGGATATCACACTCGCTGTTCAAAACGCAATGCGAGAAGACCGCTCCGTCGATTTAATTCTAGGAATCTTGGGCGCTGGTTCAGGAAATAATAGAGATGCGTTATTCTATCCTAACTCAGCAAACTCTGCGAGCAAGCCAGAGATTTCGTTTGTCTACGTTCCAGGCTCGGATGCAATGCCATCAGAACCTGTTCCACAAAGCCCGCTAAATGGATCTTGGTCTATCGAAAGCGGAATCAATCCAGCACCGGATAAGACACCTCAGTTATCGTGGAACATTTCCTCTTCCGGCGCTTCAATCGGTGGATGGTCAATTGAAATGGATACAACAGATTCCTTTGATTCACAAGACCTGATAATGGCAACTAGTTGGAATGACAATGGATTCGATGTAACAAACAAAACATTTGATGTTGGAACTCCTTTGGATACTGGAAATACGTGGTATTGGAGAGTTAGAGCGACCAGTACGACAAACCAAATTGGTAACTGGTCTAACTCATTCCACTTCTTGCTTCCTGATATCACAACATGGAGCATTGATTCTAATTCCGCAGCTGTTGAATTGCATCACAGAGAAGCTATGCCTGACTTGAATTTACCTAACTTCATCGACACATGGGTTGCTGATTCTGGAGTTGGAGCGACCGCAGACCAATCATCATCAAGCAGCCTCAAAGTTGGAACCAACAGTAATGGAGATAATGCAACTGGACTTCTAAGAATACCTCTAACCGAATTACCTAACCCACAAAACGCACATATCGCAAATGCGGACTTGAATCTCTATGCTCAATTTGGTTCCGATACCGGAAACGCCGTCTCGATTCACAAATCGCTTGTAGCGTGGAACACAAGCGCTAATGGGACCACTTATGACGGTTCAAACAACTGGTCTAGTCCAGGTGCAATGAATTCAAGTGATAGAGGAGATATGATTGACATCCAACAAGGAGCATCAGCTGAATGGATGACATTCGACATAACCGAGTTAGTCCAGCAAGCGTTTGCTAACGGAGATTCACACATCTCTCTAACCATTGTCGGTTCAATTGGAGAAGGGCAGACAACATTCACTTCGACTGACGGTACGTCAAGTGAAACGCCTTGGTTGAATCTAACTTGGACTTCAGGTAATGCTTCAAATCCAGAGGTTGCAGGTAGCAATACAAACCCTACAATAAATGAAATCATGTGGAATACTACAGGTCATGCATTACTTCCTTCCACGCAACCAACCTTTAGTTGGAGCCATCCTAACCCGTCCAATGTTGATGATTGGAGAATATTCATCTGGGAAGAATTTGACAATGAAAGAGCTGGTTGGTCCGTATACGATAGTAGAGAATCTACTGCTGGCTGGGACCTGAATAGTCTTACTTGGACCTATCCAGACAACTTGTCAACCGGTGATTCTTATTCTTGGTTCATCCAACCCATTACCGATGATATTCTGGGTGCAAAAGGAAATGAAACCCTTTTCCACATTCCCACAACCACTGGAACTAGAATTAACGGAACAGATGCTGACATTACATTCCAAGAAGGCCAGCTGGTTGAATCTCTGAATTATCCTGGAATCTTTATGGATACATACATAGATTCTGCAGCACAAAATAGTGCTTATGAAAGTTCAACTGAATTAATCATTGGGCGCTCTCCAACAACTTCGTCTTCAAATTATGAAACAGTCTCGTTACTGATGGTCAACTGGTCATCCCTTCCGATACCAAACTCACATGAATTCATCGATGCTTCAATCACACTGAGTAGGTTAAGTGGAGGCGAAACCGGCCAAGAAACAATCAGAATTGCAGTTTGTGAAATAATTCAACAATGGAATGAAAGCGCTACATACAACTCTCCAACGGGCAATAATATCAGTTGGCAAGACCCTTGTGAAACTCAATTTACAATTTCAAATGCAGACTATGAGGATAATACTGTTGAATTCGACATTACCTATGCTGTACAACACGCCCACGCTGACGGCGCAGACAACGTACAACTTGCATTCTGGGTGATTGAGGATAACACATCAGACGATTGGAGGTTTGCGAGCAGTGATTACACTAGCGACGAATCAAAACGGCCTGAAATTTCCTTAACATGGAGAACCGGTGAGCAGTGGCTACCTGGAAAGCCAACAAATCTCTACCCATTGGATGGTTCGACGATTTGGAATGAGACTGCTTCAAGACCACGCGGTGCAGAAAATACAACCCTGAATTGGACTTCTTCTGTTAACAATGAAACCCGCTGGATTATGGAGTTCTCACCCGACTCAGATTTTGCAAATGAAACATTCACCTACCAATTTGACTTCTCAAATAATGGAACTTTCAATGGAACATGGGATGATGCAAATCTCGCTTACACTCTGGAAAACACATTCAAAGGTGACTACTGGATCTATTGGCGAGTAAGAGCCGAACAAGATTACAGACTGGGTAAATGGTCAGATGTTTATTCTTACAGGGTCCCCCTTAATGTTGGATATGATGATGGGGATGGAAATAACACAGTAGTTTTGCATCAGGGTTCGGTCTTTGAAGAATCCGGAAATCTACCGGGAGTACCGGATGCAACTATTGATTCCAGTCGAGCAAATTCTGTGCTCACAGGCAATGATTTGGAAATCGGAATTTCTTCGGGAGGCTCAGGCGAATCTCGAGTATTACTAACCTTTGACTTGTCCGAATTACCATTCCCATCTGCTATGACACCTACAAGCGCACTATTGAGTTTGTACAGGCACAATGTCACTGGTACATCTTCCCTAACTGTCAGCGCACACGCATGCGATACTTTCGATGAAGATACTGTCACATGGAATACAGCACCATCTTGCTTAAGCAGTGAAATAACTCGCTCGACATTATTGGTATCACCAACTGTTGGTTGGCAAGTTTGGGACATCACATCACTAGCGCAATCAAACGTTGCCAATGGTAATGATACATTGTCAATTATGCTTGAAACGGTAGGGAACCCAGGTTCATCTCATTTGTTCCACGATAATACACATAGCCAGTACAAGCCTAAACTTACTCTTGATTATGTAGACAACGTAGATGGAATTATTCCTCCAGCGCAACCAACTCTTGTATACCCAAGCGATGGAGCAATCCTCTACAATACCAGTACTTGGAAACTTGAATCATTAGACAAACCTCGACTCTCCTGGAATAGCGTAACAAACGCTACAGGATATATCGTAACCATTGCAGATGCTGATGGCGAGCAGAAGTACAGGTCTTGGGAAGACCCGGAAATTAACGGAACTATCTTTACGTTTAGCGACAACCTAACTGCAGGAGAGGTATACAGTTGGTGGGTTCAAGCCATTAACGGTTCAATTCCAGGACCTTCCTCAAGTAGAAGTACATTCGCAATCGGCTCACCTGTTGACCACAGTTACAATGGTGACCATACATGGACTTACAACTTCCAAACTGGTAACGAAGTCGCAGATCTTGGCCATACCAATATCAGAGACTCCTATATTGGAAGTGGTGATGCAGACGAAAATCACGGTTCGGATTCTTTGATTGTTGGAACAGACTGTGAGGGAGCAAATACAGAATGTAGAATGATTTTCGCACTCGATAATAGTCAGATTCCATTGCCTATGGCAGCAAAGATTCACTCTGCCGCAATCCATCTTCAAGTAGACTCAGCAGCGACAGGTCAAATCGACCTAAGTGTTCACAGATTGCTTACAACAGCATGGACACAATCTGGTTCAACATGGAACAGCTCTTCGTCAGGAGTAACATGGAGCACAGGTGGTATGACGGCTGGTGTAGAATATGAATCAACACCGATATCAACCACCACAATTGATTCCTCTACAACCTCAGTTTGGCTCGATATCGGACACGATGGCATGCAAATGAATGGCGACCACGCCTGGATTGTAATAGCGACTACACAAACTGGTTCTCCTGCTTATGTTGAGTTCTATTCCAGTGAAAGTGCACTTGACAACAGACCAAAGATTTCTGTGAATTACACAGATGTGCACTCTGTTTCAATATCACCTGCAGGCTCTACTACCAATGCTGACACCAGTGTTCAATTTTCGCATATCCTAAACGATGCGGTTGGAGGAATGATTTCTGGTGATGTCATTTGGTCCGTAGTAACAGGTTCCAGCGGTAGTATCAACTCTACCGGAGTGTACATCCCTGAATTACAAGGTGTCCATCACATCGAGGCATGTTTCGGGGTAATTTGCATTCGTGAAAACATTACTGTAACACCTGGTGCACCTGTGCTTCTTGAAACAACACTAACAGAAATAACAATGACTGCTGACGATACATTCAGTATCAACGCATACGTCGTTGACCAGCATGGAAATACGGTAACTGGAGAAAGTATCTCTTACCAACCAAGCAATGGTTCTATGTCAGGTGCAACTTTCTACCCTTACAATTCAGGTAACCAAACAGTAACAATTGGTTGGAATACTCAAACAATCGATGTAATGATTACAGTAATCGGAGGTGCCCCAGTCTACTATGAAACAACAGGCTGTGAAGGAGTAATCAAGGCCGGAACCACTTGTGAATTGAATTGGACTCTTCATGATCAATTTGGAAATATGTTGAATTTATCTGTAGGTGGAGGTATTACATGGACTGCAGGAGGAGGAGTATTTACTGAATCAAACGGTACTTTCTTTGCAATGACTGTTGGCAATTACGTAATCAACATGTCTTCGACAATCGGATTGTACCATGAAATACCGATTCAAATCGACCACGGCAAGATGGCTAGCCTGGAAATCATCGCTTCTTCGGCCTTCGTAACAGCAGATGAGTTCGTATGGCTAAACACAACTCGTATCGACATTATGGGTAACAGACTATCCGTCGAGATACCTCAAGAAAACTGGACCATTAGCGATGGGTCAATCACAGCTGGATTGCCAGCGGTTTGGGACGCTCAAAGGCGTGGAACAAAGTCACTTACCGCATCTTATGCAGGTATGCAATCTAGCGTGACTGTACAAGTTACAGAGGGTGCGATCACCAATTTGATATTGGTAATCGATTCTGATGAACAACCAGAAAATGCAGAGTACAACATGACAACGGATGACAAAGTGACAATCAAGGTGAAGGCACAAGATGCTGATGGAAATAAGTGGACTACAAATGTGGCTTGGAACATCGAACATCTTCAGTTTACTGACCAAAGCGTCTTGCAAGAGAAAACATACGGATCATCAACTGAATTCTGGCCAGTATTCTCATCAGACACTAAGTATACGCTACGAGCGACATACACCGATTCTAATATCACATTACAAGCAACAATCGACATTTCGGTTGTAGTTGGTGACTTAGTCGATGTAACACTAGTTCAACCAGTAGACCTCGTGCAAATTATCGATGCAGACCAAAGCATCCAGTTCTTGCCACAACTAACTGACGGAGATGGAAACATTATCGATTCCTCTATCGTATCTTACGAACTAGAAGATTTAGATTCTGGAGATAAAGAGAACATTACATCGACGATTGTTCAAAATGCAGGAGTTTGGGAGGCAAGCTTAGTTGGGAATTACTCAATTACCGCATGGGCTATATCCAACTCTGGTTACAATATTTCCGAGACTGTTACAATAACAGTGAGCAACGGAAAGGCTGTTTCTGTCGAAATTGATGTTATTGCAAATACAGCAAAGGCTGGTGACGTATACACGCTTACTATCACTGGAACAGATGCAGATGGTAACACATTCTTAGAGAGCGTGCTATGGACTAAGGACAACAAAGCGGTCCCGCCATCAAAGATCGAAGGTTCTGGAGGAATATACAACTGGAGCGCTACAACGGCTGGACAACACACCTTCAAGTTCCGCTCTCCGAGTGGTGCTGAGGCAGAATGGACTGTGACCGTATCCGCTCACCAAACTGTTAACAGAATCGAATTGACTGTGCTTCAGGAATCAGTCTTGCAATTGGAATCCTTCGATATCGAAGTCAGAACATTTGACGCTTGGGAAAATGAAATCCCTGTACCACCTGAAACTCAGGTTAAGTTGACTGGAAGAATGACTGCTGAAGCTGTTGAAAACGGAAAATGGACCATCACGACTTTGGATGCAGAAGAACAGACGGTTACAATCTCTGTTCATAACAAAGAAGCGAGTGGTACAATCCAAGTTGATGGCACTTTCATGGGCTTCTTCGAAGCAGGTGGAACACTTTACTACGCAGGTGGTATCTTAGGAATTCTCGTTGTTATTGTCTTGCTAGTGGTCATAGTCATGGTACTACGATCAGGCGGTTCAGGTTACGATGATGACGACGACGATGATGACGACTATGAGTACGAAGAGGAAGAAGAATCAGCAAGCGCTGCTGGGCCTTCAGGACCTCCTGTTGTTCAGCAAGGCAAAGAGGAATGGATGTCCGATTATCGCGTCGATGAAGATAACGTGGAATGGGGAGAAGACGAAGACGGTAACTGGTGGTACCGAGACCCAGGAAGTTCTGATTGGAGCGAATGGGCAGACTAATCGAAAGATATAGTACCCTAAAAAATCAGGATAAAATGGGGATAGATGTGAAGAAATATTGGGCTTTGGTATTGATTGTACTTCTTTTGGTGCAAGTATCTATCCCAGTTATTGCTTCAACTCCAGCAAGTATTACAATTGATGAACACCCAAATTCGATTAGTACAGACCAAGTATTGGATTTGAATGCGGTTGTAAAAGATGCAAGTGGAGCCGAATTAAATACAGTAATCAATTGGAGTTCATCGTCTGGCTACATTGATTCAGAAGGTATTTTCACACCCGGTAAGGCTGGAATTACGACGATTACTGCTGAGAGTGGAGGAATCAATACAACAACTACGATCGATGTCACCTCAGGATATCCGTTTGCAATTTCTTCATTTTTCAACCACACAAATATCAGCATTGACGATACCATTGAATTGAATGCTTCTTTAGTTGATAGAGCGGGTAATTTAATCCCAGGGGATTTGACTTGGAGATGTCAAAATGGTGTTATCGACCACCAAAACCTAACTTGGCATCCGGGTGAAATAGGAACAGCTGTTATGCGAGTAATATATCTTGAACTTGAGCACCAAGTAGTATTCAACATACTTCCTGGGAAACCTGTATCACTTGAAATCCCATTCGGCCTTGTTGTTCAAAGTGGCAATACTCAACATATTGTTCCAATAGCAATGGACTCTCACGGTAATGAAGTTGGAATTTCCAAAGCAGGCACACTTTCATGGTCGGTGGAGAATGGCAGTATCTCTTCCACAGGACTATTCTTTGCTAACGCACCTGGAATTTGGAACGTAAGCGTCAATAGCACTTCGGGGGCTTTTGGTAATGGCGTCATTAGAGTATTACCCGCACAGGCCACTGGACTCAGTATCGAAGTTGAAAGTAACACCGTCAGTGCAGGTTCAGAAGTTTCACTATCTGCAATTCGCTCTGACATATTGGGTAATGAAGGCGAGGTAACCATTTCACTAGCAAACTGGTCGGTTCCTACCGGATCATTATTCATCGACCAAGGAACTGTAAAATGGATTCCTTCGATTATTGGAAACTGGACAATAGGTGTCGAAGACCAAGGTTATTCGACTACTGTTCAAATCAATGTAATACAAGGAGAAATCCAAGGAATTGAAATTCTACTATCTGAAGATAGTCTGCACTCAGGCGACTTGATCGTAGCATCAATCTCAGCATTCGACGCAGCAGGAAATGACAGGGCAGTGGACGGTGCATGGACAATTGCACCAGAGTTGTTTGCGACAGACCAAGGAGTTTGGTTTGAATTAAGGCCAGGTCCAATAGGTAATTATTCAATATCAGTCGTTTGGTTTGACAATACAACTCAGATAGTCCATGAAACAGAAAAAATTGTTGCAATTCAACCAGGAGAATTGGCTAGAATCATCTTACCACAAAGCGGTACTAGAGTTGCATCAGATGATGTTTTGGAACTAAATCCAATATTCGAAGATGAGTATGGCAATGTTGTTTCAAATGTCCCAGTAACTTGGGTTGTTGACGATATTGACATGACAATGGAAATACGCCTCGCTAATGAAAAATGGGCACCAAATTCTATGGGGATGCATGAAATTAGAGCCATGGCACAGGGAGTATTCGCAATAACTGACGTTGAGGTAATTCCTGGAACGGCTAGATATATCTCAACTGACAGTGACCAAGGAATAGAAGTTGCAAGTGGTGAGAGTAAAGAAATCGAAATCATTACTAGAGATGTTCACGGAAATCAGGCTTTAGCATCGGAAGTAGAGTTTGATTTCGAAGACCCAGCAGGAATAATTTCTCCATCCTCAAAAGGTGATGGCTACTGGACAGTTCAAGGTGGACAAGCCGGAGAGTGGAACCTCAGACTCAGCACTGGTTCAGCAATATCGGACATCACAGTAATCGTTGCACCGGGCCAACCTGTTCGATTGTTAGCAGAAATTCCTGAACAAAGTCCAGAGGAGGGAAGTAACATGATAATTCGTATTCATGCAATTGACCAAGCGGGTAACAGGATTGAAGTCCCATCACAAGAGGTAACCATCAAATGTACAGCCGGTTCGGTAAACCATTTAGCAGCAGATACCTATGAGGTTTCAATCGAACAATCGGGTGAATCGCATTCATGCAACGCATACTGGAATGAGCTTGTAGCTCAACGGTTTTTTGATGTAGACGCCGTTCTATTTGGTGGCGGATTAGGTGATTCAAATACCGCTCTAACGATGGTCTCAATCATAATTTTACTATTCATTGCAATAATGATTGTTCTAATTAGAAGACTAGAGGTTGAAACTCCACAGGATTATGATTGGGAAGATGAATTCTCTGATTATGATGAAACAGAGAAGAAGTCTTTGGGTGATGAATTGATTCAAGACCATAACTATGGAACTAAATCTGTTGAAGAACTGAAATCTCAGCCTGTTGAAGTTGTTAGTGAGAGTGAAACTGAATCCAAGGAAGACCTTAGAGCAAGACTTGCAGCAGAAGCAAAACGAACAGGAGTAATGCAGGCCGCACCTGGTACAGAGCAAGGAAAGACTGGCTGGTATGTCGATTCAACAGGACAACTAACCTCTTGGCTAGTGAGTGAGACTGGAGAATGGACCAGAGTTTCCTGATCATTCTTCTTGGCCTGATGCCAAAACCGATTTAGTAATTTGGTGATTTTTCTTACCGTAAATGTAGTATGTCGAAACACCGATTACCACCGCAGCGACTGCCCCAATAATCGCTTTTGAACCCATGATGAACACCAAATATCCTCCTGCTATTGTTCCAAAAATTTGGACATAAGGGAAAAGAGGGGATGTAAATGTTGGTTGATACCATTCAGTTTCAGGAACATCTCTTCTTAGCATAACCACGCTAACATTCAAAGCTACGATTACCATTATTTGAAAACCAGATGCTAATTTTGCTACATCCTTGACTGGCAGGGTAAGTATGGATATTGCCATCGCTACTGCTGTAAGGATAATTGCCCAGTGAGGAGTTTCAAATTTCTTATTGGTATCGCTTAATGAGTTTGGTAGAAGACTGTCTTTTGCCATAGCAAATAGGAACCTAGAGGCTGCTAACAATCCAGACAGAGCCCCTGATATCATCGTCAAAACAGCGAGGACTGCTAGCAAAATACCAACCCTTGTCGATGCAACAGCATCAAAGAATGCATAAATCGGGTCTTCTCTTGGACTACCATCTGAGTTTAACCACCATTCTCCGTCTACAGATGCCATCATAATTATCGATACAATAACGTAGAACACCGTGATCAGTAAGAGTGAGATTAACATGCCATAATGCAAATTTTTCTCTGGTTCTTTAACCTCTCCGCCGATAGCACCTGCCTTGTAAATTCCAGCATAGGCAACGAATACTAGAGCGGCAGCCTCGGCAACTAATGCCGGGTCATTTTTAGAAACTTCAAACGCCCCATCTATCGGTATTGAAAAATCGGTGTTTGCATCGAATATTTGGATAATACACACTACAACAATCAATGCGGTTGTGAGAGCCAAAATTGGCGTTTGAAATGCCTTCACCTTCTTTATTCCAAGTATGTTTAGAAATGTGATTAACAAAAGTGCAGCCATTATCAGTAGTGTGGAGTTTGTTGAAATATCGAGATAGTTAGTCACAGCATACATATATGCAGAGAAACCTATCAATGCAAAAGCTGACTTTAGTAGGAAAGATGCCCACAGTCCAAGACCACCAATCGTTCCAATAAGTGGACCAAATGAGCGCTCTAAGTATAGGTAAGCGCCTCCGTTTTGAGGCATTGCAGAGGCCAATTCTGACTTGGAAAGGGTGCCGGGTAAGAATACTAAACCGGCCAAAAGGAATGCTAGCCAAATACCTGGCCCCATGATCGCAGCGGCGAATGAAGGCAATACGAATAGACCAGAACCTATACTTGCAGCTACTGTTACAATAATAACTCCTACAAGTCCAAGAGATCGTTCAATAGTATCCTTTACGTCCGAAACTACCCCTGAGATATCCCCCTTGAGGAGTTTACCGGTGGTTGATTTAATGTCCATCATAATTCCTCCAAAGTCGTGTAAACTTTCCGGTCTACGACATCAAATGTCCTGATAATGCCCGTCAGTCGGAAAGAGTAGTTATTTATTGCTCCATATTGATGTAAGTAACCCCCTGATTACGAACATCATGCTTTCGCGATAACTTTCATTTCCACTGCTATAGGAGTTGGTAGTGCCCTGATGGCAAGTGTTGTGCGAGTCGGGCCAACTTTACCCAATGTTTCAGCCCAAACTTCATTGTAACCTTTGAAATCCCTATCCATATCAACCAAAAAGGATGTTACATCGATGACATTATCCAGAGACGAGCCCGCCTCTTCAAGAATTCTTGCGATGTTATCCACAACCGCTTTTGTCTGTGCCTTAATGTCATAATCTAGAGGATTACCTGATGCGTCTTTTATTGGCCCACCTGGAATTGAATTATCTCCTGGTTGTCTTGGACCAACACCGGAGAGATAAATCAAATCTCCTTCCCTTCTTGCATGAGGATATGCTCCAACAGGTTTGGGGGCTTTTGTAGTGTTAACAGAGGTCTCCCCTTCAACTGGGTCATAGAGTTCAGGACCCGTGTTTACTAATTGTGGAGATTCCTCATCAGACTTCTTTTCGGAATCAAGAACATCCCTATCTCCTCCGTAATATTCGACATCATCCTCGTCATATTCCTTGTCTCCTGTACCATTTGATTCAGGATCTAGAACAACAACAGCTGCGCCTGCGCCATGAATAGGCTCGTATGCTAAAACATTGCCAGTCAAATCATTCCTATTATCATTCATCGCAGATAACCACCACATTGGCTTGAATGCAACCACTTTTTTTACTCTAATTTGGTCGTGGATTGTTCGAGACAATTGACCCACATCTTCCAGCCTTCCTTCTGATAAAAATTCCAAAATCTTGCGGTTCCACTCATCATCCTTCAGTGAATGTATCCTGTCCTCGTGAGGTTCTATTGGTTCTGTGAACATTCGATTGGAGAGAGACATAACAGACACCGCGACCGCTTTCTTGCCTTGAGCCTTTACAACATCCATGCAAGATTTTGCAAGGACTGTAGTTTCTGCACGATTAGAATAAACGTTTGTAGAACAAATCACTGCTGGTATTCGATTATTCGGATTTAGTAATTCAAGAGCAACAACGGAACCAACATCAATAGGAAAACCATGGTATGAAACTGTTCTAGATTCCAAGCCTCTAGCGATGTTTGCTTCATTCCATGCCTCGGCAAATTCTGTATCGATTTTCAAAGAATAATGAATGCTACCTAGGTCATGAAAATCAGCATCAACCATGACCCACTCTGGGTTTGGGTCTGCTTGGATTTGATGTCCGATTACACTTGGCCAAAGTGTGGAATAAATGATTATCAAATCAGCATCACTTTCTTCAATTTGCTTACGAGCATTGTCATAGGCATCCCTAATTCTCTGCCAGCCTTCATTCTTCTCTGGGCACAGAACCGGATGTGGATGTGCTGGGACAATCAGTGATTTGATTACTTCACCTGTCAAATCAACCACCCCAATTTCTGCATGGCCATTCCATTATTGCATTACCAGTCCCGATAATCGTACCATATCCATGCAATATTGCTGCCTCTTCAGGAATGCCCATAGCGGAGAGCAACCAAGTCAGGGCGCCTCCATCTGTTTCTGCTATTGCCTGTTCACAAAACTCTGGCATCTCGTTGATTATTTGCTGGGCTTTACCGGCTCGCATTAATTCAATCATGCGCATATCCCATAGGTGCATTGCATGACTTGTGATGTGTTCTTTGCTCATATCCTCAGGAGGGTTAGTCTCTGTCACGAAGTGGCGATGAGATAGAGAATTACTCGCAATTAGTAGGCACTTCTTACCACTCGCTTCTATCGCTTTGGCTGTAGATTTCCCCAACTCAATCATCATTTCCTGCATTACTTCTACCGAGTAATAAGAAAGGCTACGGTTTGATGAAATTGACACGATTGGTTTGTCCCATTCCGGTCTGACCATGTGACAAGATACAATCGTACCATAATCTACCCTAAAGTCGGGATTTGTCATCATCTTAACCGACATACCTTCAGACTCTGCTTGGTCGTGTATTGCCTTGGCCAATTCCACATCGATTGTTAAATCATAATTGAACCGGAAAAGATTTGGAAAAACGGGGTCTACACTTTTCGAGGAACACTTCTCAACTCCTATGAAATGTGTTCCCACATAGGTTTGCCAATGAGGTGATAGTATTACTATAGCATCATATTCTACGCCTTTGAGTGATTCTCTTAGCCTTTCATATCCCCACCTTAACTGTTCCCAACCACCCTCTGAAACGGGTTCATTTTGATCTGGATTTTCTGCATATACCAGATGAGGGGGGTGAGGTGCTAGGCAACCTGCGACAATACCTCCATTCGCCATGTACGAACCAAAAGGTTCCGCATCTTCTATTCATCGGCTACTCGTCGGGCCTGACATGGAAGAAAAGCCAGACATGAAATTCCGCCACGTCGGATGGCCGGCAGTATTCGCCATTTCGCTTGTTGCAGGCTGTGTTTTTCTTTTAGATGAAAACAAATTTCCACCGATGATAATCGCATTGATTCTTTCAGTTCCTCTCGCACCTATTCTGGGAAAATTAACCAATTCGGGAGATTTGAAAGAACACGCAATCGGAGTTGCAGTGGTGTGCATTCCTATGTCTGTATTCTGGATTATAGGACCAAATTATTTCAACATCGCATTTCCATTCTTGGTCTGGATTTGGCAATGTGCTTCGTGGTCAAAGCAAAACCATCCACCATTTAGGTATGGCATTTGGCATGGTTTTGGAATTGCCTCTTGCATACTCCCCGGAGCAATGTTAGTTGCTACATTCGCCTAATACGATTCTTGTTCGTTAGGAAAATCACCTGTTCTAACATCTGAACAATACTGTTCTACTGCTCCGGTTATTTGACTTTCAAGATCTAGGTATCTTCGTAAGAACCTGGGACTGAAATCGGTTGTAATTCCAAGCATGTCGTGAAGGACCAAAACTTGCCCATCACAATCTTGGCCTGCTCCAATTCCTATTGTTGGAATAGACAAGGCCTCACTGACTTGTTTCGCCAAATGTGCTGGAATTTTTTCTAGAACGATGGCGAAGCATCCAGCTTCTTCGAGTAATTTTGCATCCGAAATCAACTTTGCAGCCTCTTCATCTTCCTTAGCACGAACGGTGTATGTTCCAAATTTGTAAATCGATTGAGGAGTTAATCCTAAGTGTCCCATAACGGGAATGCCCGCAGTAAGTATTCTCTGGATACTTTCAACAATTTCAGCGCCACCCTCAAGTTTTACGGCATGACCGCCGGATTCTTTCATGATTCTAATCGCGCTTTCCAGTGCGATTGCGGAATTTCCCTGGTAAGAGCCAAAGGGCATGTCGACAACAATCAAAGCACGGTCTACTGCTCTCTCAACACATTGGGCATGGTATATCATGTGGTCCAAACTCATTGGGACCGTTGTATCTCTTCCAGCCATTACATTTGATGCTGAATCTCCCACCAAGATTACGTCGACACCGCCTCTGTCTACCAATTTTGCTAAACTGAAATCATATGCAGTTAACATAGTGATTTTCTCTCCCGCTCTCTTCATTTCTTGAAGAGTGTTAGTTGTCACTTTCTTGGCATTGGCATGCACTGACATTTGGTTGCCTCCATCCATGCGACATATATCTTAGACTTCAATCTTCCATGACACAAATATTGACCGCTTCTGAGAAAAAGCCAACGGACCACAGACCACCTTCACGGCCCACTCCGCTATCTTTTACACCGCCAAAGGGCACTCGTAAATCTCTATGAAGCCAGGTATTTACCCATACCATACCAGACTCAATTTTTTCTGCGACATGAGGTCCCCTATTCTTTGACCAAACACTTCCAGCCAAGCCATACTGTGTACAATTAGCCATTTCAATCGCTTCTTCATCCGTGTCGAATTTATGAATTGTTACAACAGGTCCAAAGATCTCTTCTGTAGCCGTTCTAGAGGTGTGAGATAGTCCAGAAATAACAGTTGGTTCAATCCATGCCCCAGGTTTTTCAGGGACATTTCCACCGGCAAGAATCTCACCGCCTTCCTCAATTGCTAATCGAATATAAGACAATACTTTTTGCCGATGTTCTTCACTGATTACGGGACCAATTTTGAAATCCTTTAACTCTGCCAGATATCTATTCATGAAATCATCGTATATCGAGGCGTGAACAAGTACTCTTGAACCACACAAACATATCTGCCCTGAATTGAGAAAAGATGCTCTTAAGACCCCTGGTACTGCAATCTCCAGATCAGCGTCATCAAGAATAATTGATGCATTTTTCCCACCCAATTCTAGACTTAATTTTTTGAACATTGGTGCAGCTGTCGCTGCCACGATTTTTCCGGTTGATGTTCCTCCAGTGAATGAAATCGCCTTAATTTCTGGATGTTCAACGATCGCTTGACCAACTTCCGGGCCATATCCATTAACTATGTTCAATACGCCATCGGGAAGCCCGATTTTAGTGCAGATTCTACCGAGGAAGTGTGCGGTCAATGGAGTTATTTCACTAGGTTTTGCTATGATTGTATTTCCCATTAACAAAGCAGGTGCTATTTTCCAAGATAGCAAATAAAGCGGGAGGTTCCACGGAGAAATTAATCCTACTACACCAATTGGCTTTCTGATTACATAATTTGTAGCATCTGACATTTCGAATTTCTGTTCTTGCAAATTGCGGCCGAATTCGGCGAAGAATCTGAAATTATTTACTGAGCGCTTTGCATCTACGTTAAGAGCCACATCCATCGGCTTACCTGTATCAAGTGCCTCCAACCTTGCAACCTCTTGGATTTCATTTTCTAGTTCATTAGCAATTTTATCTAGCCAATCACAACGTTGCTCAATCCCCAATGAACTCCAATCGTGCAATGCTGCTTTTGCAGCTAGCACCGCATCATTCACTTGTTTAGTTCTTGGAATTGTTGCAATTACAGAAAAGTCTGAGGGTGATGTATCTTCGAATTTTTCATCTAATGAAACAAACTTGCCACCGATGAGATTCTCAACATGAATCATGCATCCACCTCATAGTGCCACCTGTCTCGGTCAGGATCCCATTCATCCCATGTTGGTATGCTTCGCAAAACATCATGAAGCGAATCAGGAACAATTCCTGGAACTATGAATGCTTTCTGCCTGTTGAGAGGATATGGATTCCTCAATTCTATGCCTAAACAGCCAAGGATAGATCTCGCTACATACCAAGTGGCTTGGGAATTCCACCCGTGTGCAATCTTGACGACTATACCTAGTCCATTTGGAAAATCTGGGTGCTCAATCGCCATTCCAAGAAGGCCGTCTGCTCCTTCTTTAGCGATCACTTTACCATTTCCAATTTTCAAAATAGTAGAGTCCAATCGATTGAAACCACCAACCAAATCGGGGTACTTGCACATCGCTTCCCAAATCCAGTCTTCGTCCTTATCCTGAACTAAGCCAGCGTAAATTTTCGCCAATTCGGAAACTGTATTTGATACAGTTGGCAAACCACATCCGTCTTTAGCAACCCTAAGGGGTTTCCAATCATCACCCAAGAATCTTCTAAGTTGTTCCATGTATGCCTCAAACACTTTGTGAGTTGGGAGTGTATAACCTGCCCTATTCCAACCCTTTACCTTGCATCCTGCAAGGATTGCAGCGTGCTCGCCGCTACATGTATGGTACCATCGTCTTGGCCTTCTGACCTGACGTCCGAACTGGATTAATGGAACATCAACCGGCGTGAGCATCAGAGGCCATTCTGCCTCACTTAGTAAAGACTGAGCAGCAGCTACGTGCTCGGTATCGCCATTGTGACTTGCAACAGAAATTGCTTTTTGCTCCCAACTAAAGTTTTCTAACTCTTTTGTGAAAGCCTTCAGCATAAATGGTTTCATCATTGAACGGCCATAACACAAAACGTTACCACCAAATGAATGTATGACCTCATCTCCATGACACCATGCCACAGCCCCATGAATCGTTGTTTCTGATACTCCGTTTCTGCGATAATCAACAAGAGGTTCCCATTCGACGTCTCTTCCGGTAGGAATCCCTTCTACGTCTTCACCAAGTGGTGAATCTGGATAAATTGCTGAGCCCGGTTTACCGGGAGCAACCGCTGAATTTTTGTCGTGTCTTAAACTCAAAATATCACCCCAGCAAAGGCACAACTTCGCTCCACCATGCTTCCATATTCCTAATTACTCGGGCACTATCATGGTTGAAAAAGTCAAACCAACACATCAAACGGTCTTCTGGATGGAATCTCTGTTTGACTTGCGCTGCAATTTCTGAGGGGTTGCCAATCAATGCATTATCTGCTGCTCTTTCCACCTTGGATGGATCTAGAGTCCCCTCCAGTGCTTTCCAATATTCACCCAATGCTAGTCTTGCTTCTTCTTTTGCTGCAGAGGATTGTTCTTCTGGAGTCAATCCTTCTTCGGCATTCAAGAAAACAAAGGTTGTTCTTGGCATGTCCCTCCTCTGCCATTCCCCTCCATCGGGATGGAAAACTTGACTCATTCTTTCATGTGTTGAATCAATTACTTCTGGAGAGGTGATTGAGAGATTAAACACTTTGACAGGCATGAATTTGTTCACATATTCTTGAGCGCGAGGATCGTGGGTTCCCGCCACCAACTCGAGTTGATTTCTCGGCCAAGATTTGGGAACGATTGAGATTTCTTCGAAATCATACCTGCGAGGAATGTGTATTTCTTCATCATCGCAACCTGCTGCTGTTTGAACAGCATACCAATCTTCATCTGAGCGGAAATTATCTCTGGTTAGAATCGTTTTTCTAATATCGTTAGAGTGTATTGTTTCTCCGCTCAATAATCTGAGGAAAATCTCGCTAGCCTCCATGAAAATTTGACCCCTTAATGCGGGCCAAGATGCTTCTTCAACACTGTTTCTAGGCACTATTCCGTACGGGCGAGCCATGAATTCAAAGCGGCCAGCACTAAATCCGACGTGCAGCTTACGATGAGAATCCATGTGGGAAAGAAACTGAACTGTGTTTGCGATTCTTTCCGCTTGAGCAATCGGTCCGCCGCTTGCTAAGATGCTAACAACTGCCGAACCTACATCGATATTTTTTGTTCTCCTGAAGGACTCGAGAGCCAGTTGGCAAAAATCGGTGCAAAGGCCGACCTCGCCTTTCCAATGAGGTACAACGGGTTTAGAGTTCATTTGTTGAGTTTGAGTAGACAAATGGGCTTGTGCAATCCAAGCAACTCCAAACCCTAAACGGTCTGCTGCTTCCAATTGAGAATAATAATTATGGAACATTTCCGATTCACTAGGTGTGAATCCATTGTGGTCTGGAGTTTGCGATATCGAGAAGAATATGTCGAACTCCATACAATCCCTCTCCCCTTGGGAGAGGGGCTCGATGTATCAACATCACTATTCGGAGGTAAGTTTCGATATTCTCTCTCTGACGGGTTCAGGGACTACTGCACCCGCTTCCATGAAGACGGTCATAATATCTGAAAGTTGGACCATTGCTTCGTCTGGTTGATTTGAGATTTCTGCTAAATCTGCAAGTCCCCATCTCGCAACCAGGATTCCCGACAGTTCATTCAATTCTCCGGCGATTTCTAAAGAATCGATCAATAGAGCCTGTGCTTGCTCTAGTTCTCCCAGTGAGGAATGTGAATGTGCTAAATCTGCTAATGCTTCCATTCTTTCGAATTTTTCAGACTCAGGAATAATTTCTAGCCTCTTTTGGAGGTGGAGTTGGCTTTTTTCAAAATCTCCTTCTGCTTTTGCAATATGTGCAAGTAAAGCATGACCGTAAATCATGCCCTCAATATCTTCTGCATCTTCCCTCAATCTCATCGAGCGGTTTGCAAAAAGCCCCGCATCTTCAGTTCCCAAACTCATCAATGAAACATGATGGAAAATCCCCGCTGCCAATCCCGGTAAATTTTCCTTTTCAGAGGCAACTGCAAGCCCAATTAATTCATCCTTACTTGAACCCTGATGTTTCATCAATTCAAATTGACACCAGCCCTGGTCTTCAGGATTTGAGGAAACTTTCGCTGCATGATCCAATAGGCGACCAACGAGAGCATCTCTCCCTAATTCTCTAGCTAGTTCGACTAAATGTAAAGCAAGACTTGTATTCACAGAATCAATCATCTTTCCATCAGCGAACATTTCTAGCAGTTCCTCTGCTTGTGCTTGATTCATCTCACTCAACAAATCACCTCAAATAGAGCGCATTCTGCCACCATCGACGGCTAGAGAAACACCACGTATTCCTCCTGAAATCGGCATGCACAGGTAAGCTATTGCCGCACCGGTTTCAAGTGGGTCAATCAATCTCTCAATAGGCACTTGGGACATCCACCCTGCATGGATTTCATCGATGCTTTTTCCAGTCTTTGCATTGATGGATGAGGCGAGTGATCCCAACCTATCAGTATCTGTAAATCCAGGTAGAACGTTATTGATTGTAATGCAAGTTGGTAATTCTCGTGACAGAGATTTAGCCCAAGATGCCATAGCACCTCTAAGGGTATTTGACAAACCTATGTTTGGAATTGGCTCTCTTACCGATGTCGATATAATATTGACAATTCTACCCATTCCCGCCGCTTCCATCTTTGGAACAAGACCTCTCACCAATGTATGAGATGCGTGTAAATGACGCTTGAAAGGCGCTTCGAAATCTTCGACCTGATTATCGAGAAGGGGACCTCCAGGAGGGCCTGCAGCATTGTTGATTAGTATATGACATTCTCCAATTGAAGAAATGAATTTGGCAATTGCTTCTTGGTCTTCTAAATCTAGGCTAATTCCTTCGTGAATATCACCTTCAAGCTCAGATAATAATTGGTGTGGATTCCTGCTAACTGCAGTGACTTTGGCTCCTGCTTTTGCTAGCATTTTTGCTGTTGCTGCCCCGATTCCCTTTGAAGCGCCGCAAACAATTGCGTGCTTGCCCCTTAGAGCTGTTGTACTAAACGGAAAGTCATCGCCAAGCCAGTCCATGTTAATGCGAGCAGGCGTAGGGTCTTGAACCTTACAACCAATCTGTGATGGTTTCAATTTGTGTCAACCAGTCATCACT
>WTIA01000089.1 GCA_011522915.1 Methanobacteriota archaeon
TCATGGCCCCACATAACTAGTCCAGGCTCTTTGAAAATGAAGTACTTGGTTCCAAATTCCTTGCCAAAATCTGGATGTTCCTCTTCTAGAGAGAGGACAATCCTGTCACTGTAAGTACCAAGGGTGCCAGTAGTGGCAACACCTTTGATTCCATCAACTAATACTGGATGCATAGTTGGTTCCAGTTTCTTTGGTAGGTCTTCATCAAATGGATGTACATCTCTCTCTGTTCTCAAATTCTCTTCTGTTGCTGGTATTGTATTCATACTCTCATCTCCTTGTGTTTTGGTATTACTCTCTGTTTAACGAAATCTCCTGTTTGTAGGTTGAACGCAGTAAGCTGCGGGTCTTTTCCACCGTAACAACAGGAATCTATTCCTATAGCAGCGGGTCTACTATTTTTCAATTCTGTCTCAGATTTCCAAATTTCCGTTTGCTTTAGCCCGAAGCCAAGAACGGTAGAATGGCCAAAAACGACAGTTCGCTTTTCGTCAACAGGAGTAATAGAATTGTGGAATTCACCTCGAATCCACATAAGTGTATCAGTTGATTGTAAATCTAGATCGCCATCCCAAGGGGAGTAACCGGCATGGACTAATCTAAAATCGTCTAGGACAATATGGTGAGGTAAGGAATCAAGCCACGCTAAATCTTTACCAACTCTTATTCGCAAATCAAAATCGTCAATCTGGCCTTGGGAATTTGTAAATTCATCAATGTATGATTGATTTGTAGCTCTTCCTCCAACATAGAACCAATTTGTTTGTTGAGCAGTCATTGTTTGAATATTGTCAACGTCAAACGAGTTGAGCATCATCTCCTCGTGATTTCCTAAAACACTGAAAATTTGAGGATTCTCTCTCGCAATTCGAATTACTTCACAAGACCTTGGTCCTCTGTCGACTAGGTCTCCCAATAGAACGACTCTGTCTCTCGAACTTAGGTTGAGGGAATCGAGTAATGTAAGGAGAGTGTCTGCGTATCCGTGAACATCACCGATTGCCCACACATTACCTCCCTCATCGAGAGTCCGTTGTAATTCGGCCTCGATTTGCCTGTTTCGTCTTCCCCTCATTTCATCACGCCCAATCTTCATTTTCTTCCGAGTCCTCTTCTCTTAGCCAAATCATATTGTTACAGCAATTTGCAGGAATTAGTCTGAAATTCTCTGTGACTAAAATCAGTGTGCCGAAGGGGAATTCTGATTTGCACTTTGGACACTCATCAAAGCATTGCTGAGCATCACTTATCGCAATTACTTCTTCTTCCTCGTACCCTTTTGTAGATGATAGATGAGGCGGAATTGGTAATTTTTGACCGAGTAACTGCATTTTCTCATCTTCACCTGGGCCCCAATGAAGGAACCCCCAAGCATCTATGTTGTCAGGAGTCATTAACGTCATTTTTCTGAAAGTCAGACGGACTTGTTGGATTGTGTAGACTTCGTATGGCACTTCGTGGAGGTCAACCTCCACCTCATCGTCGATTTGGACGTAAAGTGGTGTGCCTATGAAATTGTCAACAAAGTCACGCCTGGCTTTGTGCCTGCTACCTTTCCACCATCCGAGTTCGTATTCTATTCCGGCAGAATCGCAGAGTCTTTGGCACACTGCATTGCGAGCTGAGCGGGTTGCCTTTTCGACACTGCTTGCTTGTTTGATGATGATTTCATCATCAATTCTTGCCAAAACTCTCCAAATCTTGTTATCACTAGTTCTTACCATACTTATTCCTCCTGTAAATCAATAAAAATTAGAAACAAAGTCTGCAATCTCTTAGCTTGAAAGACTTGAATCTAGTTTGACAATACAACTTAACTCTCGACTGATATAAACCCGACGTTTTCTGATTATGAGCCAAGACTGATATCCATTTTCTGGCCCCATTTAGCCGGCATAACTCCACCCTCAATCACGCCCCAGATTACTGGATAACCTGGATCACTTTTCGGTGCAGCACCATAACCATCAGTGAGATAGAGTACTACTTCTGGTGGCTCTCTACCCTCTGCAATTATATCGAATACTGGATGGAAATCAGTTCCTCCACCACCCTTTAGTGTAAATTCGTCGGGCTTGAATGGATTATCCATGTCGAAAATTACATCTTCGTTTATCTCCATATCACATTGAATCAGTCGAAGTTGGTATCCACCAAATGAGTTCAGAATTGCGTAGACTTCACTTACGAATGTCTTCACGATATCTCCTGTAGTCGAACCACTCGTATCTACAGCGATTACGATATTGAGTTGTTTTTCTTTTTGCAATGAAGGAAGATACATTTTCTTGTAGACATGTCTGCGATTAGGCGGTAACCATTTACGAGTGCTGTCAAACATTGGAGTTAGGAACTGTCTGAGAATTTCTCTCCATGGTAACTTAGATGAAAACAAATCGTCGAGATGGGCTTGATAATTGCCCATGTCATGACCTCTATCTTGACACTGTTGAGCAGCTGCCATCATCTTGTTTTTCCATTCTTTCCAAACGTCATCGCTTCTTCTTGGTCTGAAATCAGAATCAACTTTTGCAGTGATATTTCCATCACTATCAACCTCAACGGTTGACCATCCATCGCTACCGTCACCTCCTGGTTGAGTATCTTCGCCTGGAACCGAGCTTCCGTGTTCATCTAAACACTGACCCCTCATTTCAATAGTTCCGTTTTTGATTAGTTCGAAAACAGTCTCTGCGGATTCCCCTTTGTATGGATGGTAAAGGATTGCACCTACAGGTATAGTAAATCCATCATCCTCTAAAAGTGAATTTACTTCATGATCAATCGCATGATTCCACATCTCGTGGTCCTCAATCCTGCCGTGTTCTCTCATGAAGTGTGACATTCCACAATGCCAAATTTCGTGAGCGAGTATTGTCATCCTCTCATCTTCTGTCAAATCATTAAGGAAGTGTGGATTGAAGAAAATTCTCTTTCCATCAGTTGATGCAGTTGGGCATCGATGGTCTACGACAGGAATGAGTTCTAGGTTCATTGCGAGTGTGCCAATGAACGGTCTCCAAGCAAGTAATTTCATGCGATCGTCTGTCCAGTCTTCAAGAGCTACAGATTTTGCTCCCTCATCCTCTTCACTAGGAGGAGAGAAGCTAACCTGCTTTTCATTGATTTTTGACATTCAACCACCTCAAACAATTATTCTATTTTCCAAATCCACATGTAACGGGTGCTCCAATAAAGCCTCTAAGAAATCATCCTTACCCTCTGAATCCATGACTAAGGTGATATCGTGATGAATCAACTGTGCCCAATCGTTAGGGAATTTGAGAACAATGTCGAAGAAACCATTCAACAATTCCTCAGGGTTCTCGTGTTGACGCACGTTATGAACGATTGCTGATAGCATTGCATATCTTTGGTCTGGCCTCTTGGGAATTGTAGGCTTTATTTCACCACTCAGCATCTTCCCAACATCGGGTATTTTTCCACTCCATTGCAAGAATGCCATGAATTCTAATGCGGCGCCTTCGCCAATCAATCCTTCAACGATTACATGAAGAAGGTCATCATCAAGCCTCTTTTGAGTCGCTAATTCTAACTCCATAGCTACCCTTTCCCAACTTCTTGGACTTGGCCATCCACGCTCTTTATTTCCTTCCATAGAGAACAATTTCTGAGGCATGTAACGTATGAATCCTGTAACTCTTGGATCTAGATTGTTGACAAGTGCCCAATCTAGCCAACTTGACGAGTTTGCTCCTACCTCAAGGTGACAGAATCTGTTAGCAAGGGCGCTTGACATGGTTCTAGCAACTGCTGCATCCCCAGTTCTGTTACCAGCAGCAACGATGTACCATCCATCAGGTACCTGATACAGTTGTCCCAACCTTCTGTCAAGAATGAATTCGTAAGCAGCAACCTGTAGGGTGCTGTCCGCTGCTGTGATTTCATCGAATAGAATGATTCCCTTTTCTGGAGTGTCTTCATCCTCAGCACGTGGCCACTCAGAGGACACAATCCAGTCGATGCCCTGTTTGTCATCTCTTGGTACAGGCAGACCTCTGATGTCGACAGGTTCCCGTTGAGCAAGTCTAACATCTATGAAACCAATGTCGTTTTCTTTGCACAGATTTCGAATGAAGGTCGATTTACCAATTCCGGGAGGCCCCCAAATCATTAGTGGAGGTACCATCTCTGCTTTTTCTGGATTGTCCCAAAGAATATCTAATTGGTGTTGCAGTATTTTCTTTGCTTTTGCAATGCTTGTTACGTTCATATTAATCTCTCCTAGTTTCGATATTTTGTTTCCCAACTCTTTAGATATGGCCAATCGGGTTTTTCCACTTTACCGCTTTCAAATGCTCTTCTTCCGGCAATTGAAATTGCGTTAATTTTCGATGATTCTGATACATTGAAATCCTTATTTGATGCTAATTTTTTCAATGCTATTCTTGCTCCAGGTGAATTGGTTATGTCAACAATCCCAACCAATAGAGCAGCTCTTTTCCACGCCGCTGCATTCATTCCCATTATTCCTTCGATTAGAGCCTTAATCACCGGTTTTGTTGCCACTCTTGACACCTTTAGATGGTACACTGTGAACTCACAACAAAATGGGTCTGAATTGATAACTGGGTTGGTATAGAGACTTTCGGCCAAATTGGTTAACTTTTGTTCTGCTAAATCATTTCTACCTACGGTATTTGCAGCACTCAATGTAGCGGTCAATAGGTTTCTGATGACTCCATTTTCTCCTAGGTGTTTACTTCTTGCATAACGAGGTCTGAATCCGACATTTCGGTTATCCATTCCCAGGAACTCAACTCCGAGGTCTGTATTTAGCCAAATTTCGAGATCAATTCTTCCAAACGGCATCACTGAGTTGTTAGGAGTCTCCCACTCTTCAGATTCTCCAGAGAACAGTTTTTTCCAGCGACCACCCAGATTTCTGCTGCTTCCATTTACTGAACCACTAATCAACTTGGGCATGCCAGTGTTAATCTCAAAAATCAGGTTTCTCAATCGGATTATAGGTTTTGGATTATATCCTCTAGAAATTAGTGATGCTAAAATCCTCATTGTTTTGTATTGGTCAAACCAATCCAAAGAGTCTGCACACCATGATTCTAATACCCCAAGAGCAGGCTCTTTTCTTTCCTCGATAAGACGTATCATTTCCTGAATTTCTATGCCTTCAGCTGCAGTCTCAATGTCAATACCTAGTGCCGAGGAGAATTGAATCTGCCCCCCACGTAAATCATAACTGTACGGTTGAATTTTTGCTCCACCCATATCACTACAATCAATTATTTCCTGAGCAGTTAGATGTGCTTTGAAGTGTGGAATCTTGAGAAGCGTGACTTGTAGGTCATACCATTCAGGGACTTGATGCCAGAAACCACCTATCGACAAGGAATTCTTATTTCTAGGAGTAGGGTGAATACTAAGCCTATCACCGAATCCGATGATTGTATCGATGAATGGACAACGATTTAGAGAGCAAGACAGGATTCGTCTGTTTATTTTTACCCTCTTCAACGCTGGCCCTTTGTGAACGTGTAAACTTCTAATCACACGCTTTCCAGTAACTTGGATATCTTCCAGATTCTTGTCCCCAATTACTGTGATGTGTGACCATTCGTCATTTAGGCACAACTCCTTAGCTTCACAAGTCTTGATTAACAAAGCATCAGAATTGTCAGAACTAGCGTTTTCATCTCTGGTTACTACAGCGCCCCACAGGCTTTCTATAGGCAGTGTTGGGTTAGAGCCGTATCTGTGAAGGTTGTAGAATTCGTTTTTGTCTTTGACTCTAATCTCTTCAAATGCTCCTTTGATCCTTATTGTATGTTCAGGAAATGAATTGAATGATATTATTGCGCCAGGCTTTTTGATTATGATTTCTTTCAATGAATCGAATTCATCAAGTATCAAAGATTGCCCATAGTTTACATCATTGACAACGATTGATTCAACATTGTTTCCGATAAATTGTAGGCTTTCATCAAGGTATTGAATGCGAATGTTAGGCTGGCCTGGAACGGCTCTGAGTATAGTTGTCATCTTCTTCACTCTCCAATTATACCAGCCAAGGATGTATCATACAGCCCGCCTCTTATTAACCCTGCAATTTTCAACAAGAAATTTCTCTTGGGCAGGGTTGATACAACTCGAACTCCTCTTTTTCCTGATTTTGTTTATCGAATCTTCCGCCGCCTCTCCATATAATCCAAGAATCATCGAAGCGATAGTTGCGGCTCTACCTAAGCCACCTTTGCAATGAACCACGATTTTGTCCTCAGATTCTAGTCCTGCGGTTATGAAAGGAACTATTTCTACGAATGCGCGTAGGAAATCATCTGATGGCACCGTAGTATCCCTAAGCGGCAAATGAATCCAGTCCATTTCATGCTTGGTAACTACCTCTCCCAAATTTGAAACGTTCAAATCTTTCATTTCATTTCCATCAATTAGGCTAATCACAGTGCAAGTACCCATTTTGGTGATGTCTCCAATGTCTGTTTCAAGGTCTCTATTCCATCCACCAGACCAAGACATTGGTTGGTGTTTACCTGGACAAAGGGTGATCCCAATCTTTCCTGTGATTGTGGGATATGAAAACCAATCAACTTTGATTGGATGGGACTTACTTGTCCTCTTTTCCCACTTGACTGGCCACTTCATAATCTCACACCCTAAATTCTCTGCCATAGTCAAACATAACTTTCCAAACAAAGTTACAAGCATCAGAATATTTTATCTCGTCAATGCTTTTCTTGAAATTATCATAATCAAGAAGCTCGAGTTGTTTTAGCAAAACACCTGCGACTTCAATCCGAGGAACAACAGCCCTGTGTGGATAATCTGAATCTTCGAGAGAGAAATGGTCAGCGTTGGGAAATAATTCCTTCAGATGTTCCATGTTTCGTGCTCTGACTAACAAAGAATGCTTCAATTCCCTGTGCGCTACTACGCTAACAAATCCACC
>WTIA01000069.1:0-2687 GCA_011522915.1 Methanobacteriota archaeon
TTCCACATTCTAATCGATATCCCTGGACACACACTGAGGTTCTTTCCTACCCCTGTATTCCATCCATGGAGCGACCTCATGTTTGATGGCGTCAGATGGAGTACATGGTGGCTATGGTTCCCACAATTATTCGTACTTCTAGGAATATGGTGGGTGATTCTAAAAAGAGAAAATCACGTCTTACTTAGACCTAGAGCATGGAAGATATTGCAGAAATAGCTGCTCTAGCATGGGGCTCTAACCTCGGCTCGATGTGTTCTGGTTCTGCACCTGGACCAATTATTCCTAGACCAATCGGTTTGTTCCAAGACAGTTGAAAGTCAATTATCGATTTCAAAACAGCTTGACCCATTGCTAGTCCATGTTGAGTTTGACCTTTTTCGATGATACCAAGGCACGCTGCTCCAACTATTGTGTTGCTCCCGGATTGATCCTTCTGAATTATTCGATTTAGTGCAAGTGGTACTTCCATTGCACCTGGTACCCAAACAACTTCTGACACATTTAGTCCTTCTTTCGCAGCCTGGTCTGTTGCTAGTTCAAGCATTAGTTCAATCTCATTCTTGTGGTAACTTCCGCATACAATTGCGATATTTTTTGTCAATTTCTCGCCTCCAATATTCTCTCAACTGTTGTCACAATTGTTTGGGTCATTGAGTCAACTTCAATGTTGACCTTTTCACCGATCCGTTTACCGCCAATTGTCGTGAGTGCTAATGTTTCTGGAATTAAATGAAGTGAAAATGAGGTTTCGTCAACGTTTCCAATTGTCAATGAGATGCCATCTATCGCGATGTAACCCTTTTCCTGGACGAATTTCATAATGTTCCTAGGACAACTGATTCTCAAATCCAAATTTTCCTTTCCTTCGACTCTTTCAGTTATCTCACCCATTCCCAAAATGTGACCGGAGAGCAAGTGACCTCCCAATTCGTCGCCCATTTTCAAAGCTCTCTCAAGATTGACTAAACTACCGGACGATTTGCTGCCCAGCGTGGTCTTTTGGAGGGTTTCAGGGATAACATCAAATGAAATCTTTGGAGAGTTTATCTCAACCACTGTGAGGCATGTGCCGTCAATTGAAACCGAAGCACCAGTTTCCAAATTATCTGTTGTAACCGATTCAAAATCAATGACAATTCTGACAACCTCCTCGCCAGACATTTCACAGATGGTACCGGTTCCAGCTACAATTCCTGTGAACATATTACCACCAATTCATTCATTTTTGCTTGAGGATAATTCTAGGATTCTTGCAATTATCTTTCTCGTTCCGTCTAAATCATCAGACAAACCTTCGACCCTGACAACCTTGATGTGGCCCAATCCTCTTTCTTCTAAAGATGCCCTAATTCTCTCCTCAGCGTGCTCTTGGTCATAACCTAAGGCAATAATATCTGGTTTTACAGCAGGGAGGATATCGAAGATTGGTACATCCGGTGGATTACCGATTACTGCTTCGTCTACAGGTTTCAACCCTTCAACCATCCTTCGACGCAAATCCTGTCCGGTTACGGGCTCATGTTTTCTCTTTCTCACGGTATCATCGTGAGCAACAACGACAATTAGATGGTCTCCTAGTGATTTTGCCTGCTCCATGTAATGCAAATGACCTGCATGTAACAAATCAAAAACTCCGACTGCCATTACACGAGTCATGTCACTTACTCCAGTAGTTGGGGTATGTCGGCTCACAGGCCTAGTGCTTTAATGAGTTCCTCTCCGGTCAAGAATGGGATTCCTCTCTCTTCTGCCCAAACTCTTGCATCCGCAACTGGGAGGGCCAAATCACCGTCTGGTTGAAGCATTTCTGCTCCGATAACCACTGGAGTCATCCCTGAAAGTCTGGCCAATCCTACTGCCAACTCTGTGTGACCTTGGCGGCGTGTAAGCCCTCCTTCTGCTTCCCTGCAAACCGGTATGTGGCCCGGCGTCCTGAATTCCTTGCCTAGCAGTTCAAGCGCATTATCACCTTCTTTAAGTTCTGAATATAATTCAGCAAATCTACGAGTTGTCAATGCACGGTCTCTATCGGTAATTCCAGTGAAGGTTTCACGATGATTCAATGATAATGTGAACGCTGACCTAGTATCGTATTGCAAGTCATCGGTTTGCAGCTCCCTAAGTACGGGATGATCTGACATCAGCCTCTCATCCATGTGCAAATCTTGGAGGTAAGGAAGGGAAAATCTCTCTCCTACTTCATGGCCAATTGCGAGGAAAAGTAGGCCGCCGCAATCAAATCTCAATTGCCTCATCGTTGCAGCCTCAGCAAACTGACCAGGAAAAAGCAAGTCGGTCTCTCCTTCCCTGTTTTCAGCGTCGAACAAACAGACGGGATTACCGTTGCGGAAGGCCTCTATGGCCGCCTCAACATGTTGCTCCATATCCACACCGGCTGGGTTCATACACATGAAACCAATCCTTCGCTAATTAACCCGAGTTTTTCCCTTCTCACGGAAAGGGGTTAACATAGGGCAGCCCTTCGGCCTGTTCTGCGGGGAGTGGGTTATGCCAGTAAAATTGGGTCCAGCGGGAGTTCCACTATCATGTAAAGGCCGTACAATTGTCGAGGGAATGGATGACATTATCTCACTCGGCCTTGAGACTATGGAAGTGCAAACTGTAAGGATGGTAGCGCCTCAGCATTTCGAACAGTATTGGCAAGCCGGAGTACTAGCAAACAA
>WTIA01000069.1:2787-24306 GCA_011522915.1 Methanobacteriota archaeon
ATGGTACAGAATATCGAGAGGGCTCGCCACAGGCAACTCGAGAGAAAGGCTCGTGAAGACCGCCGAAAAGCACTCGCAGCTCAAGCAAACATCTCCCCAGAGGAAATGGCTGCAAGAGAGGCAGAAATCGCTGCAGCCAGAGCGAAAGATGCTCTCGCAGCATCGAATCCTCCTGAACCAAAGAAGGAAGAAAAGGTCGCTGAAGAACCGAAGAAGGCTTCCGCAAAGAAAGCAGAGCCAAAAGAGGACACAAATGACGACCTATTCGCAGTTGAAGAGGATGATGACGACCTATTCTGATTAAGAGTCGATCACATGTCTTTACCAATTCTCTACTCATTCAGACGCTGCCCTTATGCAATGCGTGCTAGAATGGCAATAGTGAGAACTGATTTCCAAGTCGAACATCGAGAGGTTATTCTCCGGGATCGTCCTGCACACATGATGGAAATATCGCCAAAAGGTACAGTACCTGTGTTGCTACTTCCAGATGGCACGGTTATCGAAGAGAGTTTAGAAATCATGGAATATGTTCAATCTTGGAATCTTTCAGAGGAAGAAAGAGATTGGGTAAATCGTAATGATAACGAATTCAAATTCCATCTCGACCGCTATAAGTATCCTAATCGATATGATGATGTCAACCATATTGAGCATCGTGAAGCCGCATCCAAATTTATCCAAGATCTGAATAAACAAATACCTGAAGGTAACCTAAGCGACGCAATTTTCCCATTTATCAGACAATTTGCAAACCATGATAGAGAGTGGTTTGATGTGCAAAATTGGGATAATGTTCACAAATGGTTAGAAGAAAATTTAGCAAGCGATGAATTCAAGATTTGTATGACTAAGTATCCACAATGGATTCAGGAATAACTCACTGACACCTAAAAAATCCTAAGATAACCTGCATTTTTGCTAAAATTATAGCGAAACCCCCTAAAGGGAATTAATGAGCCACGTCCTATTATGGCTCACATTGCGGTGCTTGGATTGGGAAATTGGGGGAGCGCTATCGCACGATTATGGCTCCTAGAAGGGCACAAAGTCAAGGGATGGACAATAGAACAAGAAGTCTACGAATCCATTACGATGGAGGGTATGAATCACAAGTACCTTCCAGAGCATTCTTTGGATGGATTGGAAGCTACGATGCACGTCGAGGAAGCACTCGAAGGTAGTGAAATCATAGTGCTTGCAATCCCATCTTCGGTTATTTTGAATGTGGTTGAAGACATAATTCCACATCTTAGACCCGGGCATGTCTTGTTGGATTTAGCAAAAGGATTAGCCCCAGGAAAGAGATTGATTAGTGAAGCTATTCACCAAATGCTTACTGACAATAACATGCACAACCCGCTTGCTGTGCTGACCGGACCAACAATCGCCCCTGAGGCTGCTGGCGGTGTTATGACAACCGCTTTGGTTGCAAGCGAAGACATGTCGGTTGCAGAAAATTTGGCAACTACTCTAACCACTCCTACGTTCATCCTACACGCTGCTTCTGACCCTGCTGGTGCAGAGCTCTGGGGGGCATTCAAGAACGTAGTAGCCCTTGCTTGCGGATTAGTCGACGGATTGAAGAAAACCGGAACCCTTGGAGGAGATAATCTGAAGGCGGCGATTTTCAATGCTGGATTTAGAGAAGGTTGCTTACTTTTGCCGCAATTAGGAGCAAGAGCAGAAGTTGCATTTGGGCCTGCTGGATTAGGAGATCTCTACGTCACAGCAACCTCCCCACACGGTAGAAATCGAAGGATGGGAGAAAAATTGGGAAGCGGCCTTACATTGGAACAAGCACTTGAAGAAATGGTGATGGTAGCAGAAGGTGTAAGAGCTGCAAGAATGTTTAGAGACAGGGCTATTGACATGGGAATCGATGTCCCATTCGTGATAGCACTCAACACACTGCTTGATGGATTTATCACGGCAGAGGAATGCTGTCGCAGAATGGTAGCATTGTCTTGAGAGTAGTAGTATTGATTTGCTTTGAGGATGTGGGAATGGTATGTCCGAACTAACCGAGTTCGAATTGCGCCTGTTTGAATGGATTAGACAATCCGATTTCGAAAGCGTACCATGGTCCACAAAAAAAGCGGCTAAATCGTTCAAATGCACTGAAGATGAAATCTATGAAGGCGTTGCATCTTTGACAAAGAAAGTTCCAACAAGAATTCAAATTTACTACGAAGAGGGCAACCTTCACATCGCTGCAGAGTGATATGACAGAAGATACTCTTCTCATTGACGGATTGTGCGCACTTTGCAGCAAATCTGGAAAATTCATCACCAAAAGACGAGTAAAACCACTGACTTTGGTTGAACAGAATTCTGATGAAGGCATTGAACTACTGAAACGATTCAATGTAAGTGTTGACTCTGTGGTTCTAATTAGAAATGAAAAAGCCTACATTCGCTCTAGTGCAGCGATTAGATGCTTACTTTATATGCGTTGGAATTGGCGATGGATGTATCCATTTGTATGGATAATACCTCTACCATTGCGAGATTTGTGCTATAACTTAGTCTCAAAAATGAGGAAATTTAGGGAGTCCTAAATTTTATTAGGGCTCCCTAAAACCCGAAGTTATGGCCGACTCAATACTAGCTGATTTCTGGACTGGTGGCCTGATTGGATTTAGGGAAGCTTTGGAAGCAACACTGCTCGTAGTTATCCTCATTCTGATATTGAGGAACGGTAAGCGCGAAGACCTTGTTCCATCGATATGGAAAGGTGTTTGGCTAGGTGTTGCAGCCAGTGTTGTTACCGCACTTATTTTCGAGTTGATTATAGGTAATTTCGAAGACAATGAAGCATGGTTTGAAGGATTTTTGATGGTTGCTTCAGCGATCCTAATCGCTTTCGTCATCTTACACTTAGTAAAACATCACTCGAAGAAAGAGTTGGAAGAGTTTGCTGAAAAGGCTATGCTCGACTCAACCAATGGAGCCAAGACTCTTTCCGTAATTGCATTCCTTTCTGTATGGAGAGAGGGTTCAGAGACGGTAGTATTCTTGGGAGCAAGTACAGAAACCATGTGGGCGATTGTTGGCCTTGCAGTTGGAATTGCAATCGCTGTTGCTCTGGGCTGGCTAATGATGAAAAAAGGTGTAAAAGTCGATATCAAGAAACTATTTTCGATAACTACTACTCTACTAATTTTCGTAGGTGCAGGACTTCTTGCCCATGGTGTACATGAACTACAGGAAGAAGACGCAGGACTAATTCCTGTAATCAATGAGGAATTATGGGATGTTAACCCTGAATGGGACGGTGAAGGTGATGCCCCGATTTTGCATGACAAAGGTGCAATTGGCGGTATCTTCAGAGCTATGATTGGCTGGAATGGTGACCCGACTCTTCTAGAGTTTGCAAGTTGGGTGGCTTATCTCGGCGTAATGTACGGTCTAATTAACAGAGCAAAGAAACAGACTGCTTGATCACTGTATTGATTCGATGTACTGAGTTACTATTTTTTCTTCAAAGACGTCATCCTGTGAAGATGTAATTGGGCGAGTTATTGTCAAGAGGCTTAACTCGCCACCTGCATTTGGGAAGCCAACAATCAGAACAGTTGCAAGTATTGTCTCAAATCCATCTCGCTTTACATTGAATCGAACTACGAAATAATCCTCATCACTGTAAGTGTGCTTGCCCTCGCTTTCAACATCCTCAAGAAAGAACGCTTCAGAATCAATACTAAAGGTAGGGATATAGGAATTCATCACTTCAATCGATTGTCTCATCCTTTCTTCGTGGACTCCTAGCATTACCCCGAGTGTCATGCTAGATGAATCCTGAGCGAATGGTGAAAATGTATGGGGCGTTCTTGCATTTACAACTGAAATAACAGCTCCATCATAGAACCAGGTGTATTGTTCACTAGCAGGCCATGCGGGAGCGTGTGGATTTTCTGTTGCTATCGGATTTCCCCATTCATTTGGTGCATTAGGTTCACTTACCGGATAAAATCCAAAAGAATTCAACATTAAGATCAGTACAATACTTATTGCAATCCTTCGTTTCTTGAACTTAGTCCATTCTTCTCTACCTGCAGGACTCACTAATGATAGAATAACTGCAATCGGTATTATGAGGAAAATGCCCCAAGGAATAATCCAAACAGCCACTATACAACCAGTTAGGCCGTACATAGCTGATTTGTCAAACTCATTTGCCTTTAATTTCAGCATTCCAAACAATGCTGCAACAAGGACTAGAGATGCTATGATGCCTCCGAGCACGGAGTTGCGTATGCCCAAGTAAGCATAAGTGCAACCCTAGATACAATAGTCAAGCGGCACATTGTAATGTGTGAATGCAGGCTTCGGGTGTGATGGAGACCTTCCTAGACTTAGCCGGTGTGTCGTGGCGCCATCAGGTCAGGGATTTTTCCACATGGAAACCTTGGGCAAAAAGAGACGGCGCAGGTGTTTATTCGATAGATCTGGAAATCAAATCGGGAGTGATTCTCGGACTCATCGGCCCCAATGGTGCTGGGAAATCAACCTTGATGCGAGCGATTTGTGGTCTCTATGATTGTGAAGGATTTAGCAAAACATGCGAACAACGTAGAGCAGAGATTGGTTACATGCCAGAACAAGTTCGCTGGGAAGGTAGAATTACCGTTACTCAGGCTTTGCAATCGATTGCATTAATGCGTAATGAAACCATAGAAGTTAGTAGTGTAATTAACACCGTTGGACTCTCTTCTAAGTCGGACCAAATTCTAGACAATCTTTCGCAAGGTATGCGTCAAAGACTGTCCCTTGCTTGTGCACTTTTGGGTAATCCAAAATTATTGGTCATGGATGAGCCTCTCAACGGATTAGACCCCTTAGCACAGAGAGCTTTCTATAATCTTTTGAAGGATTTAGCAAATAAGGGAGTTGCTGTAGTAATTTCTTCTCACCAAGTTGCTGACTTGGAATCACTAGTTGATGAAATCGCTTTACTACATCAAGGTCAACTATTGATTGAAGGTAGCCTTTCCGATGTGAGAAAACAACTGGACTTAGAAGAAAATTCAGGAATCGTGGAAATGATTTGCTCTGCGACTGGAATAGACCCAGATGACATTAGTCTAGAATTGTCTAGAGACACAATGCTACCGTTCAAAAGCCTTGGAGGTGAGGAAGAATGAATGCGCTTTCACTTGGCATTCATATCATGAAAGAACGCCTAACAGCAGGCAGGATGATGGTCATTTGGCCCCTTCTTGCAATGTTCATATTATTCTCAAGCTGGGGTCTTTCTGACCCTAAGGTCAATCTTCCTTCGAGTATAATCATTGATTCAGCCTATGACGTTATGTTTGTATCTACTGCTTTCATCATATTTTCAGCTACGTTGGGAGCGGTTTTAATTTCGTTTGACGGGGTAAGCAGAGATAGATTGTCTGGTGTGCTGGAAGTAAAATTATCTCAGCCAATCAACCGTTCTATATTTGCAAAAGCGTTGCTATTTGGACATTGGAGTGCAATTTTTCTGCCTGTAATGATCCTCAATTCAATCGGTTTATTCGTGATTTGGTATCGCTTAGGAGATTTGCCGAGCCTAGAGGAATTTTTTATTCATACACTGGGTACTGCTCTGCTATTGTTATGGTACACATCAATCCAGTTGTTAGCATCATCATGGGCCAAAGACTTGGGGTCATCAATCGCTGTCGGTCTGGGTGTATGGATGATTTTCACCCTTTTGTGGCTTGTTTTGACTACTGTAGTGGCTGGATTATCAGGTGTAGGCGTTGATGACATGAGCTCCAAGGATTATGTGAGAATTGATGCAATAATGGACTTGTTTTCTCCAAATGGAGTTTATCATCACCTTTTGGAAATGCCTCTAGATGATGTTGATAGAGGCATGTCTCCGCTTTACATTAGCATTGCAGCGATTTTGTGGAGCATTATTCCAGTCCACCTGTTTACTAGGCGCATAGAACGTCTTCATCCCTAGCAAATATAGGAACACACTAAGAAGAACCTGCCCTACGGGCAGACCATGAAGAGAAGGTTAAGTGCGCTCTTGCTTGCTATTTTGATGGCAACAATGTCCATGACTGGAACTACAATAGCAGAAGATTCGGGTCGCCAAATGGATGATGATGTTGATTGTTCAGGATACACTTTCGAGGATTTATTTGAGTATGATAACGCTGTGTTCATGTTCGAAATATTAGACGATTGGGCTACATCCGATTTATACGCAAATTCTTGGGTTAACGAAAGCCGTGCTGCAACGGTTCGTGAAAACTTGGACGGTTTATTCGAAGGTTTCCCCGGCGGAAACAACTCATGGATATCAACCGATGAAAGGGACGCTGTTAGAGAAATTGGCGCGAAATGCATTGCAGACATGTACACAAGAATTGGCATACGCGAAGGTATTCCACATCGTGGAGGAGTAGATTGGAACGATGTAGAATTCGTCGAGGAAGGAATTGGCTTAGAGGAAGTTGACCTAATTCCAACCGGTCACCCAGAAGAAAGGTCTTGCTCAGAAAGATATCTATTTGCGAGTGCAGACTGTCAAGAAGTGCCCGTCACTGCAACTAATAATCTCGAAATCTCCATGTTCACAAAAGATGAGGAGACTCACAATACTAGGTTCAACCAATTGCCAAATTCTGGTGAGAGCGATTTCACTGTGGCAATGAATGTTACCAACGTCACAAGCGCAACTATGATGTTCACATTCCCATATGTAGACGGCTTAAGAATGGCAAATTGGACTATTCAAGACGATGGTGTCGAAAACTTGGCCGCTGGTTCAATCGACGAGATATTCCTTCCTGATGGAAGCGTTAGGGTAAGCGTAGACATACAGTATGACAGAGCTGATTATCCAATGATTCGCAATATTTTCTTCGATATGACGACATCTCCTCCCGAAACCAATGACTTCCCTATTTGGACTTCAAGTGAGCCAGCAGATGATACAATCATACCAATTATCAACGACGGAAGCGAAGTAGTTGCAATCTCAGGAGAAACCATGGCTGATTGGGCAAGCGATGACGACGCATGGGGATTAGATTGCCAGTTTACTGAAACAGGATGGAGTAGCAGGATGAATGCTGATGGTGAATTACTCGTCACTCCGGGAACTTCACAATCCTCTGATGCAACCTGCCACCTGGTTGACCCGTATGGTGCGACCAGCAATACAAGTCACACATGGAGATTTGGCCAGCCAGCAAGTTTCAGCGCAGTTGTTGGCATGTATACCGATTCAGTAGATATCGAATCTACTCCCACACTGCTAGTTCAGAATCTTGGACTTTCAATTTCCGCAATGCAGGGCAGCACAAACGGAATTCCAACCTCTGTCAATCTGGGTTCCACCTCATCAACCGATACAGTAAGCCTGTCCGTAATATCTCCCGGAGCATTCATGATTCATGTTACAGCCACATCTGCTAGCATGCTTGAGTGGAATGCCGCCTTTGATTTGGGCCTAGAGAAGAGAAACTCACTACCAGTTGTCGAAATTGATTTCGATTCAATTGAAGGTACTTACGCGACTTGGAGTTCGGACAGTTTATCATTCACATTGACTGGAACGGCTGTTGATCCAGATGGAGGAATGGTTAGTCTATCTGCAACAATGTGTGATGAAACCTCAACCGGTTTCACAACAAATGGAGATACTTGGTCTGTAACCCTTTCAATTGCTAAATGTGTAGCTCAAGGGGACACAGAATACTACGTGGTCATAACTGCCAAAGATTCTGTTGACGCAGAGAGTTCAGCAGATATCACTGTTCCAGACCCTTGGGCATCCGATAACTCGAATTCAGACTCAACAGAAGATACCTCTGATGACGCTGGTGGATTGCCATCACTGGGCATGTTTGCAACCATAATCGCAATGCTTGGTGCTGCTCTCCTATCTAGAAGAGACTAAATCAGACGATTTTTGAGGGTTTAGAATGTTCAAAGGCCGCGTAGAGAAAGTAAGCCACGAAGGTGGTTTACTCGTAAGCTACACTGGCGCTTGCCCTGCTCTAGGGTCGGTGATGGTAGATTCTAGTGAAACATACATTGGCAAGGTTGACGGAGTTATTGGGAACCTCAACAATTCCCTTGTACACATCGCTCATCTTGATAGAAAAGCAAACCCACAAAAATTGGTAGGTTTGGAAATAACAATCCGAACAAGAAAACCACGTGATAATCAACGTTCCAGAGACAACGGGCGTGGAGGCAATGACCGACGGCACAGAGATAGTCGAGGAAATAATGAAAGGAGGCAGAGAGATGACCGAAGAGGTGATCGCTCGAGAGGAGACCGTGGCCGAGATAGGTCAAGAAATAGAGATGATGACCGAAGACAAAGCAAAGGCACTCACTCTAGAAACGATTGGGATTGTGGCGAATGTGGTAATTCTAACTTCTCCTTTAGAACAGAGTGCAATAGATGTGGTGCACCTAAAGGCCGTAAAGGAAGAGGTAATTCCAAACAATGGACTGGGAATGATAGAAGAGCCGGCGATAGAAACGAAGCACCACAAGTAAGACCTGGTGATTGGGAATGCAATAGGTGCGGAAAAATGAATTTCGCAAAACGCAACGAATGCTTCAGTTGTAAATCTCCAAAGAGAGTTGGTGGACCGAAGAAAAGAGGGCATCACCGTTCCCACAAAGACCCACCCCCTCTCCATTCTGCCAAGTATGGTCGTGGCAGGAGGGATAGGCAATGAGTGCAGAAAGCCACTATCTCGACGCAATAGAATCTGAAGAAAGTGGGGATTTAGACGCTGCACTAGAACATGCAAGACTTGCTGTTAAGGCGGACCCAGACCATTCAAACGCATGGTGGATGATAGTTTGCCTACTAGCACCTGATGGAAAATATCCAGACATAGAACAGGCATCAAAGGCACTTGCTGCATGTACGAAAGTAGTTGATTTAGATCCCTCAAGGGTAGATGCATGGGTCAAAGGAGGTCGATTGATGGTAGACCATCTAGGTCTGTATGAAGATGCTCTGCACTGGTGGCAAAGATGTAGAGAAGCCGCACCTTTAGAATCGGTACCTATCCTAGAACAAACCACAATATTGTCTGATTTGGGCATGTATCCAGAAGCAAGAGATAGACTCAGCGCCCTGTTTGAAGAGAATTTAGATATCGCTAATTCTCAATTAGCAAAAATAAGCCATCTCCACAAGACGCTCGAATTGTCAGCCGAACAAGACCCAAATTCTCATTTCAAACCATGGAAAAAGAATGATGGGGGCTGGACTGCCATCAAAATGCGTGCTAACAAAGCACCCGTATCTGAAAATATGTTGTTCATGATGACGACAATACCATTCCTGATGCTGGAAGTATTCCTTTCGAGGTCTCTTTTTGGTGAGGGCTGGGGTGCATTTTGCCTCACGAGTTTACTTATTCTAGTCACAGTGATAATTGGAATGGGCTTCACTAGGCGCTTGTATCGTAGTGTGAATAAACCTGGTTTCAATTTACTACGAGCATTACAATTTGAGGCAAGTAGTGCTAGGCTGGTAATCCCTAGTGATATTCGAATGTCGAAATTATACCTGTTCTTGTTCTCTCGCCATCCGCCTGCATTCCAGCAAAGACTCGAGCGAATTATCGCAGCGGACAAGAAATTACCAAAAAACTGGAAAATGAATTTACCAGATTTTGATTCTCACTTAGATGAGATTGGATATATCGAAGACGGCGATGAAGATTCAGACTTATCTTCCTATGAAGAAGAATAATCACGTGCCTGCTGTATAATCAGTTGAGTAAGCAATCTGTTCTGGTGTCAATTCGTCTATTGAAAATCCTAGAGTCGACAATTTTGTTGTAGCAAGTTCCATGTCTTGCTTCAATGTGATATCATAGACCTGAGTCTCCATATCTCTACCTTCGGCTGCAAGTCTGCACAAGGAGAGGAATTGGTTTGCAAAACTCATGTCCATAACTTCGGAAGGATGACCTTCAGCTGCAGCTAGGTTGACTAGACGTCCTTCTGCGAGGAGGTGTATCTTTCTGCCATCTTTCAGAGTGTATTCTTGATTTTCAGCACGAATTGTTCGCACTGATGAAGACCTCTCAGATAGGTCGTCGATATTGATTTCACAATCATAGTGGCCAGTGTTAGAAATTATTGCACCTTCCTTCATGACATCTATGTGTCGTCCAACGATTACATCCTTCATTCCTGTTGCGGTACAGAAAATATCCCCTAATGACGCTGCTTCATCCATTTTCATTAAACGGAAACCATCCATTACCGCTCTCAGACCTGGAAGCGGGTCAACCTCGGTGATGATGACATTGGCGCCCATACCACGTGCACGCATTGCTACACCTTTTCCACAATGGCCATACCCGGCAACAACGAATGTTTTGCCAGCGATTAAGACACTAGTAGAGCGAATTATTCCGTCGATTGTGGATTGTCCAGTTCCGT
Organism: Methanobacteriota archaeon; assembly: GCA_011522915.1. GTDB lineage: Archaea > Thermoplasmatota > Poseidoniia > Poseidoniales > Poseidoniaceae > MGIIa-K1. Next base: position 13,225 of record WTIA01000069.1, read on the forward strand.
ATACATTGTCGAAATCCCACTTTGTAACCGCATCGTTAACTGCGATTACTGGATACTTCAAATCGCCTGCAGCGGCCATTGCTCTCAGCCGATGGACGCCGGTTGTAGTCTCTTCAGTTCCACCAATAACACCGGCTGCATATTCAGATTTTTCACCGTGGACACGTACGATTAGATCTGCGCCATCGTCCAAGGTTAGTGTCGGATTAAACTCCAGAGTTTTATCGATGCACCAATAGAAGTCTTCCACCGACTGGCCATGCCAAGCGTGGACCGAGTATCCCTCTCTTGCAAGCCAAGCCGCAACATCGTCCTGTGTTGATAGAGGGTTGCAACCTGACCAAGACAAGTCTGCACCTGCTGCTTTGATTGTTTCAATGAGTACTGCTGTTTCCTTGGTTACGTGGAGACATCCTGCAACCCTCATTCCAGCAAGGGGTTTGTCCTTCTCAGCCTGAGCACGCAAAGCAGCTAATACTGGCATTCTGGATCGAGCCCAATCAACTCGCAATGCTCCCTCGTCCGCGAGACTCAAATCAGCAACGGTATACAACTCACCCTTGTCCATGGACACCGGCGAGTGAGCATACCTCATAGGTCAATCGGTCACACAATTCACCCCGTTTAATAGGGGCGAATTGTGTGATTCAAGTTCGCTACTGTTGTTGCTGCTGGAAATGAGCAGCATACTGTTGCGCATAGGCCCGAGCAGTTTCCTCTGGGTATCCTTGAGCAATTAGTTGCTGTACATATTGCTCCATTGGATCCATTTGAGCAACGCCTGCATATCCTACTGCTGTTGCACCGAAGTCCCCGCCCATCTCTGAGTCGATGATATCTCCTTCCTTACCGCCTTTTAGGACGAAGAATAGCGATAATATCACTAGTAATGCTAGGCCGATTCCACCGCCGAGGTATAGCATAAGGTTGTCTTCCTCTCCCTTTGCTTCGTCGGTGACTGGTGCCTTGTCAGGGATTCCATCATTGTCACTGTCAGTGTATTCTCCAGACCATTCACAAGCGCCACTCTCAGCATTCCAAATCCAATAAGCATCTGGCTCGGCGTCAAGAACTTCCACAGGAACTTCTAGACCCTGACATGCTGGAAGAGTAATTTCAATCCAGTAAATGATAGGCCAACGCTTGTCGTCTCCTTCGTAAATCTTCAAGTAAACACGCTTCGATTTAGTTTCGTTGTCGAATAGATCATCGATGCTTAGTGTTAGTTCAAAGTCATCTTGGTCTCCAAGTGCTTCAGACTTAGCCCACTTTCCTTCGAGTTGAAGTGTGTACTTTGCAACTGCAGTTTGGTCGAATGTTGTATCTTCCAGGGCTGCTTCAACGTAAACGTCGCCTTGTTCTGCACCGTCGAGGATTGTTCCACTCAGTGTGATTGTGTCACTGTCGACCTTTGTACCGTTCATTGAGAGGTCTATCTGGATAGTAGGTTCAGCGTCACCGAATCCTTCAGGAACTACAGAGAAGTACATCTTGTACTTGTCAGAACTCTTTCCAGCTTGGTCGAATACAACTAACTCAATACGAATTAGAGACTCTGTCTGTCCACTTGGATCTACGGTTTCATTGCTAAACGTGTAGGCCCACTTACCATCACTTGATGATGGTGTGATGAAAGTGTGTCCTTCAAGTTTGTAGTTGTCTTCATCGTATGGCTTGTCGAAGAGAACTGTCCATTCATAGGACTCTATTCCGTTACCTGTCAAGGCATCTGCATCGGATGAGTTACCTGCATCGAAGTGCACGGTAAGAGACCCTGTGCTGTCCAAATGGATTCTCTTCTGAGGCCAATCTACTCCAGACACAGTCTTGATTCCCTGGTCTTCGATTTGGTCTTCATATTCAGTACGCATATCGATTTCAACATCTGCTTCAGGTCTGTATTCGTCCGCTCTTGTGTCATCTGTTTGCACAGTTACCGAGATTGTTCTAGAATGGCCTTCTTCATCGTGAAGATACAATGTAATCTCCCATGTTGCTCCTTGCAAACATCCAGTCGCTGAGGACAGGTCAACCTTACAGAATTCAACCATTGGGTTTGCCATGTCAGTGTGGTCTGTACCACTTGCCATGGATGCGCCTGACCAGTCTGTTGGACCACTCATTACCCAATCGGTGTTCAATACCTCTGAGGAAGTGGTTTGGTAGCCAAATGTTACCTCAGAGTTACTCTTCATGTAGTGATATGCATATCCTCCAGTTGATGGGTCGAAGGATGGTACTTCTCCGTTGATGGTTAAGTCCAATCCATTTCCTAGTGTTCCAAATCCTTCAGGATAAGGAGAGACGTGGTAATTCAACATGTTACCCAACAGTGGGAATGTTGAACTGTCCGCTCTGTCGGATACACCCTCTACGTCGATTGTAGTTACAATCAGTCCACCATCAACGTAACTGCAGACACCAAGTACAGTGTCTTGGGAATCCGCTTGGGATTGAATCAATCTTTGGAAAGAACCGCCTTCTTCAGAATAGCCACCACAAGCACGTGGAATAGCTGTTGAAGATGCACTCTTGGTGTTGATAATCGCTTCTGTAACTGTACCGAATTGATCGAATCCCTGGAATGCTGCTAGGTCAACACCATCTAATATTGGATGATATGGATCTGCGACTTCCATGTTGCTGTAAGTAATCCTTGTCTCAGGTGTGTTTCTTGGCTGAATTTGCATGTCAAACGGCAGCAAACTCTCACCTGTTGAAGAGGAATACTCGTAGTAGTCGGTAGCGCTGGAAAGGTGTACCTGCACAGTACCACCTGCTGACATGAAATTCTTCAAAGCGCTCTGGCGAGAGGATGAACCAATTAGTTCGTAGTATCCCTTACCGCCTTCATCATTTGGCTTTGCGGTATTGACATCTTGCTGAGGCATTATCACCTTATCATAGTGAACAAGCCAACCGAGGTCTAGATACTCATTCCAATCGTTTATGTCGAACTGTGTGTATGTCATACCTAAGATAACTAGATCTTCCTTGATTGCTGTGACTCTAGCGGAATCTCCCGATAGAATTGCGACATCAACATCGTATGCAAATCCTGCATGGAAATATCTCTCGTTTCCAGAGGTACTACCATCTGGCAGAGTTGCATGATAACTGATGTTGTACTTGTGTCCATCTTGCCATCCATTCCATGGAGTGAATGATACGGTAGTTCTCTCATGCGGCCCTAGTGTTAAACTTGGTCCTGCTGTTGTGGTGTGGACTTGGCTTCCACTATCCATGTCAACAACAGTCATGTGGAAGGTGTAATCTCCTTGAAGTACTCCATTGGTCGCAGATAGAGACCAATCGTGTTCTGTGACGTTATCTATCGGTAGGATACAGTCTAGAACTACGTCAGACAAACAGGACAACTGGTCTGGCTTTCCGAGAGTAATATCGACACTCTCCACAGAGAATATAACCCTACCAACGTTGTTTGCAACCGAGATTTCTTCATATCCGAACCAAGGAGTTCCTTGTGTCGAGTTATCAAATATCGACTCGACTTCAATCATGTAAACGCCAGAAACAAAGTCGTGATTTGATACAGTGATTGTTCTGTTTTCTTCAGCGTCAAGGTCAATTACAGAAGTGCTGTAAACCGCATCCTGCGTGAAAGAGAACTCTTGTAGTGAAATGTTGTCGAATGCGACACCACGTACTCCATCGTTCTGTCCGTTGTGTATGTCATCGTTTGAGCGGAATTCAAAGTTGATGTCCACTACTGAACCGGCAAGACTGATACACTCATCTGTCCAAAGATTGGAGTCTGGTGAGGTTGTATTGAATACATACAGGTGAGTTAAGTCGATACTTCTACTTTGCACCAATCCATCCGTGTTGTAAAATACATTGTAGTTTCCAGAACCACCGTTAACGTTGACAGGGTCTCCAATGTACTCAATTTCAGTATTATCCAAGGTAGTTTCGTTTTCAGCGTCAATGAATCCGTCGTCATTTTCGTCGACAATACAGAATCCATCTTCATTGTAATCGTTCCACTGACCGTAAATCAGTCCTTCGTAGTCGTTACCATTCTTTGTCCAATCTGCAGTTATCGCTGCGTAATCATTGACATCTGTTGTCTGTCCAGATTGTTGGATATCGAACCATGTTTCAGCGAAGTATTCGAAGTTTAGAGCGACATAATCTCCGCTCATACTGGTCAGGTCGATGTCAGGAATCGTCAAAGTTTCATTCTCCCAAACGCTACCATAGCTGTTTGGAGTATCACATGGGTGTCCGAACCAATATGCATTGGAGCCGAACACTTGCTCTGGACAAGTAGAGTCATCTAGGATACCGCCGTTTGCGTTTCCGTCATCGGTATATCTAAATCCAGAGGATCCACCTTCAAATCCTTCTTCACAAACAACCAGTGGAGAGCCACAGTAAACATCAGTTGGTAGGGCACTGAATACGGTTGCTTCTACGTCGAAAGTTACATTGGTATTTCCGAGGTGTTCAACCTTGACATTAATCGGGAAATTTCCTTCCGCATACAATCCACCTGGCTTGAAATCTTTAACGCCTTCAACACTTGGATCGAAGAGGTTGAAAGCAGTAACATAGCCAACGATTTCATCATTAGCAGGCTGTTCATCTTGACCGTAGTTTAGAACCGCTGAGATTCTATAGGTTGTACCGTTGGTGAAATCTGCGGATATCGCAGTAGTGTAATCCTCGTTTGGAGCCAAGTTGTTCATTGTAATCGTTGATTGTTGATTCTGAACATTGGATGTGAAGGCAGTATTCTGCTTCCAAATTGTGATGTTGTCGATTGCGAATCCGTCACGACCACTCCATGTTGACTCGTTGGCACCCAAAGAGCCTTCCCATCCTGACTTAAAGCGGAATCTAATGTCGATTGTTTCGCCTGCGAACTGAGATAGTTCAAACGCACCTAGGCCATCCTCAGTGAAGTTACCCCATCCGTATTGAGTACCTGGAATTGCGCCACCATATCGGTAAATGGCTGCGTCCAATCCAGTATTCAATTCGCTTTCTACTCTACCGTTGTCGTATCCACCCCAGTAGGAACTTCCAGATGCACACTGGCCGGCGAAGTACGCTGTTGTAGGACAGTTGATTAGGACCCATCCTACATCCTCAGAGAATACTTCAATCATTGCAGCGTCATCCCATACTTCTGCTAGGACGAAACCGTTCTGGTCTTGGGTGTATAGGTCGGCCAGTCCGAGGTGTCGGAATACCTCGATGCTCATCCATGCTCTATCAGCACCAGTTAGGTCGATGTCATTGAGAACTAGACCCTCATCCCAGTTAGGTTCGTATCCAGACCAAGTGTCTCCACTGGAGTTTGTTTTCATTACACCAGACCACATGAAATCGGTAGGGTTGTTTGCGTTGGCTGATTGTGATGCAGCATTATTTCCGGATGTGTGTCCAACCGAACTGTTTGCTGCTACCTCTTCGTGCCAGTGAGCATCACCATAGTACGCTTCAGTTGTCCAAGTACAACCTACACCACAGCCACTTCTATCCTCAGGATTATCCCAATCCATTGCGTAAACTGTGACGTTGCTTGATGCGGCTTCGTCAACTTCCTTGATTTCTACATCGAGAGTCGCTTGTCCGTTTAGGATATCCATTCCAGTGTTGGTTACTGTAACTTCCACTTCACGAGTTCCTTCACCAAGGGCACCGACGTAAGCATCTGTTGGACTTATGTCAATGCTTGAAACTGCCAAGTCCTTGTTGTCCATTTCGATTACGACGATTCTGTCGTATGAACCGTCCCAACCAAAGTTATCATCGTAAGTGAACTGATCGTATGCACCATGACCTACAATTAGGTCAGGAGCGCTGTTTGAACCTCCAATTACTTGTCCTACTGCAACGGTTGTTGGCCTCATTGCCCCAAAGTATTCCAGCGGATTCATGTGTCCGCCTCCACCATTAGACAGAGTAACTTGTACGCTTGTTGGTAGATTTAGGTAATAAGTGGAAGTTGTATCACCGGTAGACGAAGTTGAATTTGATTGTTTGAACTTCGCTGCGTGGACGAAATCTGGTTCACCATCGCCGTTCAATTCAGCAACTGTGACTTCCCATGCGATGTATGGTCCAAAGTAAACAGTCTTGGTTTGGCTAAAGGTGTGAGTTGATTGTGTGATGGTTGCATAACTGACGTTTTCTGTGTTGGCATCATTAATTGCTACAACATCAATAATTCCGTCATCGTCCATGTCCCCAATATCGAATCCACCAAAATCGGGACCGAGTTTGTGAACGTGGAATGCTTGCTGGGTACTGACGATAGTGCCACCATTTTGATTCCAAGCAAGAGCTGCTCCGAAAGTATTCTGTGTACAATCAAATTCTACAATAGTAACGTTATCAGAAGCACCGGGTTGAGTGGCTTGACCGGTTAGATAGTCTACACCCTCTGCCCTAATCAGCCACAGGTCAACGTCGTCACACGGGTCGACGATACCTTGGCTTGACTCTCCCCAATCTCCAAGTTCGAGTTCTCTGTAAGCGTTCTGAGTTGAGTCACCCAAACTGAGAATATTGGTAGTTGGGGTTGTGGATGTGATTGGACCCATGTATGTAACAACCCGCTGATTTTTCAAGTCGGCAAGCAACTCCAGAGTGACGATGTCATCGTTGCCGTCTCCGTCAAGGTCTGCTACTGCGAGGTCCCACATCCAAACTACATCGAATTGCTCTCCGATGGAGAATGTTCTCTCGTTGCATCCGCCATTTTCGATAACTGTTACGTTACCTGGCTTATCGACAACGATAGCACCGGTTGCGTCTTGGCGCAGAGGTCTGTTTCTTGCATAGATAACTATGTCAATTGCACTGTCGCCTGTAAATTCACCAACTTCTACTTGCTGAGTATTGGAATGATCTTCAAAATCAGCATCCTGATTAGGATTTGCGGATGTCCAGATATCGGTTCTGTCTTGGAAATGACCATTTTCATTCCACAAAACCGAAATCTTGGTACTGCGATCGTTTGCTGTTACTATGTCCAAATCTCCGTCGCAATCGAAGTCTCCTAGTGCAACGTCAACGGGGTCTGTATCGGTTGTATAGGTCCTTGAGGTCGAAGCCGACACAAGGTTTGCTGCGGTTGTTGAAAGTAACATTACTAAAACTAAGAATAACGCTCTTCCGCGTCCATCTTCATTCATACTCTTCCAAAGCATATTCATCACTCGTTTGTTCGGACTCTAACTACCACTTTAATTCCTTTGGAATGATGTCTAATTATGAATTCACAAAATGCCTCCCAGCACCCTGTTTTTGACAAAAGTGAATAATTATCGATTAAATCACAATCCTGACGCCAACCAAGCAGGAGATGGACCCCATCCTGTGTTGTCTCCACCGTGTACTTTGACTAGTTTGCCAGCTCTGAACATTCCCTCTAGGAATAACTCGAGTTCAAGACCCTCTCTATCTCCCAAAAAGTCGCTTGCTGCAAGCGCAATTGTTTCAGTGGTAATAGCAGTGACCCCGTGAGTTCTTACAGCAATTCTTAGAAGTTCCTTGAGCCAAGATTCTGCCATCGGGTCTTTAACCATGGGCCCTTGTGCAGGATGAGGTTCTTCGATTCCTTGCAATTGTTCTCGCAATTCATCCGGCGTTGGACGCTGAGGCCTCTCTAGTCCAACTTCAACCAATTTTGCTGCTAAATTTAACTCGCCAATCGGTCTTCTAATTACCGGAATTCTTGATGGATCAGGCTCAGGCCCCATGTCTTTCGGTTTTTCATCTACTAGAGATATTTCGCTAGCAAAACCCGAATTAGAAAGTGAGGTGCTGTCAACCGCCATGGGCATGGCCCAGCCCACTTTACTCAGGCCCAGTTCTGAGACAATGCTTCGTACCCAGTCTGCTTCGCCCTCAAGCAAGACATCGACATCGTCATCATCGCTGCGGAATCGATAACGAATGTATCCTCTCAACTCCTGCATAGGCACCCCTAACAGGAGGGGGACATCAATCCACCGGTTATTGGGCTAGATTTCTCAATACAGTATGCAAAATTCCACCATTTCGGTAGTAATCGACCTCGACAGGAGTGTCAAGGCGAACGTCGACGGTGAAATCGATTGATGTGCCGTCCGACTTATTTGCTGTGACTGTCAATTCCTGAAGAGCTTGAACCTCATCCGTTACTGGTATGTCAAAAGATTCTGTGCCATCAAGACCGATTGAATCTGCATCTTGGCCTTCTTTGAATGTTAAAGGAAGGACTCCCATGCCAACTAGATTAGACCTGTGGATTCTCTCAAATGATGTTGCAATCACGGCTTTTACGCCTAGCAAGTACGTACCTTTAGCCGCCCAATCTCTGCTACTTCCAGTTCCATACTGAGAGCCCGCAAGAACTACCATGGGGCCATCGTTATCCATTGCTGCTTCAAAGACTGAGGATACCTCTCCGGTTTTGTGATTTAGAGCAAAACCGCCTTCTGTACCAGGAGCCATTTGATTGCGAACCCTGACGTTTGCAAACGTTCCTCGCATCATAATTTCGTGGTTACCTCTTCTGCTACCAAAGGAATTGAAGTCACCTTGCTGAACACCTCTCTCAGTCAACCACTTTCCTGCAGGTCCATCCGCTGGGAATGCGCCTGCTGGTGAGATGTGATCGGTGGTAATTGAATCTCCAAGTTTGAGAAGTACCTTCGCTCCTTGTATAGATTCAATCGGATTAGACTCTTTGGATAATCCTTGGAAGAATGATGGTAGTCGGATGTAGGTAGAATCCTCTTGCCATGGATAGAGCGGGGAGGCTTCGCTGGGAATGGAATCCCAACGTGGCTCTTGCATTACTGTTGCATATCTTTCGCGGAACATTTCAGGCGTGATTTTTGCCATCGCTTCATTCAATTGTTCGTCCGATGGCCAAACATCAGACAACATAACGGGCTCTCCTACTCTATCGAAACCAATTGGTTCTGTTGTCAGATCGATATTCAGGCTTCCTGCTATTGCATACGCAACAACCAATGGAGGACTTGCTAGATATGATGCTTTGACCTTTTGATGGACTCTTCCTTCGAAGTTACGGTTGCCAGATATTACGGAACCTACGATCAAATTGGACTCGTCTATTGCAGCCTCAATATCTGGATCCAATGGACCTGAATTTCCAATGCAGGTGGTGCAGCCATATCCAACGTTGTTGAATCCAAGTGCTGCTAAGTCCTCATCAAGACCATTTGCTTCGTAGTATTCGGTTACGACCCTAGATCCTGGAGCTAATGAGGTTTTGACCCAAGGTTTTACCATTAGGCCACGCTTTCTTGCATTTCTTGCTAAAAGGCCCGCTGCAAGCATCACACCAGGGTTAGATGTGTTAGTACACGAGGTAATTGCAGCGATTACAACATCGCCATGATTTAGGTCGTAATCATCTCCAACCAGAGAGGATTTCGACAAATCATCCTCTGATAAGCCATGCCCTTGATGTCCAAGTTCATGGGTTAGCGACTCTTCGAAGTGAGATGCCATGTTTGACAAATCGACTCTATCTTGAGGGCGCTTTGGACCTGCTAGTGCCGGTTCAACCGTGGACAAATCCAATTCAAGAAGCGCAGTGTAACTCTTTTCTGGAGCGCTTGAATCATACCACAGGCCTTGCGCCTTACAGTAGGCTTCAACTCCTGCGATATCCTCTTCATTTCTGCCAGAGAGTCTCATGTAAGATAGTGTGTTATCGTCAACCGGGAAGAAACCACATGTTGCGCCATATTCTGGTGCCATATTTGCTATCGTAGCACGGTCTGGAAGCGATAGTGCGGCCATACCCTGGCCAAAGAATTCCACGAATTTGCCAACAACTCCGTGCTCACGAAGCATTTCAACAATTCTAAGGGTCATGTCTGTTGCTGTCACACCAGCATTTAGAGAACCGGTTAGGCGGAAACCAACCACATCTGGAGAGAGCATGTAAATCGGCTGGCCGAGCATTACAGCTTCAGCCTCTATTCCACCTACACCCCATCCTAGGACACCAAGTCCGTTGATCATGGTGGTGTGGGAGTCTGTTCCTACCAAAGAATCAGGCAACCATACTCCATTTTCTTGGCGAGCAACCGTAGCAATCCATTCAAGATTAACCTGATGAACGATACCTCTTGACGGTGGTACAGCCCTGAAATTTTCTAATGATTGTTGACCCCATTTCAGGAAGGTGTATCTTTCCATATTTCTGTGATATTCGATATCTAGGTTTAGGTCAAGGGCTTCGGGATTTGCACCAGAAACATCGACTTGGACAGAGTGGTCAATTACCAAATCTACAGGAACCTGAGGGTTGACCTTTTCCGGATTACCTCCCATTTCCACCATAGCATCTCTGAGGGCAGCAAGGTCAACTACAGCAGGTACTCCTGTGAAATCCTGAAGTATTACTCTTGACGGGCGGAATGGAATTTCTCCCCTTTCACCATCTGCAGTCCAGTTAGCGATATTTCGGACATCTTGCTCAGTAATCAAGAATCCGTCACAGTTCCTGAGTGCCCCCTCTAGTAATACCCTAATCGAGTAAGGCAAACTCGAGGTATTCAGACCGGATGCATCCAATGAATCTAGTGAATGATAATGCCCGCCGAGGGGGAAATCTTTCTTCGAGGAAAATGGGTCTGATTCGCTCATGTATGTGTTGCGATACACCCAATCATATCAACATGCCTTTTGATGGCTTAATCACCAAAATTGGTACCAAGGCGCGCTTTCCTTGATTCCGTCATCTGTGATTGTCACAGAAACGATTGTTACGTCATTGACTGGCTTGTCGTTTTGACCGGTGTCTACAACAGAGATTGCATCTACGTGTTCTTGGCCATCGGTTACAGTACCGTATACGGTGTGACAAGATGCCGATGCACAATTCTTGTTTGCGACTTCTCGACAGCCACCTGTTCCATCGGATTCTTGATCTCCGTCCAACCAACAAGGTTCAGATCCGGTTGGGACGATGTAGAACTGTGAACCATCAGTGTTCAGCCCTGCGTGAGCTGCTGCGAGAGAACCTGCGCTGTGACGTAAGCCATTCGTATGCTCACTTGGTAGGGACCATTGATTCTGGGC
>WTIA01000029.1 GCA_011522915.1 Methanobacteriota archaeon
GTAGTAAATGACCTTGCAGTTTCGCTTGGACTTACCGAAGATGCACCTCCTATTATCAAAACAAGTACAATTACAGGCGAAGGTTTGGACGAATTATCTACAATAATTACTCGGTTGGAGGAAAGAACGTCATCAAAACGTGCGAGAAGTAGGCAGCAACTACTAATGGCGCACGAGAATATCCTCACCTCAAATCCCCTTTTCGAGGATGTTTTGGACCGCATGTGTGAAGAAGGGTTAGCACTCGAAGATGCTCTGAGGGCACTTAATGAGCGAACAAGTTGAGTTAACTGACCCAGTTGACCACTCAGTTGGAGGAATGTACGGTCATCTTTTCCGTAGAGCCTTTCACATCGGAATGTCAATAATTCCATTCATCTACTATGAATATGCAGATGATTTATCGGAAATGGCTTCTATTACTGAGTTACAACTAGTATCCTTTTTGACACTTGGAATTGCTTTTAGTGAAGCGGTTCGACTGAAACTTGGCATCACCATTTTCGGGCAGCGGGATTATGAATCTAAGCAAGTGAGTGCTCTAGCATGGGGTGGTCTTGCTGTAGGATTGACATTTTTGACATTGTCAGAATATCCGGAGTTGGTTTGGCCTCTGATACTTTCTTTGTCATTGGGTGACCCGTTTTTGGGTGAGGTAAGGAGGAAAGGATACGAGCCGAGAGCAGTATTCTTGTCTGGTTCACTATTCTTATTGGCAATTTGGATAATTTGCTGGAACCAACTTAGCACTCCTCTTTGGTTGGGTGTATTATTGGCGCCAATTTGTGTTGCAGCAGAATGGCCTAGGCTGAGATGGATTGATGACAATGCTACAATGTTGCTAATACCCTTGGCTGCAGTAATAATGGTACTACCTTGGCTTTAGACCATTATGTTGAAATGGCTGCTAGTATCGCCCAATAATAGGTGAGCCAACATGAGCGACGAAGCACCGCCAACCGACCCTCCTCAGAGCACCTATCTCGTGACATTTCTGCTATCCTTTGTTTTGTTAATTGTCACTATGTTTGTATACCCACTTTGGTGAATCGAGCCAAAGCAAGGTATCATGAATGAAAATGTATAGGCCATATTATGTGTGGTATAGGAGGCATGCTTGGTGAACCAGACCAAGCGGTATTATCACGCATGAATCGATTGATGAAACATCGCGGTCCAGATGGAGACGGAATTTTTTCCGACGATAATTGCGGATTAGCTCACACAAGGCTTGCAATCCTAGACCTGCAAGGTTCCCCTCAACCTCTGTATGGACCAGGAAAGGTAGCGGTTGTCAATGGAGAATTTTACAACCATCTCGATCTAAAGGACAATTCGTATCAATATACAACCAATGGAGATAGTGAGATTGTATTATCACTTTACAGAGGTAAGGGAAATGCATCACAACATGCAGAATGGATATCCAAATTAGATGGAATGTTCGCTTTTGCAATTTGGGCTAATGAACAACTAATTTTGGCAAGAGACTCAATGGGAATTAAACCGTTGATGAGAACTATAGTCAACGATTCACTCTTATTTGCATCAGAAGCAAAAGCATTGAGAGGGCATGAGGAATATATTCCAGCAATTGATGACTTAGCAATGAGGGCTAGGATTGCCTGGGAGTATCCTTTGGACGGAACGACACTGTTCCGTGATGTTCATCAAGTGCGCCCTGGTACCGTTGAGGTTTGGGAGATGAGATCCGGTAAACCGGTAATGACAAGCATCTCAACATTTGAGAAACAAGTCGTTGCACCGGCTAATTCTTGGGATGACCCTGAGGGTTTACTCGAGACATTTGTAGAGAGTGTCAAAGATAGGCTGATGGCAGATGTCCCGGTTGGCATTGTTCTTTCTGGAGGATTAGATTCTAGCCTTGTTTGTGCGGTTGCTCGAGAGGCCGCTCAGAGAGCAGAACAACCGGTTCCCGCATGCTGGACAGTTGCTGAAAGTGAGGATAATCCAGATTGGCAGGCTGCAGAATTAGTTGCCTCTAGTCTTGATTTGAAACATCATCAATACATACTGGAAGAAGATTCGTTCAACTCTAGGCTTCCGGATTTGGCTTGGCATGGTGAAGACCTTGACCTCACGGTATTATTTTTCCAACCTTTATTTGCCAAGATGGCTGAATCGGTTACGGTTGGATTGTGCGGGCAAGGGGCTGATGAATTGCATGCAGGATATCCCAGATATCGCGATTTAGGTTCACATGCTACAGAAATTCAATCACGATTGGATGATTTGAATTGCGACCTTAGCAACCTTTCAGGTGATGAGTGGTGGTCAAAAAATCATACTCCTGCTGCTCACTGCGATAGTTTGCAAGATTTTTTGCAATTTGAATTGGATCACGGCCAATTATCTAATTTCCAATTGCGTTTAGTAGACAGACATTCGATGGCACACGGTTTGGAAGTTAGAGTACCATTTTTAGGCTTTAGACACAGAGATGCTTCGAACAAATTACCAATTGATTGGAGACTTCCCCCTAGCATGGAAGAAAAAGCGGCTTTGAGGAAAGCAGCTGATTTGACGGATCTGCCGTCTGAAATAGTGAGAAGGCCGAAATTACCAGCCGGAAGAGCCACTTCGCCTCGTATGATTGATGCAGTATTGTCGGAGTTAGATTCCCGTGTAGTAGACATCGCTGCTCGCCATCCTTCAATGGAAAAGGCTCTACTCAAACAACCGGATATTGCAATCGGCTTGGGATTGTTTGAAGCAATGCATATTTTAGACGCCGGAAGAAACCGCCGAAACGGGGATGCAGCAACTCTACTTGATGAGGTGATAGGATGACATTTGTTCATGATTTAACCAAAAAACTAGAAGAAAATAGAGAGTTAATCAGTGATTGGATGTCCAAAAAACGGAGTGAAGTTCCACTTCCAATTTACGGTAGCGTTGACATTCGAGATGCTGGTTGGAAGGTTGCTGTAGTTGACGCAAATCACTTTCCTGCTGGATTCAATAATATTTCAAAGGAAGACGAACCTCACCTTGCTGCGTTGTTGAAAAATCACATCAACAGAAAGCATCAAGGGTGCACTTGGGTGCATCTTTATCCCGAATCCCACACTAGGAATCCCGGTTACGTTGAAAATGTTGCAACGATCAAGAGATTGATTGAGCTTGCAGAATTCAAGTGCACAGTTGGTTCTCCAGAATTAGAAGGCCTTGGTTCACTAGATGGCATAACTGGGCCTCTAAAACTAAATTCAGTGGAATTGGTAGATAATAAATTGTTAGTAGAAGGTGAAAAACCATGTCTTGTACTATTGAATAATGATTTGACTGAAGGCATGGTTGGTGGATTAGGTGCCCACCAAGTATCACCTCCGCCACACATGGGTTGGCAGCGAAGAAGAAAAAGTGAGCACTATGAATGCTTAGAAGAATATGTCAATGAGATTGCAGAACTTTTGGATATAGACCCGTGGCACCTAATGTCGTCTTGGTTTGTTTCGCAAGACAAATGTTTGGAGAAAGAGTCTTGTCGCCAAATGTTGGCTGCTGAAGTTGATGAATTTCTTGCGAAGATAGTCGCAAAATACGAATCGCTTGGAATCGACCAAGAGCCAGTTGCTTTCATCAAGAACGATAGAGGTACCTATGGCTTAGGAATAATGGCAGTGACTAGTGGCGACCAATTACTAAATTTGTCAAATCGAAAATTCAAGAAATTAATGTATTCTAAAGGAGGAGTTGACGTTGAGAATTTCCTGATACAAGAAGGAGTTCCAACCGCAATAAAAACAATAGAAAACGCACCAGTAGAGCCGGTTGTTTATCTCGTGGACGGAGAAGCAGCATCATGGTTTTATCGAATAAACTCAAAGAAAGGGGAAATGGAAAATCTGAATTCCCCTTCTGCTGAGTTTAAGCCTTACAGTGAGGTTGGCCCTCTGTACGGAGAACATGCACATGGTTGGCATGCTCTTGTTGCAGAATTATCCATGCTTGCAATGGGTGCAGAATCCGAAAAGCAATTGGAGGGTTGATTTGCGAATTCATTGCTTAGGTGGCGGCCTAGTTGGTTCGTTCGTAACAGAACGGTTGGTAAGGACAGGCTTTGATGTTCACTTATTTGATATCTTAAAAAGAGAGACTAATGCTAATTTTCATCATCAAGATGCTATCTCTGCCAACCACGAAGAAGCTGACATAATCGTAAACATGCTACCTGGTTCTTTGGGTCATAAAATGACGACGAAACTCAAAGACTCTGGGAAGAAAATAGTAGATTTATCTTTTAGTGAATCAACACCCGATACCTTGAATGGCGTGAAAAGTTCGATATTATGGGATGTAGGAATTGCACCTGGGCTATCAAACATGCTGGTATCCTTGGCGGTCCGGGAATTTGGCAAGTTGGATGAAGTGACAATCAAGGTAGGAGGTAATCCGATTGAACCGGATGGAAACTGGTCATACATGGCCCCATTTTCACCACATGATGTAATCGCAGAATATACAAGGCCAGCAAGAATTATTGTCGATGAAAGGGAAGTAGTAGTTCCTGCAATGAGTGAATTACACTCAATCAATGCAAACGGTCGAGGTATGGAAGCATTTCTTACAGATGGCTTACGCAGTTTGCTCAAAATTCCAGCCAGAAATATGGGTGAATATACCGTTAGATGGCCCGGTCATATCCAAAAATACCAGCAGACTAACCTAGATGCAGAAGATCTCGTCGACCAGTGGAAAATGGACAACACGAGAAAAGAATTCACGTGGATGGAAGTTCATGTCAAATCTGGTGAAAATTCGAAAACTTGGGTTGTAGAAGACGAAGGAAAAGACGGAGATACTAGCATGGCAAGAACAACCGGATTAGTCACGGCTAGTTGCGTCATCGCTTGGTTAGATAGACCAGATATGTTGGATTGGGGAGTTTACGCTCCTGAAGATTTACCGAGCGAGGTTATTGAATTGATTATCGAAGTTATGCGTTCTGAAGGCGTCTCTATAGAACTGCAATAGTGGTGATTCTATGAACAGGGTTACAGTATATGCGCTTACAATCGTGGTAGGATTGTATGTTAGTGCTGAGTATGCTGAGTGGCCGGTGAATATATGGTGCCTTGGATTATTTGCATGGCTATTCAATGAAGCAGAAAGGAAAGAGAGAATTGAGATGTTGACTGTGTTAGCATTCGCTACTCCAATGGAATTGTTTTTCTCAGAGGTTTGGTTAATTTACGAATATCAACGTGGATTAATGCCTCTATTCGTACCTGTTGGCCACTGGTTCTTATTCGATGCAGGCCGAAGATTAAGTCAATATCTTGCGGCAGATAAAGCGATGCTGAGTTTGTTGCCGTTTGTGCCTTTAGTCGCTTACGGGGTGTGGACTGGCGGAGATACTTCTGCAGTATTTTTGCTAGTGTTGGTTCTAGTTTTCACTAAGTGGGGTCCTCAACCAGCACTCTATGCAACAATGGCTTGGGCTGCTCTCCTGATGGAATTGTGGGGGACATACCTCACAAATTGGACATGGGCAAATGAGGTTCCATGGACTGGACTTACCGCTTGGAATCCTCCATTATTAGTTGGCGCATTTTATTGTCTTGGAGATTTATTGGTGAATGTTTCAGTACAGAGGTTTGAAAGTAATCACCGTTTGGAGGTGAATGGATGACCTCCCGTGATGATTTGACAAAGCGGCGCGAAGCAGAGGCTGAGCGCATTGCAATCTCCCTTGCCAGACAAAAAGGTGAGCGAAGAGCGACCATCAAAGGAGGGGATGGAACTGTTGCTTGGGTAACTGAAAATTTGTGCATTGGTTGTGATCAGTGTACTATAGTATGTGATGATGATGCAATAGAACTTTACTTCAAGGATATGGCATCCCCACTTTTGCAAGTTCCAAGCAATAGAAAGGCCAGAATAATTCGAGATGCTTGCACAGGGTGCCGATTGTGTGTGCTTGCATGTCCCACAGATGCAATTACGATGATTGATAGGTGATAATATGTCAAAACAACCAGAACATGAAGGCGCACAAAGATTCGGAGGAGAATTTGGTCCAAAGAGGGGAGCAAATACAACAGGGGTTTCGCTTTCTACATTCAAGACATTGGTCTGGGTATCAAACATTGGAGGATTGCTACTGGTAGTATTCGCCCTAGAATTCCTGTTTGTTCAACAGGAATTCGGAATGGGTCTCGGATTCTTGATAGCTGGAGTGATAGTCGCTCTTTTCCCATCAAATTATGAGATTAGGGGAATGGAAGAAGAGCCACAGTGACTTGGTATACCTGAAATCACTTGACTTCGAACCTTTCTTCACATGACGGGCACTTTACTTTCCCTTTGTATTCAATTGGCACCTTTAGTGGTGAATTGCAATGTTTACAGTTGATGACAATCTTAGTTTCAACGTCATCTTCACTTCCCCAAAACAACGGGACTGGGGAGAACCAATCCATTGTATCGAGGATAGTTCTGAGATATTTTGGGTTGCCATCTCTGAAATTTGAAGGGTCTGCAGTAAGTAATGGCAATGCCACAATTAGCATACAGAATCCTGAACAGAATAATGAGAAACCAACCGATCCTTCACCCGTTCCTTGTCCTACTGACAAGAAGCTGCCTTGTTTGTCAATATAGATGAGTGAAAGCAACCCTGAAATTACTAAGGTAATCAAGGCAAAATACAGTCCAACTCGATACCCCTGCACAGATAGAATTCCACTGAAAACGAATGCTGTTCCAATAAATAAGACAAAGAAGTATTCCTCATCATCAGCGAACAGCCCCCAAAAGAGCCTAAACAAACCGTACAAGATGATTAGGAATCCAGTAATTTGAACAACACTGGTTGTGTTATTTGTGATGAAGATTTGTTGAGG
>WTIA01000071.1 GCA_011522915.1 Methanobacteriota archaeon
GCATACCATTCAAATATGAACGGCTGGTCGGCAAGCCGCTGGAGACAATTAACATGGCACAGTGGCACGGAATTTCTCGTCGCAAGTCAACAGGTGGCCGTCGCGTTGCTGCACGCGGAAAGCGCAGCACCGAAATCTCATCTGAAAAGCAGTTCGCACTAATCGGCGAGCCTCGCAGAAAAATCTACCGTACCACCGGTGGAAACGCCCTAGTGCGCGTACTTTCAGAAAACAAGTGCACGGTCAACGGCAAGGACGGAAAGTCCTCAGTTGCAACTATTACTAACGTAGTAAAGAACGATGCAAATCCAAACTACACTCGAAGAAACATCCTAACCAAGGGTGCAATCGTTGATACTAACAAAGGACAAGTCAAGATCACTTCACGCCCAGGACACGACGGTGTTCTAAACGGCGTTGTTCTTTGAATGGGTTCAAAGCCAACCACCCACTGAGGGGTTGACATGGACCACAATCCAGACCGAATCGCAGTCTGGCCTGGCTACTTCGATGCAAAGGTTAGCCGTAGGAGCGGTAGGCGTGTTCCAAGAGATTCAAGCGTCCTAAAACCAGATTTGGAAGGTCTTTTCATCGCATCTCGCGCCCTTGGTCTTAGAAAAATCAAGCGCGAGGAGAGGGTTTCCCATCCCAATCGACCACATGCTAAAGAAGGCAGACTTTGGATTTCCAAGAAAGGCGCAAAGGAATCTATCGGTGCTGGAAGCAAAGAGGAGATCATGCAACTTATTGGCGGTCAGTGGCGTCAAATGCAAAAGGACCAAAGAAACGATGAGAAAGAAGCGCAAAAGCGCGGTCCAAAGGTCGGTGACAAGCGAGCACGTTCCCAAAGGAAGGGTGCAAACAAAGCGCGTGCTGCACAAGCAAGAGCTCAGCGTAGTCAGAAACAAAGACGACGTCGCTGATTATTCCGCAAGCCATTTCTCTACCAGTTCGGGCAGTATTTCTCCAGCCTTACCAAGGTGTACTTCGTCGAAGTCCTCACCATTTGCAGGCATCTCATAATTGACTAGAATTGTATGAGCGCCGATTGAACGCGCCACATGCACCATTCCAGCAGCAGGGTAAACGTGACCGGAACTACCTACTACAATGAACACATCACATGACTCTCCAGCCGAATAAATTTCTTCCATGTGCATCGGCATTTCTCCAAACCAAACGATGTCTGGACGCATTCTAGATGGTTCTGCGCAGCAATTACAGTAAACGTAATCATCAGTCAAATCAGAATCTGACATCCTGGTCTCGATTTGTTTAGAGGTTTCACAGCGAAGCGTCTGCAGTCTACCGTGCATGTGAATCACGGAATTACTACCACCTCTTTCATGTAAATCATCGACATTTTGAGTTATCAATGTGAAATCTTCTATTTCTGATTCTAATTTTGCTAGTGCTTCATGAGCAGGATTAGGCTCGACTTCATTCATTTGCCTCCTGCGTGCTTGGTAAAACTTCCAGACCAGTTGCGGGTCAGCACGCCAAGCCTCTGGGGTTGCAACGTCTTCTATGCGGTGGTTTTCCCACAAACCATCGTTATCTCTGAATGTTCTTACGCCAGATTCAGCGCTGATTCCAGCGCCTGTCAAAATTACCACTTTTTTGCCACGCATGATGTCCCCATCCTAGAAAGGGGGTTCAAAAACTATCCAGTTTTTATTTTGAGATTTATTGCATAACCTCGTTAGCGCTCTACGAGACCTTATCCTTTGGATGGGCTTTGCGTGGGTCATTTTAGACGCTAACCTTAGGAAAAGCGATTTAGAGCCCGGGGACAGGATGAACCCATCCAAATATGTCATCACTGGTCTCATTCTGTATACTGGTAAGTGCGTCGTACAACTTCTGAGTAACATCTCCTGGGGTTGAACCATCTGCGTAGGTTGCAGTTTTATCGCCTAGAGTAATCGAACCAATTGGTGAAATAACCGCTGCAGTACCACAACAAAAAGCCTCATCTGCGTTCATAGCGAATTCAGCTTCAACTTTCGTCTCAACAACTTCGTGACCCATGTGACTTGCGAGTTGGATGATTGAATCTCGAGTGATTCCCGGGAGAATTGTTCCAGTAAGTTCAGGCGTGTAGAGGACGTTGTCTTTAACGCAAAAGAAATTGGCAGCGCCTACTTCTTCTACGTACTTGTGCTCTTCAGCATCCAGGTAAATCACTTCAGCATAACCTGCTGCCTTTGCTTTCTTGGAAGGCATCATTCCCGGAGCATAGTTTCCGATCGCTTTTACTCCTCCCGAACCACCGGGAGCTGCTCTGTGATATTCATCGCTAATTAGCAACTTAATACACGTCATTCCACCTTTGAAATATGGCCCCACAGGTGTTACGTAAACCATGAATGAATATTCGGGTGCTGGAGCTACACCCAACACTGCTCCGCTTCCATTTAGCAAAGGACGCACATACAACGCTCCTTTGCCCATCGGTGGAATCCAGCGGGAATTTTGCTGAACGCACTGTTCGACTGCATCGATGAAAATCGACTCAGGAACAGGTGGCATCTTTAGCCTGTCAGCACCTCTTTGCATACGACGGGCATTTTCTTCCGGTCGGAACAAAACAACTCTGCCAGCAGCCGTTCTGTATGCCTTCATACCCTCGAACAGTCCTTGTCCATAATTCAGTACTCCAGCAGCAGGTGAAATCGATATGTTTCCATAGGGTCTCATTTCACCAGGCTGCCATGGTTCATCCATTGCAGTCTTTGCAATGTACATGAAATCGGTCTCGGTCATTGAAAATGTTAGAGAGTCCCAATCGACCGGTGCTTCGCTCATCAAGAGTGACCACCGCTCGGAGGTATTCAATGATTGTGTGAAATTTCTCTTTACACGTACTTTCGACAAGTAGTTGGCCTACTGACTATTCCAGAAACTATGCGCTGGGCCGGTGATGTTGCGATAATCACCGGAAGATACGTTTCTGAAGGCGATGCGACAATCATGGAATTGTGGTCTCGTGCACGTTCTGGCGAATCGGTTTTACTTCGTGTACACGGTGTCAGACCATGGTTTGAGATCACTCCAAACGGTAGGTGGGAAAATTCGGATAATAGCCCGCCTCTGCCAGAAGATTACGAAGAAATCACAGATATTACTGGCCCAGAAATGAAATGGACATATCTAGGACAAAAGCCAGTATGGAAGGTATTCGTTGCACAGCCGTTCATGGTTCCCCGTCTTAGAGAGGGATTGAAGGGTAAGTGGACAATACTTTCTGGCGACATTCCGTTTGTCAATCGATTTTTCTTGGACGGAGACCTATCCATGCACGTATCCGTAGATGGAAAAATAGGAGAAAGTGAGCATCCAGTAGATCTTTGTCTCGAGTTAGGAATGGCTGACGTATCTCATTGCGAGCCCTTTCCAGCACCGTTCAAAATATTCTCTTTTGATTTAGAGACCTCAATAGCTCACGACACCATCCTATGCGCTGCTGCGGTAATTGAGGACATGGGCAGCGGCGAGCGAACCCGCCATACTTTTGCAAGTGATGAGAAGACCATACTAAAACAGATGACTGAATTGATTCGTGAGAATGATCCAGATATCATTACGGGTTACAATATAGATAATTTCGATATGGGAAGAATAGTAGACAGGGCTAGTTTGATCGCAAAGTCAAACAAAGCGATTCGCGCTGAATTAATGGGTTGGGGCAGGGTTTCACAATCCGAGGAAGGTAGAAGAAGAGACACTCTAATCCCTACAAGAGGGACTGCAAGGGCATGGAACCTAGCCGGCAGGTGTGTTATGGATGCATGGTGGCAAGCTAGGCAGGCATTAAGACCGCAAAGGGAGACATTGAAATTCGTTTCAAGGCTACTTTTTCCCGACAACGAGGACATGCAAAAAATAGACGTTGATGCCTCAAAAATGGATGAAGAATGGGCGAACAGACCTGACGAAGTTCTCGAATACTGCCTACGTGATGCGGAATTACCTCTCGATATAATGCATAAAATTCAGGCATTCAGAAGAAAGGAGGCCGTTGCAGCAGTAGCAAAGGTATCCCTGGACACCAGTGCCAATGGTACTACCTCTCAGTTGATTGATTCTCTTGTAATCCGCTTGGCTGATAGGACTTCAATCGGGGTGCCTCTAACCGGTTCTGCCGATAGAAAAGAAGGTCAAATTGAGGGCGGTTATGTTCACGATGTCCAAGCAGGCCTTCATCGCTGGGTTGCAATCCTCGATTTCAAATCCATGTACCCGTCAATAATGATCGGCAAAAACATATGTTACACCACGAGAATAGATGAGGGTAGTACGGACCAACCATCGCAAGATGAAGAAATACACATTGCCCCGACGGGCGCCAAATTCCGAAACGAAAGCGGTAGACGAGGAATGGTTCCTTTCCTTCTTGAAGATTTAATGGCGCAAAGAGACACACACAAAGCCGGAATGAGAGATGCTGAAGATGAGGCTAAGAGGTCATACCACGACCAAATGCAATACGCTGTGAAAATTCTCATGAATTCATTTTACGGGGTATTTGCTAGTGGTTTCTACAGATTTACTCATCGCGATTTAGGCGAATCCATCACTGCTTGGGCTCGAAAAAACATCAAGACAATAATCCAAAAATTAGGCGATGAAGGACATCATGTGGTCTACTCTGACACGGATTCGATATTTGTCAAAACCCCAGTTGAGGGTGTTTCAAATCCAAAGGAAGCGATGATTGAATTTGGGCATAGCACCGCCAAGAGATTTAGCGAGGCAAGCGCGGAGTTGGAATTTGAAACAGGTATGTCGGTATTTTTCAGTCACGGGGCGAAAAAGAGGTATGTTGGACAAGTTGTTTGGCCAAAGGAATCGATGATGGTGAAAGGATATGAAACACAGCGCACAGATTCTTTCAGATACCTAACAGATGGTATGAAAGAAATCTTCAGACATGTATTAGCAGACGACTCAGAAGCAGCAATTAATCTTGCAATAGACACTATCGCAGCAGCGAAAAATTGTGAAGTTCCAGTAAGGGAATTAATCATGAGCAAGTCGTGTAAAGGCCGCTGGGATAAGCGACGGGCTCAGTGGGATTTCTCCAAAGATTACGCAAATCCAGATTCAATGATTCAAGTTCGGGCGGCTAGGGCGCTGATCGACAAAGGGCTTCCTTTTACTCCAGGTATGAAAATCGCATACATAGTAACGAATGCAAAAAACCGGCCTATGGAAATACAACCTTGGTTAGAAGAAGACCCTGTTTCAGATTATGACGGCCAATTCTATGCGGATAGATTGGCTACAGCCTTTGGAAGGGTAACTGAAGCATTTAATTGGTCAGCAAAGGATTTGCTCGCTGGAAATCGCCAAACATCTCTATTCTCATTCTAATTTTTGGGCCAAGAAGGGCAAGTATTGAATTGGGTAAAGGGGTCACGCTATAGTGATGAAGCCGATTTTTATGGCCCTGATGTTTGTCTCAGCCAGTCTGGCAGGCTGTCTATCAAGCGAAGATACAGACTCTTCTCAAGTTGAGGCAATCTTCGATTTTGAACCCGATAGCAACATTCGAACCGATATGGAGATTGAGTTCGACGGGGGAGCATCACTTCCGGCTAGTGGCAGTTTGACCTACAAGTGGGATTTCGACAGTGATGGCTCTTACGATGAGACTGGACGCACGGCTACGTGGTCTTATTCTAACGCTGGAAGTTACGATGTTACCCTAACGGTTTCTGATGGAACAGATTCTAATTCACAAACCAGGTCATTGAAAGTCGTTGATGCAGACGCACAAGCTCCGCTTGCAGATGCAGGTTCGTATTCACCAAATACAGATTGTGAAGGCGATAGCGTCAATTCCGGTCAGTATTACCTAGTCTACATTTGCGAAATGGACAAGAGTACTTCTAGCAAGTCAATATCTGCTACCACTTCAGTTACATTAGACGCCTCAGAGTCGGAACCTTGCGAAGATGATGATGAGCCTTGTGACGATTATATCTCACAATGGAGTTGGGACTTAGACCTCCAAAGGGATGAGGACGGCGACGGCGATCCAGAGAATGATGAAGATATGAGTGGAGAAACCGTTGAATGGAAAGAGTTAGAGCCAGGCGAATACAAAATCTCTCTCACGGTTACAAACGGCGAGGGACTTACAAGCACAGATGATGTAATTGTGTATGTTAGTTATATCGGGAAATGGAATGAATTTTCAATCGGTGGTAACACCTCTAATAGTCCAGTTGATATCGATTTTAGTTTCCCTGTAACTTACCACTACGACTCTGGAAATACCATAAAAAGGGCTGAGGGAGAGTTGGTTTATCCAAAAGAGGATGAAGATTGCCAAGATGTTATATTTGGTGAAGAGAGTAACTGCCGGGCAAAAATCGACTTATTCGGATTCAACTCTACAGATGAAGAAGCTGCTAACACAAGCGGAATCCCAGTCAACCAGCGAAGTTATGGTGATTGTGATGATAACACAGATTGTGTAACCTTAGCGCTTACAGGCTCATACCATTTCTCAGAAAGCGAATGGAAAGACGGTCAATGGACAATGACAATCAGAAATGAAATGGTAAACGATCTGGAGATAGAATCTCTGACTATCCGGCTATTGTACAAATGATGCATTGCGGCAACAAAATAATCCTAAAATCGCAATATGATGTGCGATTTTTGCATCGCGGTCTTCAAATAGGGGTGGAATGTCGGCGGAATGCTAAGGAGAGAGCATTA
>WTIA01000125.1 GCA_011522915.1 Methanobacteriota archaeon
TCTGTCTTTACACATCGTCTTGAGTTCAAGAAGAGTAAGACTGTCGTAATCCATGGAAATGTCTCTACACTTGTATTAATCAAGTTTGACCCGACATTATGTATCAGGTTTCAAATCAGGCTTCAACTGAAACCTGTGAATTACTCGCTTCTTCAGCGATTGACTTCTTTGCTTCAACCTGGCGTGCTAGGAAGGATACGACATCGAGGATCTCGATGTCATGCCTTTCATCGCCTTCGAACTTGAGACACTCAAAGTGAGATACACACTTTGGACAGGATGTGATCATCATGTCGGCACCGGTGTTGCGAATCTCTTCCATGCGAGATACTCTAAGTGCACGAGCGTTTTCATTGCAAGACATCATGCTAGATACTCCACAGCACATCGCGTCTTCGCCGTGGTGTTCCATCTCAACAAGTTCAACCCCTTCGACACCTGCAACCAATTCTCTTGGTTCATCATAAATTCCCATTTGTCGCCCTAGGCGGCACGGGTCGTGGTAGGTGACTGTGATGTCATCTTCTGCCTTCATCTGCATGTCGAATCCGTTTTCGATTAGGAATTCAGTTGTGTGCATGACCTTGACTCCTTCCAATTCGTAATCACGAGCAAATGTTCTGAAACACTCAGCACATGAGGAAACTAGTGTGTCAATTCCTGAAGCTTCGATTTTCTTTTGGTTGTATGCCTTGAGTTTGTCAAACACTTCGTCGAGGCCCTGCCACTTTTGGTCGTGGCCACAGCACTTTAGGAAGTCACGTCCGAGGTAGGAAACATCGGTTCCCATTTCCTCAAACAGGGTGAATGCTGCCGTTGTTGTTTCTCCTAGATCCATCGAGCCTTCGTTAAGGTGACTGAAAACCATCTCTTGGTCAAGGTAGTCGACACAACCAGGATAGTAACCAACGTTGGAATCGATTGGGTATTCTTCAACGGATAAGAAATCTGCATCGCTTTCTTCTTCTGCTTCTGCTGCGAGAACTGCTTGTAGAACAGTGTGTGGGATTTCTGCAGCTGGCCCACCAACGATTAGTGACCTTCTGATGTCAACGTATGAATCATAGTCAACAAGTTGTGGACATGCGTTTGTACACGCAGTACATGTCAAACAAGAATAGAGAGGTACACCATCATCTTCATTATTCCATGAGTTGTAAATGATGTTCAGTTTGTCACCAGCATTAAACAATCTTACCGGGCACGCATCGTCACACAGATCACAGCCGTAACACTTGTTCATCTCGAACTCATATCCTCTTGCCATATTTCTTAGAACTACAAATGTAATTGCTCCCGCAGTTATACACGGGATAAACATAGCATAGGTCAACTTAGCATCCAGTGCCAGAGGATTGGTATGATAAGTCGGATTGACAATAACTCCCATATTATCGCCTTCCAATTCCATGTTTAGCGAGTCAGACAGAATTACTGTCATGCCGGCGAGTCCATTGCCTGCATCATCGTCGTAAAGCAAGAGTGGTTGGAATGCCTGAATAGTGAATAGTGTTTCAACTGTAACCGAATTATTTGCTTTCAAGCCATCTGTAGATTCGACTTTGAACTCATAGTCGTAAGTTCCAGACGGAAGTTCAAGACCAAGTTCTCCTGTATTACAATCAGTGTCAATAACGACATCTCCACTGTCTCTTTGAGTGATAACTAGGCTAGATTGAATCATTCCAGAGGTTGAATCTCCTCCGTCGATTAGGACTTCACTCGCTCTTGTTGCACAGGTGGCGTCAACAGGCACAGTTGTGAAATCGTTGTCATCTGGCCAGTAATCATCTGTAATTACGAAGCTACCAGTTGCCCAGATTTTATCATCTGCAGTGTAATTTTCGATTCCAGTGGCTCCATTAACCCCAGAATCGAGATTTTGATGGCCGTTATTATCTGAGAAATCAATGAGATAATACCGCGTCGGCTGATAAATTGTCCAATCCATCCATGCAGAAGCTGGTACTATATCTCCCTCGAATCCTTGCAAGTCCATGAACTCAGTTCTTTCATTTACCTGGACATCGCTTGGCTGAGACCTCATTTCCTCTAATTTCTCATAGTCTGAAATAGTTAGGAGCCCCTTTGCATCCCAGAAACCATTGTCATATACTGGATAGGTAACTACACTTGCTGCAGTTGCTACAATGAATGCACCTACGATTAGTTTCTTTCCATGAGCGGGGGTGAATCTAGCACCCCAAGCATTGTTGAATAGCCATTTGGCTATGAAATAAATCATGATCCACAGCAGTATACCTGTCATCACCCATGGTATCATATTGAACAGGTCTGCAATCCATGGGTCACGTACTCCACAAAGTAAGTCTCCATGACTATCCAGTTTACAGAAGTCGCTTCTATTCTTTCCATATAATTCTAAGAAGATGTTGATAGAAAACACTGAGATGAACCAAATGTGTGCCAAGTAAACTACACCCGCACTGGCGAACCATGGGTCTTCAACAGGTCTCTTTTCACGACCTCCCAAGAATGGTGGTAGAGCTAAGATACCGACTGGGATTCCTGTTAGGAATGCTCCCCACCATGCAGCGTTCCAAGGGAACGATGGCTGGCCGAAGAAATCTCCAACAGGCCCGAGTGGTACGTCGAATTGAGGAAGATATTCACCCCATCTTAGGTATCCGTATGAGAATAGTACGTACCAATCAGGGAACACGAACCCAGCTTGTGCGAACGGGTCAGCTGCACTGTGTAATGGTGGTGGAATTAACCATGCATAGAATAGTAGTGTACAAATCATAAATCCAAAGATTAAGCTGTCACGAAGAACTTCATGAGGCCAGAAACCGTGACCCTCTCTAGTTCTTTTTCGCTTCTCTTCTGCAGACTGTAGTTGCTCTTTTTGCTCCATGTAAGAGGATGCTACTGCGCCAAAATTGTCTATTAGTCCCAATCTTATCCCTCCTGTATCAATGCGGCTCCGCAATTCCTTGTACCCATACAATAAACAAATGTATGATGATTAGAGTTGTAACGATAACTGGTAGAATGAATACGTGAATGAAGTACATTCTGGTAACTGTTCTGTGGGATAGTGATGATCCAGAGAACAGAAGTGTAGCGATATATTTCCCAATCAACGGGGTTGCGTTTGCTAGGTTTATTCCGATAACTGCAGCACCATAGGCAAGAGTATCCCATGGCAGTAGGTATCCTGAGTAACCAAAGACGATTGTTAGAGCCATTAGAGCAACTCCGATTAACCAGTTCAACTCTCTTGGGTTTCTGTATGCTCCTGTAAAGTATACTCTGCACATGTGCAGGAATACAGATGCTACCATGAAGTGCGTACCCCAGTGGTGAACTGCTCGAATAATGTATCCAAACGGTAGTTGAGTCATGATGAATTGCATGCTAGCATAAGCAGGAGATGGGTCTCCTTCTCCACCTGGAACGTAATAGATGCCAAGTACGGTACCTGTTATTACTAGAATAATGAATGACAGGAACGAGATTCCACCCAAACAATATAGAGGATACCAATACCAAATGATTCGAAGTTTATACTTCTCAGCGTGAGTTAGAGGCATTTGTCTGTGCATGTTGTAATATGCACCTTTGGACATATTCCAATAGTCCTGAATTCTGAATCGTGTGTCGAGGAAAGAGAATACCCACAGGAATGCACGTTCTGCGAATCCCATCTTTCCGCTTGATTCCACAGCGCGAAGAATTTCTCTTCGTGGGATTTCTTCGTTTTCTTTGCGAAGAGTGAACGCAATTAGAACGATGATAAATGCGATGAAAAACCATAGTACCCAAAATATTGTGCTCATAGTATCACCTCAGTCGCAATAGGTCAACCAGCCCGTGTAATCGGAGGATGCTTCGATTGTATCCCCATTCATGATGATTGGAATTATTGGCAGGCCAAGGGGGGCAGGTCCACCTGCTCTGCGGATGCCCAGATATTCGAAGGCTGCACCTGTTGACCTGTTTGCATTTCTGTTAACTTCGATTGCGGTTGGGTCAAATCGGCTTGAGTGGCAGATACAGAACATCTTACTTCCACCATCGTCTCCTCCACCTGGAGTCCAATTATCATCGGTTTGAGTGTTGGTTACAAGTTGCCATCCCGGGATACAACACAGATGTGTACATCTTGCGAAACTCATGACGAGGTTGTTGTTTGGATCAAATACTTCCGAGTTTCCTAGCAGGAATTCAGTTGCGTGACCGACATAGTTGCCACCAATGTCGTAACCAGCCATTTCCTGGAATCTTGGAAGGTTGTCTGCTACAGGCTTTCCGGAGTTTTCAGCGTGAGGTACGTAGTTGACGATAACAGGTAGTCCATTCCAGACGCCCTGGGCGCCAGCCATTCCAACGTTTGAGTTGGCAGCTTCCGCTTCGAAATCAGATTTCATCATCGGTTGCAAGTGCTTTGCACCATACCAAGCCTCTTCTTCTCGACCTTTAGCCCAATAGAGCACGGAAGAATCTCCTCCACCTCCTCCTGAAGGTGGCATCAAAATAGATGCGAAACCAAGTGCTCCGAGTGTTGCGGCTAAAACACCGCTAGCAGCATTGAAGCCATATCGCATGAACTGCCTTCTGTTTACTGTGACCTCTCCTAGAGAACCTAGAACAGAGTCTTCGAGAGATGGTGCCGGTCTTAATCTCCTATCGTCCATGATATCACCACTTGTATTCTCTCCAATCCTTCTGATGTTCAGGGATGTACTTGTTTTGGCTGTGTTTGACAATAATTGTGTCAGGCAAAACAAACTTGAGGTAAATTATTCCCATCATGATTAGAGTTGTTATTCCCATTGCCATGTGGTATGATAGTTGTTGTTGGTCCCACGCTGAACCGTTTAGCAGTCCGTACAGCATTGTACCAAACCAGTAGAGTGCCCAGAAGATTCCCCATGCGAAGAAGAAGGTGGTTAGGGCTGAGTTACCTGATGGCGCCAATGATGCTGAGATTACAGTTCCTGGTTCTGCTGGGTTGAATACACCGTGATTAATCGCAGCATCCATCTGCTCTTCGGTGAGAGAGGCGTCTTCTAAAGCCGTGCGAGCATCTTTGACGCTTACCTTTCCGGACGCCACCTTTTCTAGCAACTGTGTGATTGTGTCCTTTGCCATCACTGATCACCTCTTCTGTTAATCTTGTATCTCAATCTGAGTAGGTTACTTCGTCCTTTGTAAGATGTCGAGAAACCATATCTGAGAAGTAGGCCGCAGAATATTATCACGGCAATCACCGCTCCGAATCCAAGTAGCCCAAGCCAGTGTGCTCTGAATCCAGCACCAAGTGTGGAGATGTCGATTTCACCAGCCTTGCTCTCCGGTGCTTGTGGTGTTCCACTTCCTGCAATTAGAGTTCTAGTGCCTCTTTCGTCGTCTGCAGGCGCTTCAATTAGGTTGAATACGATTTGATTCCAATAATCTCCCGCTGGACCATCTGCACCGTTTACTGCGTTTCCGCTAATCCAGAAATCTACAGTAGTCCCTGATGAATTGTCAGCGGGTGCAGTCCAAGTCAATGCGAAAATACGTGAGTTAGGCGCTTGATGGGTTCTCGTCGTTGTATCATCATCCCATGCTTCTCCATCGCCAGTAAATTCTCCAGCGCTGACTCTAGCGGAGAATCCTCCCATGTTGGTGTCAGGTCCGCCGATGACTTCCAATCTCATGTCGTATGAGGTGCCGGCGACCCATGTGTATGGGACATCTACGAGTAGGACCATGACATCATTACTGGGTTCATTTCCATGACAAAGACATCCTTCTTTTGCCACGTCATCAATGGTTTCTCCATTGTGAGAGTGGCCGCCGCCACCAATGCCGTCAGGATAGGCATTTGTAATGCCCGGAAGTAGCATCAGAGTAACGAGAATCATAGGTAGGAGACTTCGTTGGAAAACCTTCGACATAAGCATCGCCAACCCCAGTGTTTTGTGCGACTAGCATTGCGCCTATAATCGTTCCTTGCTGAGTCTTCGTCACTAGGCCGTGCAGTGTTACATTTTGAGGCCTTTTTTTGCCTAAACAAGCAAAGGTAAATCCTATGTTTAATCACACCTAGGATTGCCTATGTCAGACCACCCTTTTGAGAACACATACGACCTCTCAAATGAACAGCTTCTAAAACTGGAGGAAGCCGAAGAAGAAATGTTGAGAAATAACCTCGGAAAATCCGAGGAGATATTGCTTGAAATGCTCAATGAAGATGATGAGTGCATTCCAGTGCTAAACAATCTCGCGCATCTGTACGGCAGACATTTCTCAGATTTTGAAAAGGCGGTGGAATTGTATGACAAGGTTCTGTTGCTTGAACCAGACAATGCTTGGGCAAGAGATGCTAGGCGCCGATATCAAAGATATGTTGGCAGAGATTGAATAACCTCCGTGTCTAGGCGTTGATATGGATGGCGCTCAAATCCTGATTTCGGGCGTTGGAGGTTTGGGGTGCTCATGGGCGAAACGTGCCCATTCTAGAACCGGTCATGGAATTGACCTAGTTCTGATCGATTCAGATGAATCTACCTTCGATTATGATGATGCTCACATCATTCGTTTAGGCAAAGATTTGGATTCAACAGGATGTGCAGCACTACCTCCACTTGGAGAAC
>WTIA01000094.1 GCA_011522915.1 Methanobacteriota archaeon
TTGAATATGCTAGGTAGGAAATTCTTGCTTCTAGTACTTGGATACCAGCTCTTGCTAGGCGAGCCTCAACAGATTGTTGCAATTGCTTTGCAATTTCATCTTGGTGGCTAGATAGCGTTATTCCTCCGATATCCTTCTCCTCGATTGCATCGTAAGGATACTTTGTAGCCATTTCACGAAGGGCGGCTTCGCTTTGGATCTGAACGTAGTGTCCGTAGTTTTCCACTTCGAACATTGCTTCAGCCGCATCATAAACTCTCCATACTACAACTGCTGCAATATCGATTGGATTAGCGTTTACATCGTTAACTTTCAACTTACTAGATTCAAAATTGTTGATTTTGAAAGAGATCTTCGATTTACTGTAAAGCGGGTTGATGAAGAATCTGAAACCTTCTGTTTTTAGCGTTGAGACATATTTCCCAAAGAATTGTGTTACTACTGCTTCGTTAGGGTTGACGATTACATAACAATTCCAAACTAGTAGCCAAAGTGGCCCTGTAATCAAGAGTAGAAGTGCTCCTGGTCCAGTAAACAGCAACACGATGTTGAAAATGCTGAGGAACAGGTGCAATCCTAATCCTAAAAATCCGTTGATTGAGGTCGCTTTTTTGTCTTTAAATTGGGGCTGATTTTGTGGCATCGCTGGTTGAACAGGGATGCTAACAGTTGCTGGCTGCATACTTCAATCCAATACTTATTCCTATTTTATGATATCTTAATGATATCACTTTGGTATCATAGTCACTCCGTATTCTCTACTAATTCGATTTCCTCTACATTAGAGAACTCTTGCGTATCTTCCAAAATAGCAGGCACATCTTCTGTATCGGTTATCTCGGTAATGGTAGATTCGTCCACCAATGTTGTTTGGTCAACGCTCTCGGAATTATTAGGTTCATTACTCCACTTGCTATCTGAAGATGGTTGCCCTCTTCCTTTTGCCAATAGAGCGATTCCACCAAGTAGCGTTCCCAATCCAACAATCCACATAGTGAGTGCAACGTAGTCAACCCAGTGGTCAAAATTGGTAAAGAATCCAAACATCTCTTGATTTGTTACAATTTGTGATTCCATTGACTCTGCGGTTTCATCATCCAATTCTCCTGAGGTTTTTATCACGAATACCTCTTGCAAATCTGTCATTTGAGGTGTGGTTTGTTGTTCTGTAGTATTTCTTGTGTCCAACCAGAATGTGGATTCTGATTTTCCAGCGATAATTGCCCCACTCAATTGTTCAACTTTAATTTCCACGTTACTTCCAAAGAAAACTGGCAAAGCACCAGGTATCGCATCTAGTAATTCACCACTGTTGATGAGTTTAGCTTGTATTGGTCTTGTCAAAGGATCCATCACAGCCGTACAAACATCTACTGGAATTCCTTTCAACGAAGATTCTTCGTCGCAATTAACATCGGCGACTCCATATCCTGACAAGTCGATTAAATCACCTTCTCCAGTGATGAAGCCTCCAGTAGTCTCTTGTTGTAATTCTGCGGTAATTAATCCGTAAGTTGTCTGTTGCTTTTCTAGAGTTCTCCAGCCAACGTACTCACTATCCCCTACTTGTACAGTTTCACCCTTGTCGCAGGTATCAACTTCACCTGTGCAAATCGTAATCTTTGCTGGCTCTCCTGTCGATATTCCTCCGTCAACGTATGCTGCTGAACCAAAATATGTCTCGTTCGATTCTAGGCTGGTCCAACCGGCAGTCATGTTTTCTGAATCTCCTGTTTCCAAATAAGCATTCACAGGGTCATGCCATCCAAGTAGCCAATTATCAACCGATTGAGTAAGATATTTGCTAGTCCCGAATGAATCAATCAAGAATTCTGGAACGAAGTTCTTGAAAACTACTTCCATCATCAACAACTTCGCAGCACTCGCAGCCTCCACGTCTATTCCGTAGATTTCAGCTACGGTTTCATTTGTCCATTCCCTAGCAACATCCAATTCTTCAGTTGTGTAATTTATAGGCAAAGTTTGGCCGCTTAATTCTCCGTAAAGGAACATATCGGCACCCTTTGAGGTAGTCAATCCCCAAGGCCCGTACAACATATTAGCACTCTGTTCTTGTGTTAGATTGATCGGATTTGCTTGAGGGAAGCCATATGTTCCTGTACCCCACATACCTCCGATGTTTAGAGAATATTCCAGATAGGTGTCGTCGATTGGATTGATTGAGCCAAAGGTCTGGTTGACAAATTGTGAAGCGGAGATTTCTCCTTCTCCGCCAACCAAAATCAATGGCAACGTAGAGATATCGTTCATCCAGTCAGTGCAGAATTCTTTCAAGACTTGATGTTGATAATCATTGATACCAAATGTTTCGATTGCAGTTTGTCTGTCCATATCCAAAAATTCTGCCAAGCCAAATGAAATGCCTGATTCACTAACCGCAAGAATCCCTAGTGGCTCATCGCTCTGGTCTCCCAATGTTAGTACCTTAGAGGCTACATTATCATCCATCTCTATTCCGAACATTCTGTGAACCCTTTCGCTTAGATTAACTCCATCTTCAGTGTAATCTGTGAGATAGTCATCATTTCCTGCCCCATAGTCCAACATTAGAGAACCCATTCCGCCGTATAGAGTCCAATCCCTTGCAAGGGTGATGTTCAAGTCTGTGGGGTGTGCGAAATCCCACAACTCAGCACGCTCCAATGTAACTGAGTCCTCTGGATTTGCCTGAATGTATTCAAGTGTATCCGGCTCTCCCATTGCAGCATAAACAAGAGGACCAAGGTAATTGACTAGAGATAGGTTCTCGCCATCTGGCCCAACAGCGTCATAAAATGCAAATTCCAAATCGATGTTTGACACAAAACTACTGGATTCATTATCAATAATTCCATTATCATTCAAATCACCAACCAATTCTCCTTCGTTGTCATAGTACCAATACTCGTCCTCTTCTAGTATTCCATCTCCATCATCATTCCATGTGCCGTCGACCCATTCGGGGTCTACTCCACCCTCGCCGAGATATGTCTTGCTTTCATCATCAAGGAACGCATCACCATATGCATCATTGAAGGCTTCAAACATGCCGTCCAAGAAGTAAGATTCTGCTGAGTTATGCAAGTTTGTATCAATGATGTAGAAGCTTCCAGCACCCTCTACAGCAGCTAGGTTGGCCATGTGTTCATTTTCAATTTCATCAGCCACGCCTATTGCTGCAGAAACCTGCTGCATGTGTATGTCGAGGACTCCAGATACAAAGCCGGTTTTTGTAATGTCCATTACGGCATTTATTGCGGTACCAGTTGCCCCAACAACTTGAGGCGTGAATGCAATGTTGAGTTGACTTACTTCTGTTGAACATGGGACAAGTGTATCTTCGGCACAAGAATAGGAGGTCAACTGTTTGTATGTCAATAGCCCATTCTTGATGTCATAATTGTCAACTTCTTTCTTGAGTGTTACATCATAAGTGACCGGTCCAATTTTTTCGTACAGTGGCTTTGAATTGTTCATAATCACGTCATCCACATTCAGTATATGCCATGCATAGAAATCCCTCTGCGAAGTGGATTCTACCCAGTCTTCGTTTACCTCTGTACAGAGTGTGTTTTCGCATATATCTTCCTTGACTTTCATCGCAACGGCTTCTTCTACCGCGGCTGGAACTTGTCCTGTAGCATAAGCAGAAAGGCCAAGATTTAGTGAAACTAGTACCAGCCCGGTGGCAATAAGAATTGCATTCATAGAACTTTGAGCCATGATGGCGGGTAGAGCGGTCCGCCATTGAACCTTGCGTTGTCGAATATGCGTAGAATCTCACTCTGTACCCGATATGGTTCCATCCGACTCTAGACGATATAGCCGAACTGTACTAGTCGCTCCTCGCATCGCTAGTGGCGATCCTGATATTGCTACAATTCTCTCTCCAGATTTGATGGATTTTTCCTCTGCTAGCATCCTGATTGCGTTTTGCATTGTCATAGATCCACGTTCGTGTTCTTCCACGATTACTGATTGTACACCTGGCAGCAAACTCATCCTTCTTGCCGCCCGTTTTCGGTCTGTTACTGCGGTGACGACAACATCAGGGCGGTAACCTGTAACCAGTCTAGGTGCATTTCCATGTTGTGTAGCGACTAGAATATGCCTAGCACCAGACATCCTTGCTAATTCAACACCTGCGTGAGCGACAGCTCTAGTCGAGCGAAATTTGACCATTGAACCGGGGGTGCCTACTGTGGAATCCAATCCTGCTTCCGTGGCATTTGCAATTTTTACCATTGTTTCTACAGCACTCACAGGATGGTCTCCAGAGGCTGTTTCGCCAGATAGCATGACAGCGGTAGCGCCGTGTCTAATCGCAGTCGAAACGTCGCTTACTTCCGCTCTTGTTGGTCTTGGATTAAGTGTCATTGATTCTAGCATTTGAGTTGCAACGATTACTACCATTCCCCTCATCAATCCGGCGTCGATTATTTTTTGTTGAGCAAGGGGAACTTGTTCTAGTGGAATTTCAACCCCCAGATCACCTCTTGCTACCATAACTGCATCAGCAGCATCTAGTATTGAATGTAAATTTGCAAGTGCAGCAGGATGTTCAATTTTTGCAATTATTGGAGTATGAAGTCCTGCTGCTTTGATAGCATCTCTTGCCGGACGCAGGTCTTCCGCACTTCTAACATAGGACACAGCAATCCAATCTGCTCCTGATTTCAGAGCATGGTCTAGGGCAAGTTTGTCCTTTTCACCAATCGCCGGCAGGTCGATTGTAGTTCCTGGAAGATTGATGCCCTTACGACTTGTCACCGGCCCACCATCTTCTACTAAACAGTCGATGTATGAGCCCTTTTCACCACTCGCATTGATGACTGACATTCTGATTAGGCCATCAGCAACGAGTATAGAATCTCCAGATTTTAATTCTGCAGATAGTCCATCATATTCAACCGGAATTTCATCTCCTTCATGTTCGTATTTCCCACACAGGAGTCTGACTTTATCTCCATTGTTGAGTAATTTAACTCCGCTGAATTCTCCAAGTCTTAGTTTAGGACCTGGCAGGTCTGCAAGTATACAGGTCGTTCTTTTTCCATCCTCTAAGGAGCGAATCCTCTCATACAACTGGGTTTTCTGATCCGGTTCTCCATGTGAATAATTTAGGCGAAAAACATCCGCTCCTGCATCGAAAATTTCTCTTAATTTTTCCGAATCCCAAGATGACGGGCCAATGGTGGCCACCACTCTTGTCCTTCTCATGGTTTGATGTCGGGAGTTCATGTCCTAAAGAACTCCCTATGTATACTAGGTATTTCACCTGATTCCGGTTCCAAATGCAAGGAATTCGAGAGTACCAATTTTATTTTGCTGACCACCTTTTACCTTGTTCATTACCATTGAAGTTTCAACTCTGACGTTGATGATTTCAGTCCATCCTTCGCCTAATGCTTGTTCTCTTAGTCTCTGCAAAACTTCTGCTCTGCCATATGCTAGAACTTTGTCATAGGATTTGATTTGCCCACCAAATATTGATTTGATGTTGCCAAGGAATAACTGCCACCAAGAAGGAGAAACAGTGATGTTTGTCATGACTAAACCTGCACTTGACACTCTTTCGATATTTATCGGTTTAGAGAGTGTATGGATATTGTCTCCACCGGAAATACCTGCCACTCTTTGTTCACGTGCAACCAGTTTCTTAGTTCTCTTTGATTCATGGAGCCAGCCAAATAGCATTGAATAAATGAATGCAGCTGGGAAAAATGCGCCAAACAGGAAGAATATTCCATAGATTATCAATAACCAAATCGGTGTTGAATTTAATAATTCAGACATGCAATCACTCTTGCTCTACAATAACCGCAGTTCCATAAGCAAACAATTCTGCAGCCCCACCAGCGACGCTGCTGGTTGCGAATCTTACGTTGACGACAGCATTCCCTCCACGCTGTGCAGCGTCGAGCATCATTCTACCTAGTGCTTCGGTCCTAGCTTCCATCAATAGTTCAGTGTATGCCTTGATTTCGCCCCCGACGATATTCTTGAATCCAGCAAGTATGTCTTTCCCGATGTGCTTAGCACGAACGGTTGAGCCAGTTGCTACTCCAAGAGACTTGGTAATTTTGAAACCTGGAATCGTTTCTGTATTAGAGGTCATTATCTCCATGATTAATTTTGGAGAGGGGTGGATTATCAACTTTGAGATGAAATCCGCTCTCAGGCATCGTGTTTAGATTATGATACATATTATGCAGAACTATGGCTAAGGCGATGAATACTATTCCACAAATACCAGAGGTTAGAACAGATATTTTTGCGATCCATGAATAATCTGCACCTCCGGGGACACTATCCATGAAACTTGCAATGATGTCAGAGGAAATGTAAGCCTTCCAAACCTCGCCAATCGTACTAATTGCACCATATGCAATACCAAATTGAAGCATTTTTTCGTTTTGGGTCCAGAACATTGCAATTGCTGGTATGCCTACGAGTATCGATAGAACAGCAAAGACCTGTGTTATCTCCTTCAAACTAGAGTCTTCAAGTTGTTGCATCATTTCCTTGTATGCTTCATAGTCTTCCCACTCAGACAATGAAAAATTGTATTTTCTTTGCTCTTCGGAAGTTCCATTCTCTGGATATTCTCCAGGATTAATTGGTTCATTTCCAAATGAATAGTGGTTGATTCCATTAATACCAAAGATCTCTATGTAGAAAAGGTTAGCAACTGTAAAGAACAGCATCATTGCCAAGAAAATAGCGAATGCTTTTGCCCACCAAGGGCTGTGTTCGTTTATTGAATTAATATCCATGAAATCACAATATTGGTTGGTTTCTTAGCCATTCCAAATCAGATATGTACAGTTGACGAATGTCATCGAGGCCTAATACAAGCATTGCGAGTCTTTCCAATCCCATACCCCAAGCACAGACAGGGTCTTTGATACCCAGTGGCTCGGTAACCTCAGGCCTGAAAATTCCGGCACCTCCAAGTTCCAACCACTTTCCTCTCCACTTCACTTCAACTTCAAGCGAAGGCTCAGTGTAAGGGAAGTAGGCAGGTCTCACACGAACTTCAGGATAACCCATCTTTTTGTAGAACGTTTTCAGAGTTGAAACCAGCATCCCTAAATTTGCGCCTGGTTCCATGATTATGCCTTCGATTTGATGGAATTCTGGCAGGTGGGTCTTATCGATACTTTCCTTTCTAAACACCCTGTCAATAGCAAAAACTCTGCACGACTCTGTTGGGTTTGCCGCCAGATATTGAATTGTATTCACAGTTGTGTGGGTTCTCAGCAATCCCTTTTGCGAAATTTCAGGATTAAATTCTCCACCCCAGCCAGTGGACTCTGTATCTCCTCCATGCTCGTGGATTGCTTTCCAATCTTTTAGCAACTTAGGGTTGAGTTTTATTTGACGAGGGTTATCTAAGTAGAATGTGTCCTGCATTTCCCTTGCTGGGTGGTCTTGTGGAATGAATAGTGCGTCCATGTTCCAACCCGCAGTTTGAACATAATCATCTACCAGTTCTGAAAAACCCATTTCAAGGAAAATTGAGCGTATTCTTTCGATTAGTGCTTGCATTGGATGGCTGCGTCCAGATCTTGGCATAGAGGCTTCAAGAGATACATCGTATGGACGGAATTCTGCGTTTTTCCAATCATCACTCTGTAGCAATTCGGGGGTAATTTCCGCAATTTTCACTACCTCTTCTAAATCACTATTTGGAATCCCTTTGCCACTTGCTGTTATTGTCCATGTTCTGGTCACTGCTTCTACAATCTCAATCAAGTTTTTGCGCCCTTTGAAGTGTTCAACTAATGGGCTATCAATTGATGGTGAATTGATAAATTCATTTCTTTCTTGGATTATTTTTGAAACATTTTCGGGATTATCGCAAGAGAATTTCCCACCATCCAATTTGACACCTAAACCTTTCAGAAGACCAATCCCTGGGCCCGCTTCATGTCTTTCGAAGTTTGCCGACAAATCCTTCATTGTGGCATTGGTTTGTGACTGAATAAATTCCCATAGTCTAGACTCAAGTAAGCCTTCATTTACGGCTTTTTCTCCTTCACTACCAAGAATAACATCCTGTTGACTTGACTCGTTAATTTTCACGTAGCCACGATTTGAGAGGCCATGACCTGCTGCTACCGCAATTGCTTGGTCATCCCATTCACAAGCAGTCAGCACTTCTTGCAAAGTCCACTCCCCCTCTCTTTCCTGAAGGGTGCGCAGCATCCTCCTCTCAGGGTTCGTCAACTCCGCCATGGTTTTGGCTGTCATGAACGCTTCTTGAATACCTTTGCGAATATCTTGATTCAAATTGTTAATCTTGTTGAAACTAAAATCAATCACAGCAATGTTGCCTAGAGGGCCATTTTGTTGGGAGCCAACGGAGGGACTCGAACCCCCGACCGTCGGATTACAAATCCGAAGCACTACCAGCTATGCTACGTTGGCGATGACCTGCCCAGATAGATTTCATAGATGAATGCGTCGGCAGTAAAATAGCCTGAAACTTGTTGGCGGGTGCATGGCTGGAGACACGTTTCTCAATGCGGCAGGTATTGAGAAGCATGGTAATGATACTATCTTCAGTTGGTGGGCAAGGTTCCAAGAAGCCAAAGCAGCGGGTTTACCTGCAGTAAACGGAACAATCGGAGCTCTGCTTGAGAATGATGGAAACCTTGCAATAAACAAGGCAGTCGATTCAGCAATAAGAGCGGCACCGGAGCAAGAAATAGCAGCCTATGCACCGCTTGCAGGGTTGCCTGCATTTCTTGACCTGTCGAAAACACTTGCTTTTGGCGATTCGAGGGAAGAACTAGAGAGACTGGGGTTCCATTTTGCAGCAACAGCAAGTCCTGGTGGCAGTGGTGCATTGTTTCTCTCAGCGAATAATTTCTTAGACAAAGGGCAATCTGTATTGCTTAGAGATAGGCACTGGGGCCCATACAAGGGATTCTTGGAAAATAACTCACTCAATTATACAACTTGGCCATTACTTCCCTCTTCAACTAGTGATGAGCACCCTTATTTTGCTAGAGAAGAGTTTGAGACAAGATTAGCAGAATTATCCTCTTCACAAGACAAAGTTATGGTTTGGCTCAATGACCCTGCTCATAATCCTACAGGGTTATCGATGAGTCCTGAAGGGCGTTATGCATGCTTAGAATCATTCACTGAGTCAGCATTGAATAATCCCGAAGTTGGATACACCCTTTTGATAGATTCAGCATACAGTTTGTATGCTAACGAAACCCATGCATGGGCAGATACTATTCTCGATTCTTTAGAAGATGGAATGATGTGGCCTGAAAACCTATTATTTTGTGTAGCTGTATCTTTGTCAAAATCACATACCATCTATGGTTTGCGAACAGGAGCATTGGTCTGTATGCATCCGGAAAAGGAAGTAACTGACAGATTAGAAACGGTTCTTTGCGTAACAGCCAGGCAGACTTGGAGTGCAACACCTAGGGTGTCTCAGTACTGCGTCAGTGAAATGCATTCGACAAAAGAAGGTGGCGAGAATTGGGGAGTCGAGAGAGATCGCCTCAAACA
This sequence comes from Methanobacteriota archaeon, assembly GCA_011522915.1. GTDB lineage: Archaea > Thermoplasmatota > Poseidoniia > Poseidoniales > Poseidoniaceae > MGIIa-K1. Next base: position 9,538 of record WTIA01000094.1, read on the forward strand.
ACTTCTAGATGATAGGAGAAATTCTTTGATTGCTGAATGCAATCGTTTAGATGTACCAATCAACCCAACTATGGACGGTTTTTTTGCATGGATTGAAGTTGACAATCCAGTAGAATTTGCAGAAAAGTGCGCTGAAAATGGAGTCTTTTTGGTGCCACTTACTGGTGGTGTGCGTATTGGACTGTGTGCACTTCCCTTGGATTCTGTCCCCAAGGTAGCGGAAGCATTGAGTAAGGCACTGGGTTGATTGAATGAAAAACCGAAGAGAGAACTTTCTAATCTCTGGAATAGTTCTAATCGTCTTTGGAGCATTATTTTCATTGGGAGTCAATATTGCTATGGGTGGCGTAGTCGGTCTCAGTGGCATAATTTGCTTCGTTATTGGTATGTCAATTCAAAGTAACATGGGATTGAGTCCGCAGGCAGTAGCCGATTGGAAACCTTCAATGGAAATGTTACCAGATGCTGGACGATTTATGTATCGCGTTGACGTTACCATGGATGAGCCTATCAAATCTACAATATTGTGTGGACCATGTGGTCATCTAGAAACCGTCGAAGGTCCACGTCCAGATCAATACACTTGTACTTCCTGCAATAGACTTCTATGGTCTGATGAAGAAGAGTAATACAAATCGGAATGCTCATGATTAGTATTCCTCTGGACTGATTTATGCCAGCAAAGAGGTTGGACGGTAAATCGTGTGCTGCTGACCTCGAAAGTAGGTTAATTAAACGCATTTCTCAATGTAAGGTGAAACCTCATCTTGCTGTTGTAATCGTTGGAGATGACCCTGCATCGCACGTTTATGTAAGGAATAAGATTCTATCGTGCGAGAGGCTAGGAATAAAGTCAACCCACATTGAACTGCCATCAGAAACCTCACAACAACAGGTTGAAGATACAATTATCTCTCTAAATAACGATTCGTCCTTGCATGGGATATTGATTCAATCACCTCTACCATCGCATTTAGATGAAGAATCTCTAACCGACTTAATTGATCCAAGTAAGGATGTTGATGGATTCCATCCCCAAAATTTGGGAAGAATAGTACAGGGAAGACTTGACGGTATGATTCCATGTACTCCTGCAGGTGTGATGGAAATGCTTCGCTGGGCGAATGTAGAAATGAGTGGTAAAAAGGCAGTCGTAATCGGTCGCTCTTTCAACGTTGGAATGCCACAAGCTCTTCTTCTTGCCTCAAGAGGTGCGGATGCTACTGTTACTGTAGTCCATTCGAGAACTCTGGATGCCAAGACAGAATGTTTAGCCGCAGACATTGTTATTGCTGCTGTTGGCAAGCCAGAAATGGTCAAACCTGATTGGATCAAACCCGGTGCTGTAGTTATCGATGTTGGAATTAATCGTGTGGATGATGATACTCGGGAGAGAGGTTGGAGATTAGCAGGGGATGTTCATCCTGATGTTTCCGAAGTAGCATCACTGCTGTCACCCGTTCCCGGAGGAGTTGGGCCAATGACAGTGGCAATGTTAATGGCAAATACGGTTAGGTCCGCAGAAGCCCAACATTCTTGAGTTACTGACCCTTGTACCAATCATGGACCCGAGGCACCCTAACATCGCTTTTGCAGCGAATACGTTTGCCTTGCTGGTGTTCATCTGTTTACTTTTCTCTGCATTTTTACCATTTGGAACTCCTAGAGGATGGTCCAATCCAGAGACAGTTTTGCTGCTTCTAATTCCTATCTTGGCATCGATAGCATGGTGGGCTAAAAAAGAGCATGAGGTTCCAGTTGTCCACGAACATGGTTCTTCAAATGCACAGTACGAGATGATGGAAGATTTGCCAACAATGGTGAGCCTCGACAACCAACATGGAGTTGTAAATACCAACACTGCGGCTGTCATTCAATCGATCGTTGGAAGTCAAACTACACAAGACGCTTCAGCAATTTCAAATGCGATTAACACACTCTCCACAGGAGAAATTGGCGCAGCATCAGCTTCTGCTGTAGCAGAAAATGTGGTTGAACATACTAAGGTGAACACAGAAAAATTCGATGTTCGAGGTTTTCAGATCGAGGGGGTATCTTCAGTCCCACTGCCAAAAAGCCAACCAGCTGATATTCCAGAATTACCTGAAATGGTTGCATTACCAGACTTGTCTGACCTCGATGATTTGTTCGAGTCTGATGATAATGAGACTAGTTTACCTGCCCTAGATTTACCTGAACTGCCGGATTTTTGAGTGGATTTTATGTGGACAGAAGTTGTTGATTTGCATAGTCACTCTAGACATAGTGACGGCATTCATAGTCCGACTGAAATGGCGAGAAGAGCCCATGATTCTGGAGTCAAGGTTTGGTCTTTAACAGATCATGACACGAATACTGGATGGAAAGAAGCACAAATCGCTTGCGAATCCCTTGGAATGCGTTTCATACCAGGTGTCGAGATTACTTGTGAAGTAGAGATAGTCAGCGATACAGAAAATCCCTCATCTTGGCATTTACTAGCATATTTTCCTGAAGGTGCATCAGATGAGTTTAGTGAATGGCTAAATGGTTTGAAAGATGCACGAATTCCAAGAATGAAATTGATGTTGGGCGCTCTAAAGGAAATGGGCTATGATATTCCAATAGAAGACGTTGCTAAGCATGCAGATGGCGCCCTAGGCAGACCACATCTAGCCAGGGCGATGATAGACCATGGTATCGTAGAATCAGTCTCCCAAGCATTTGATGAGTATATCGGCAATGGTTGCCCTGCATTCAGAGAAAGACCACTTCCAAAAATCTCTGAAGCGGTCAAAATGGTTCATCAATCGGGAGGTATTACCTCATTGGCCCATCCATTATATTACGGAATCAGCAATGAAGTATTGATTCCAAGACTATTGCAATTAGGAGTTGATTGTATCGAAGCAGTTCACAATTCTCATCCTGACTCTTACAGGCACGAATTAATGCAACAAGGCATGCCAATAACCGTAGGAGGGGACTCACATGGTACAGAAAACCGACCCTCTCCGGGTAGAATGTGTGTTCCAATCAAGCACTTGCATCCGTGCTTTCACCCGTGATTTTATCCCAAAGCAAAGCTGCCTCAAACAGCAGAATTATTGGTAGTGATACTAGGAAAAGTGAAAGTGGGTCAGGTGGAGAAAATGCGGCACCTAATACGAAAGTGATGAACCAAATGTGACGGCGATAAGCCACCATAGTTGGTCTATCTACTGCTCCTGATTTCAGAGATAAATGTGTTATGAGTGGTGCCTGAAAACCAATTACGCAAGCAAGGCATAGGCTGATTATGAATCCAACAAATGAGGATAACCTCCACTCGGTGGAGAGTCCTGCAGCCTGAGCATCATTTGCAAGATAATCTAGAAGCATTGGTGTAAGAAGATTCCAGGAATAGATTATGCCTACGCCGCCCAGTATAACTGCAACAATTACTGAGACAATAACCGTGAGCGCAGGCTTGGGGCTTTTTTGAGCAAGACCACTTTTCCATGCGCCATCAATTATCAGTGCCAATACGGCTAAACCTGCTCCTAACCAAGCACCTATTCTCACCTGGAGCATAATGAATTCAACAGGAGTCAGTACGATTATGTTTACATCATCTGGGACTAATCCAATACCGAGAAGCCAATCTACTACCCGATGTGAGATTGGGATACCTATGGCAATTCCTAGGATGAATAGTGCAACAATCAATTTCATTCGGCTTCGAATATGTTCAGAAATTTGCTTGAATAAATCCCTAATTTCAGGGTTGATAACCAATTCATCATCCATTCATTCTTCCTCCCACAAATGGGATGGTGTTGAATCAATGAATGAGCGACCGGCTTGTTTTAGACGCTTCAGGCGATGTATTACGAAGCCTGTCATCCACATTGATGGAAGGGATAGAGCAACTGCCTTCCACATCTGATCTTTACCATAATCGTTGAGTATTCTAACTTCAATCACATCATCAAGGTCTTCAGCACTATTGTGTAGAATAACAAGATGCCACAATTTTGCGTCATTTACAGTGACGTCTACAGTTTCACCTGGTGCTACAGAACGTATCGTTTGGTTGCTCTCTAATTTTGACCAATCTATTACGCCTTGGTCCATTGCATAAACCGATTCGTCGACCCAAATTATCGTGAATTGTAATGTAAGAGTTTCATCTAAATTGGTTATTGATGTTGTAACTTCTTCACCATAGGTAAGCGGCTGAAGAATCTCATAGGTTGAATCTCCACCTCCAAGGCGCATGGAAACTCTATCGTCAATATTGTTTTCTTGATATGAAACTGCTGAAAGAACCAGGAATAACAAGAGAAGTGTAGCTGCTCCTTCCCAAAATGTGTGACTCATTACTTTCTTCTTTGTCACTCCTTCAAACAAACTACCATGGTCATTTCTCAGCCTTGGTTGTAGGTGATGAATAAACAAGGCTCCAATCGCTCCAACTAACATTCCAAGTGGAATATCGACGAGCCAGTGTATTCCAAGGTATGCAATAGTAAATATGAACAAAATAGTGTTGATTACAATGAACAAATGGTATGGCCAATGGGTCCATTCTCGCATTTTGATATCCCTTTCTTTACAATGCAACCAATTCAGTAGAATTATTCCAAATGGAATAGCGACGTGAAGTGATGGTACGGCGTTATCCAACGGGTCGTGCGTTGCGTAAAACACAGTATACCAACCATCATGGTACAGCAGTGCCTTCATTCCTGGTATCCAAGATGAGGTCACTTCAACATTCAAAAAGAGGTAATATGGTACAGCTAGGGCGTAAATTAAGAGGTAATTCAGAGTTACTTTATCCGTCATGTCTCTTTCACCGACGTATGCATAATACACAGTCGTAATGTAAATCAAAAATAGGTAAATGAAGAGATAATGGAAATTCAAAAATTCGGTTAATGCAGCGTTTTCAAAAGTTTGCTGAACCCAAAGTGTCACCTCTCCTTCAAACGCATAAATCCATTCTGTCCAATTTCCAGTCTTGATTTTTATTGGCTCATTTAGATCGTCAGTCAATGACTTCCATCTAATGATGAATAGGTATCCAAGTGCGTGCAAGTAGTACCTTTTCTCATGAATTACTTGAAATGCAGTATTCAATGGAGTTCTGGTGTGCTCCCTTCCTATTGTGAAAACCCAACAAATGATTGGAGTAAGGATTAGGATAATCCCCATCATCACCCAGTAAGGACTCATTGAATCACCGCCCATAGCCTACGGCTATGAGTATTTTCACTCCGTAGTGGTAGAACGGTTTCTTTCATCCTCTGCTTTCGCGACCGCGATACCATCTTCGACGTCGACCTTTCTAAGCAAAATTGCTCCAGCAACGATTAGCAAAGATATCGCAAAAATACCAACTCTAGAATCAAACCACACAGTCATTATTGCATAGATGAGTGGTCCAAGCAGGGCTGCGACCTTTCCAAAGAAACCGAAGAAACCGAAGAACTCAGCAGATCTTGTTTCTGGGACCATCTGTCCAAACATCGAGCGAGCTAATCCTTGTGAGCCACCAAGAAGGGCTCCAGCAAAAACTCCCAATAGTAGGAATTGGAAGAATACAGTGATTCCCAATGGCGCCCAAATTAAGGAGCGTGCTGTATCTGGAATGAAATCCAATACGCCATCTCCAAGGCTTGTTGGATGGTTGACGCCTAGGCCAGTCTGTTTTGCGAACTCTCCACCTTCGATACTAAATGAGAATCTAGATTCATCCATTGAATCAGAAAGTTGTGCTAACGATTCTTCACTCAGGACAACAGTGATTGGTATTGCTTCCCCGTCATCATCAAATGCCCATTCGACAGCGTAACCTTGTCTCTTAACATCTTCATTTTGTTGTACAGGCAAAATCTCTTCGTTATCTAATGCCCACTTTTGCTCGTCATCATCAGGCAATGCAGCGATATTATTCACGCCTTCACGTGCTGTTACAACATAGTTTCCAGCATCTTCATCCCATGTGTATTGGATGTCGTATTCGTCGTGATTTTCTAACTCGAGCGGAGCGAAGGAAAGGGCGCCAATGATTACTACGCACCAACAGATTAGAGAGAATTGTAACGCTTTTTTGGTTCCCCACTTGTCTGCCAATTTTGTAAATCCAATTGCGGCTGGTGCGGCGACAAATTGAATGATTAGAATTGTCAGAATCAACCCTGTAGTTGTCAAACCAAGCACTACTATACCAAACACTCCAGCAAGAGCTGTTACAGAATTTATTCCGTCGATAAAACAGAAGTATGCGAGCATGTAAAAGAAAAGAGTCCTGAAACTTTTGATATCTTTCAGAGTGGAAACAACCTCTCCCAAAGCAAGTTTTGTCGATGCAACCATGCCCATTGCTTCCATCTCATCTTCAATGTGAGGTTCAGGCACAAGTTTGAATGTCATTTGAGCAAATCCTAGCCACCACAGTCCAGAAGACGCCATTACAAACGGAATAACCCAACTTCCCTCCAGTGAAAGGACCATCCCTAAGTGAACCACTAGTAGCAGTCCTCCTCCAAGATAACCAGCAGCGAATGCTTTGTTTGAAATTGAATCCATCTCAGATTCATCACCCATGTGTGGTAGTAGAGCGTTGTAAAACACACCAGCCCCATTGAGTCCTACATTGGCGATCATGAACATTATAGTGGCCCAAATCCATCCTATTGACACGCCGAGATATGGTGAAAGAGCGAGTAATACACAGGAAATTGAACCAACCCATGTTAGAGTTCGTAACCACCAAATTTTGATCATTCGCCTATCTGCAATAACTCCCAATGACGGGGCACAGATTGCAACCAATAGTGCGCCTATCATCACAGCTGCTGAGAACATCGCATCTGCTGTCCATTCAGAGCCTAGTATTTTCGTTGAAATACCGTTTGCTTCTGCGAATAAATATGCAAACCACGCTGGAAATACAGCGGTTGTTACCGACGTTTCGAAAGCACTCTTACCCCAATCGTATGCACAATATCCTCTAACACGCTGGTCTTCTGCCATGCCTAACACTCCCTCTTACTGCTTATGATAGTTGGGCCGTTTTACAATTCTGGCACATGATTCAATAATGAAATCCTCGCAAGCCAAACCAATGGTGTATCAACAACCTCCAGAGAATACTCATCAATCGCTAGTAAAAGCGATGCAGAGTATGGACGGGGTTGAGTTTGATTTGCGCCTCACCGCAGATGACCAGTTAGTTGTTCATCACGATCATTCGGTCTCAATTCCAAAGGAACACCTTGAGGGCAGGTCAAAAATCGTTGAAGAATGGGATTTATCAGATTTAGAAGAAGTAGGATTCTGCTCTTTTGAAAAATTGATGGCGGACAAAGATTGGCTTATCCCTTGGCAAGAGCATTCCAAAGTAGCATGCCTGGAAATAAAGCGATGTTTACCAATTATAGAAAAAGAACCGACGAAGCGTATGGCAAGAATCATGAAACTTGCTGGAGAGATGGTGGATGAAGCGGGAATACACAATGAGGCAGCAGTATTCTATGCATTCCACAAACCCATGGAAAAGGTAGCAAAATTATCAGGTTCCAATCGGCCATGGTCAAGATTACTTCCAGTGGTTCCCAGAACAGGGTCACATAACGGCAAAAGAATTCGAGCACTTCCTCAGTTTGTAACGCATTCATTCAATCGATTGATGAATAAACAGAAATCTTCAGGAGCTCCAATGATGCCTTGTGCAGTTGATTATTTCGAAGGTGTGAAACGCTATCTACATCTTGGAATGCCTGTAGGTCTGAAAGGTAGGCAACTCAATCGTCTAAAGAAAATTCTAGGAGATTACCCTGTATATGTCTGGCCAGGTCATCCATATCTAGAGAGGGATTTACTTAGTGCGGGGCTCTCAATTTTGACTGATTATCCAGACCCATCAATGACCTTACCTTGCGGTAGCAAGAGGTGGATGCGTCCAGCAACAATGCCCCTAACAGATGACCAATGGAAGGGACTTGCTGAAGGTATAATTCCCGAAGATGTAGCACCTTGGCATGAAATAAGTGATGAACAACTTGGTTGGAAGGCGGTTAGAATGATTGGCCATCGTGGTTGTGGCAAAACAGCAAGACCAGTAATTCAATCGATGTGACGCAGAGATTGTTCTTCGGCGATATACTTTGGCCTGTATATTGGAGTACCTTTGCCGTTGCGCATTATGGTTCGCTCATCAACAATTTGAGCACCTATTCCAGCAACTCTTGCCCATCCAAAGAATGTGGTATAATATTCTGGGTCACGTAATCCTACAAAGTTGAGTAGTGTTCCACTAGCAATGTCTACATTTGCGTTTGGGTTACTGATTTTTGGGTTCTCGGACAAGACCCGAGGTGCAACTTCTCTCAGAACTCTGATGGTCTTGAAGTATTCATCTTCAGGGCATATCTTTTCCCCGAGAGCAAATTGTACTGTCGCTCTTGGATCTTCGGCTCTAAGAACAGCATGGCCAAAGCCGAAAACAGGTCGTCTTGCTTCTAATTCACCTCTAACGAAGGCCTCAACTTCTTCAGGGTCGTAAGTTCCAATCTTCTTGACAAATTCGAAGCATGATTGATTAGCTCTTCCGTGAAGAGGTCCAGATAATGCATTCATTGCCCCAGCCATTGATGAATAAACGGTTGCATGTCCACTAGCAACTGCTTTGCCTGTGAAAGTTGAAAGGTTTCCACCGCCATGGTCCATATGCAGAACGAGGTAGGTTGCGATAACTTGGTCCATCACGGATTTATCGACATCATGCAAATCAAGTGTGTTTGTAAATCGGCCAACCATACTCAGTGAGATATCATCGCTTGGGATATTTTCGATTCTTCCCTCACGGTATCTAAAAATCAGTCCAAGCAATCTTGGCATCCTTGCAATTAGGTTCATTGCGTCTTCTTTCCAATCGCCAACTCCTCCAAGCATTCCTAGAGTGTGAATTCCGATTGAGAGCCAATCCATTGGATGTCCGTGCCTTGGCAGGGATGCCAAAACAGATTCTACACCATCAGGTAGGTCTGCTCTGCTCTGTAATTCAGTTTGGAATTGTGAGGATTGTTCGGGATTTGGTAATTCTTTGTTGAATAGAAGATATACTACATCTTCTGGTAGCATAGAAGCAAGTTCACTAATTGGATAGCCGCAGTAATGTACACCTTCGCCTGGTGTTACAAATGAAGTACGACAGGTGCCTACTGGTATCCCTCTCATTCCAGTATTCAGGTGAGAAGTTGTCAATTCAAAAATTGAATCTTCATCTCCCATGAATTCACCACCGGACTAGTGGAAAGGACACCTGTGTATAAGGTCGACCCTGAATTATTTCAGAATCAATCGATTAGGTGTATTTCAAAACACTTAGTGTTGTGGAAAAAAATCGCATCAAATCAAGAAATTATCATCGCTGTTTAGGAGGCCAATTTCTGAATCCTCTAAACGCATCCCTATCGTCTAAAATCTTCTTCCGAATCGTATTGCCATCGATTATGAAAGCCTCCTCGAAATCTAATCCTGGGCAGCTGTTGACCGTTTGCCGCCATGCTCTTTCTGTCCCTACATTCTCGGCCCAAAATGGGAATGATTTACATTGGGATGGTCTAGATTCATATACGGTACATTTCTTATCGTCATCTAAGTAAATACAGATGTCAGTATACTCGTCAGATTTCAGAATCCATCTTCCATCCAGTGTTTGGCGGCAGTCTTTTTCCAACCAGTCTTCAACCTCCATTTCATGACGAGCCGCCAGAGCTATTGCGTCCTCTGGCCTGAGATAGACAATACCACCTGGCTCATCGCAACACTTTCCACAATTGGGTTGGCAAGAGAACGGGACACCTGACATCCACCATGGGCGGTTCATGCCTTTCCACCTATTGGTGTGAGTTGTTTTATTGGCTTAAGTTTGGCATAAGCAGGGGCTTCTTGTATTGTGCCTAGAGCCAATTCAATTTCACTAATGCGGTCTGCGATTTGGATCAATTGTTCTACGGATGCATCCTTACTCATTTCTGCAAGATTATACATCTCTTCCTCTAATTCTGCTAATTTATTAGATTGGCTTTGATGCTCAATTTCCATTTCTTTGAACATTTTTTCAGTGATGTTATCAATGCTACTCGTTGTTTCCAAGACCCTTACTCTGTCCAAGCCTTGAAGTGATTCATCTCGGTCGACTAGGAATTCATCACTCTCGTCTACAGTCAAAGTTGTGGTCACATGCGGGGTTAGGTTTTCACTAGTCAGAATTTCATGCAACTCGTCCTTTTCTTGAATGGTCAGTTCAGGAACTTCCCACTCATCAGATAACTCAGGCAGTGGTACATTTAGTTCGACTCCAGCGGGGTCCAAGCCAGTGTAAACAGCATCCAATGTATCGCCAATAACCCTTGCAGCAATCGCTTCTAAATTATCACGTTCGTCGTATATTTCATAATCGGTTTTGACAATTGCTTTTTCATTCAAGAGGTCTGATACATCGTCAGCATTTACAATTCTTTCACCCGATTCAATTGCTAAGGCGACCTTCTCAAAGGATGCATCTGTAGTTCTCCAATCTCCATCTGAGTGTTTCACTATCCTTGCGAGCATCGAATCATCGAGTAATAGAGACCTACCGCTGGTATTTCTTCTGAGGTGAGTGATCAATGAGGATGAACTTGGTTTGTTAATCCAAACACTTGTTGCTGACCTCATGACTTCCCATAGCCTTCTTGCTGGCCATTCATTGGATTCTACTCTTGATGTAGCGATCACTTGTACGCCAAGGTTCAGTGCATAATCAATCATCAATCCCAGTTCTGTCGCAATTCTTTCTTCTGCGAGGTGTAGGTCATCAATGGCAATTAAATTCGCGTGCGCCACAGCATCCTGCCATCCTTCTGGCAATGATTCCCAGCCTCGCATGGCCGAAGTTGATAGTAGGTGCACATTTCCATCTTGTCTGCGAATCATAGCTTGTACTGAAGCGCTAAGAATATGCGATTTGCCACAGCCATTACCGCCAAGAATCAACAAAGGATTCATTGTAATTGCTGGCTTTTCGATAACTTTCTCACAAGCACTCGATGCCCTTGAATTTTCTTCAACCACGTGCCAGTTTTTCCAGGTTTTGTGGTCTGAGAGTTTCTGAACAGGGGGCCATAATGGTTTGAATGATAAATCCTTGACTCCATAATCGCTGTAGTTACTAGAATATCCTCGCTGACTATCAAGAACTTCTGCCCAAATTGGTCTGCCGTCTTTCAGCAGTCCTAGAGAATCCCCGAGTAGGTCTTCATCTCCTTCATCGATTTCTCTTTTTTCTCTCATATCTCCTATGCGTTTTGCAGCAATTTGAGATAAGGAAGTTTCCCCCTCTTCGAGATTTACGCTTGGCTTCCATTTGGGTGTTGTACCGAGTACTTGGTCCGCAACTATGTCAAAACTTGGTCTTGTTTTGCTTCCTGTGCGAGATAACAAATTTCCATCTCTAGTATCTTTAGCTTCAGTTACCCCCCTCAAGGTGTTTAATTTTGATAGGGCTGGTTGCCTAGATGCAACCTCTCTCCCAAGACTTTCTCTTGCATTAGCCAAGGCGAGTAAGAGTTTCTCCCTATGTGTCATTCTCATTCGACATCCTCCTCCACTTTCTTCCATGACTCGAGTTCCTTATCCACATCGATTTCTTTTTGTGGAACGCTAGAGGCTTGCCTTCTATTTGCAAGGTTTCTCTTTATTTCTACACCTCTAGCGGCGAGGGGACTAATGACATTCTTGGCGCTGACGGATTTTTTCCTTTCAACTGTTTTCGGCCCTAATTTCGTTTCAGGTAAAGAATGCGCCTTCTGTGATGAATCCTGACGAATAGCATCACTCAATTCGTTTTTTATGGTTTGAGGGATTTCTTTGAAACGACCCTCAGTTCCAACGCCTACAACTGTTTTAGGAATGGATTTTGTTGATGGTATTTCTCCAATCTTCTTGTCACCTTTGACAGCAGCTAAACCTGCCAATTTCATTTCCCTATCTGTCATGACTTTTGTCTTGACCGATTTTTTCCTCTTTACCCTTTGAGCCTGTCTTGGGCCCTTGGGTTTGGAAACTTCTTGAATCGTTTCAATAACTTCTTGAACGGTCTCTGGAATCTCGGGAATGATAGGTCCTTCTTCGATGATTTCTATTGGTGTCTCAGCAATAATTTCTACATCTTCGATGATTTGTTCATTATCCTCTGTTGGTGAAAATGCTTCAGGAGTATTTTCTTCCAAATAACTAGCAAGTCGAAGCATTTCCTCTTCTGTAGGCGGGGCCATTAGGGGATGGTCTAATAGAGATTCAGGGTCCTGATTCCACGCTTCAATATCCACGGAATCCAATTCAGGTGCTGCTCTGATAATTTGTGCAGAATCTGATTTTTGCCATGCCGACTTATCGAATGCAATCAGCAAGCAATCATCCTCATATCTCATTCTGTCACCTAATTCTCTTACCATTTCAATTACTGGCTTTTCACCGCAAATATTTGCCAAATATTCAAGCCCGTCAAATAGTAAAACCGCCCTTAGGTTGCCTTCGAGGAATCCATAGACTGTACCCTTGATGGCATCAATGTCAACAAATTGTATCCCCTCACCTTCTCTTTGTGACAACCAAAGGCAATTCTCGGCAGGTATGTCGAATTTTGTTGACACCTCTTCCCTTGTTTTTCTGCTAATCACAAGGAGGGGTTTACCATGTTTCTTCAAATTAGAAGCGAGTTGGAATAGGTTTTCACTTTCATTTGAAAACACACATCCTGGTTTTAGTGTAACTCCAATTTTTGTGGTCCTATGCACCATGGATGCGGCCTTAGCTCTTACAAATTCAGGAGCAGATACAGAAGATTCAATCGTCGGTAATTTGCTCGACTTGGTCCATGACGTCTTTCTGCTACTGACATTTTCCCACCACACCGATGATTCGTTTTCCTCAGGGCTATCGATTACAAGTCTTGCAGTGGGGTGCAAGTCGATGATTCGTTGTACATCGACATCTTCGATCAACTGAATTAGACAATCTAATTCTTGGCAATCCATTTCGATTTCAATCAATGCATCTACCCCTTCAAGCACTGTCTTTTCTTCATGGATTGACATGGTGATTTCGCCGTTGAAAACAACAACTTGCCCCACTCTAGGCATTTTTTCCTTTGGCGTTCTTTCTGTTCTGATATATCCATCAGTGCCGAGTTTTACCATTTCGTTGAGGAGTGTAGCGAGAATACCAGCGCCACCACGCCTTTCCTCGATGATATTCCCCATTGGTAACTCGACCATGCGCACCCCTACGGGGTGTGTTGGTGTTTGTACCCTTCTTGAATGGTGAGGTTGAATTAGACGAGTCAACGACGGTTTCATGTCCTAAACCCTTGTGGCCGAATTATGGAGGCGCCAAAAGGGCTTATCCTTTTTTCAAACACTCCAATTGGCAAAGATTTTGCAAACGCAGAATTGAAATCAAAATTTAGTTTAGCACTTTTGATATCCACTTTAATTT
>WTIA01000103.1 GCA_011522915.1 Methanobacteriota archaeon
TCTTCCGTACCGGTTTACGTATATCAAAGTGTTTAATTTTGCAGTAATCTTACACATTTAGGCTAAATTTGCATATTTTCGGAAACTTATTTCCATAATTAATAGGCTTATTTTTCACATTATTTTTTTCTGATTATGGATTTTATTCTAAATTAATTTGAACATTTTTTGAATTTATTTACATTTATTTTTAATTTATTTTTGTAAAATAAATTGTAATTTTGCATCAAACTAACAATCCATTTGCCTTAAATGGGTGCAGTGTGTCAGATAATTCGATGAACACTGCTGGAACAGTTTCACACGCAGAAGTGCAAGCCTTCCTTGACGAGGTTTTAGCACTCGACATTCCAAAGAAATATTCAGACTGGTACCAAGTCGACGTTTCAGCAGTGTTAGATGACTGTGTAATTCAGGGTCACGAAGTTGATGAATCTACAGGAGATTCTCTAGTATTCTTGAAATCTTCACTACTATTTTGCTCTCCTGAATTAGGGGTTATGCGCCACTATCCCAGAAGTTTAGTTCACTGTTTTATCGAGGATAAAAGGCCAGAAAAAAATTCAGAAAACGAATTATTATTCAGAGGAGAATTATTCTCAGTTACACCAGAGGCTGAACAATTATGCTGGGTTAGGGACTGTACAAGAGATCACGAAATCCCAACAACCCAATCAATCATCTCTGGTTGGATGAAGTGGCTAAATCAAGGCTAAATTTCTCCGTTTGATTCAAGGGCGGCCCCCTCTTGGGCTTAGATAAGAGGCAATCCAATGTCAGACATTATCTCCGGTCTCGACGCTCGAATGGTCCTAGATAGTCGTGGCAATCCCACTGTGGAGGTTGATTGCTACGTCGGTGGAAGCCTCCTTGGACGGGCGATGGTTCCTAGCGGGGCTTCAACTGGTGCATACGAAGCGATTGAATTGCGAGATGGCGATGCTTCACGATGGCTAGGAAAAGGTGTTGACAATGCTGTCAATAACGTGGTTGAAACCATTCAAGAGGCACTTGTTGGCATGCCGGTTGACGACCAAAAAGCGATTGATGAAGTAATGATCGAACTAGACGGTACGCCGAACAAGGCGAACCTTGGTGCGAATGCAATGCTTGGAGTCTCAATGGCTTGCTTGCACGCTGGAGCTGCACTCCACGAACTACCTCTTTGGAGATATGTTGGTGGTGTTGCTGGGGGATTAATGCCGGTCCCAATGTTGAATATTCTCAATGGTGGTGCGCATGCAGCATCGAATGTTGACGTTCAAGAGTTCATGGTGATGCCGCACGGATTCGATACATTCCCCGAAGCACTTCGTGCAGGTGTTGAGTGTTACCACTCCCTGAAGAGGGAGTTAAAGGCAGACGGACTTCTTGGTGGAGTCGGTGATGAAGGAGGATTTGCTCCGAACTTACCTGCTAATGAGGCAGGCCTAGGTTACATGGTCAGGGCGATCGAGGGGGCTGGTTACAGCACCGAGGAAATTGGAATTGCACTAGACGTAGCATCGACTGAATTCTACAAAGACGGAGCTTACCACATGGATGGAAAGCAGTTGTCGGGAGAAGACCTTTCGGATATCTATGCAGGATGGGTTGACGAATACCCACTTCTGTCCATTGAAGACGGATTTGCAGAAGATGACTGGCGAAGTTGGACTCACTGCATGCGCGACATTGGCGACAGAGTACAGTTGGTTGGAGATGACCTGTTTGTAACTCAAACCGAGCGACTATCTATGGGAATAGAGGCTAAGGCCGCAAATGCAATCCTAGTAAAGGTAAACCAGGTTGGTACAATTACTGAAACGCTAGAGACAATGGACCTAGCATCCGCTCACGGATACAATAGCGTAGTCAGCCACCGCTCCGGAGAAACAGAGGATACCACAATCGCAGATATTGCGGTTGGAACACGTGCTGGCCAAATCAAGACAGGTGCTCCAGCACGATCTGATAGAGTTGCAAAATACAACCAATTGCTTAGAATTAGTAACGAAGTTAGCGAATACCGCTCACCATTTTGAGGTGAAATCATGAAACTTAGACGGGAAATTCTCCCGATTGTAATCGGACTTGTTTTCCTACTTGTGGCAAGACAGATCTATCCTTATGCAGGGGTCATGGTAGCTGAAATCCAAGATGGATATGAGCAGGAAACCATTGCAACAGGTCTTGGTGGACCTACTTGTTTAGTATTCCATAATGACGTATTGCACGTATGCGACAGAGACGACGGTCGAATCTTAACAGTAGACGGTGATGTGCTTCTTGACGGCCTAAAACATCCTCACGGCATGGTATTCATCGATGATGGAGTAGTCATTTCTGAGGAGGGGAAATTGACAAGGTACGATTCAAATTTTGAGAATCCTGTGGTTTTAGTTGATGAAATACCATCAGGAAATCATCAAACAAACGCGGTAAATTTGCTGCCAAATGGAACCCTTGTTTGGCACAGCGGCAGCACTTGCAATCTCTGTGATGAGGATGATTCCAGGAACGCAGCATTGCTGTGGGTCAATGCAAATACGGGTGAGCACGGAATTCTTGCAACCGGTGTTCGCAACTCGTTTGACGGAATCTGGGTAGATGATATTGGCTACCTTTTCTCTGATAACGGTCAAGATGCAGAGGGTGACGATTTCCCTGATGAAGAAATCAATCTCTTGGTAGACGGTGCTGATTACGGTTGGTTGGTTGAATCACCCGAAGATCCAAATCCAGATGGCACAGAGGCTCCCGTCGCTAGGTGGACTCCCCACTCTTCGGTAAATGGGATGACTACTCGCCCTGCAAACATGCCCGGAGACAACCACACTGTTTACGCAACAGTGTATGGCTCGTGGGCAACCCTGCTTCCAAAGGGACATCAAATTTTGAAAATAGATTTCACACTCACCGATGATGGATGGGTTGGAGATGCAGAGGTGTTCGCCTCCGATGTTGGCACTCCACTTCCAATCACGGGTGGACCAGATGGAAATCTGTACTATGCTACTTTTGACAGAGGTGGCTCAGTGCACGTCATAAGCCCTGAAGCCAATTCTTGAGGCGCTTACATCCCTCACGGATTTGTTCGATATTTGTACCGTAACTCATTCGCACAAGACCTTCTCCTCCCGGCATCAGTGAACCCGGTACGAGTTGCACCCTTGCCTCGTCAAGGGCACGGGTTGCGAATTCTATGTCATCCATTCCAGTACCTGTAATGTCGGCTAGGATGTAGAATGCGCCCTCTGGTTTTGGCGCTATGATTCCCGGGATATCTTGTAGTAAAGCGTGGAATACGTCTCTTCTCTCAGAGAAAGATTGGAAGAAAGCTTCTCGCTCTTCTTCACAATCTAGGGCCACTGCAGCAGCCCCCATCAAAAATGTTGGAACGTGGCTTGCCGAACTCGCTTGACAGGTTTTGACACCTTCCATTACTTCACTTGGTCCTGTAATCCATCCAAGTCTCCAACCGGTCATTGCCCAAATCTTCGACCAGCCCCCGATGGTAAGAGTTCTCTCCTTTCCTCCATCAAACGTTGCAGGAGAGGTGTATGAATGGTCTGAATATACCAAGTCGGAATAAATCATGTCGTCGAAAATCCATAGGTCGTTTTCAACAGCGATGTTAGTCAATTCTTCAATTTCGCTTGGAAGGTAAACAGCACCGGTTGGATTGTTGGGCGAATTAAGCACAATCGCCTTCGTTTTTGATGTGATTGCAGCCCTCGTAGCATCCATATCTGGATGGTAATTTTCACGCTTAACCGGTACGTGAACAGGCACGGCCCCAATTAACTTCAACATCCCTTCATAAGATGGCCACGCAGGGGCAAAGAGTAGAACCTCGTCCCCTGGATTTAGACATGACATCATCGCATAGAGCAATGCTTGCTTGCAACCCGGTGAAACTAAAACATCATTTGCATCCACATCTAGGTTGTATTTTGTAAGATAATTCGCAACCGCTTGACATACTTCTTCGGTTCCTTGGCTGCGAGTATAGCCGTGCAATCCGTCATCCAATGCTTGCTTTGCAGTATCGACAACAAGCTGAGGGGTTCTGAAATCGGGTTGGCCTACGGTGAATCGAACCACACCTTCTGGTGGCGGAGACAGGAATGCAGCAAAGCCACGCCCGATTTCTCCAATGTTCGAATTCATACTAGGCATGGTAGTCCCTCCCAATGTGCTCCTTTGTGCATATCACGCATATCAACACTGTCGAGGGATTGGAGCACGGACGGAGATTTGAACTCCGGTCTCAGGATCTGCAATCCCGCTCATAGCCGCTCTGACATCCGTGCAGTATTGGGGGCGACCGATAAGTTGTATTTCAACGCGACTCTAATCCAATACGGGCAAACTAGCAAGCGATTTTTAACTCAAAACCATTAGTCATTCACATGACCGAAGGCTCAGATGAGATTAAGATTGAAATTAATCCGCCACCTAAATCAATTGAAATTCAACCCCTGGAAGCGGCTCAACCGTCTTCTGAGACAAATGATGTGGCAGAACAACCATCTATGCTAACCGGCGGAATTCAACAGATTCCACAGCAAAACATCCTAGATGCCGACTCTAACAATTTCAAGTTTGTAATGGGCCCTAATGGTCAACTAATCGCTATGCAAAAGCCACCTTTTGTGTGGAAGGACTTCTTGATTGGAGGAGGAATACCATTTGTGATCGTTCTAGTTCCACTCTTAGTGTTGATAATCGGCAGCGGCCTTGGATTAGATGACACTGGCCGAGGGGAAGAGATGGTCACGCTTTACAAGGAAGAAAACAGTACAGCATATCTTGGAGAATTTTCTTTGGAGGAAGAAAACTATCTGTCATGGTGCGGAATCAGTAACGCTGGAAATACTCTATATTTTGATGACTTTTATTGCGATAGATATGAGGATTACAAGGCCAACATCAACAAGTCTAGTAGTAGTGATGATGAAGTAGTTGGCTATTGGAATAATGAAAATGGAACAGTGTACTTTGATGCAGGCGTAGATTACGGGGAAAGAATTCTATTTGATGCCGATTATTACTCCGAGGAAGGCTCGTATGGTTTCTTCATGTTTTTTGGAGATCTGATGGGGCTGGCCTGCTGCGGAGCTCCAATTTTAAGTATTATTTTCCTGATTATAGGCTTCTCTCAAGGTAAGCCTGGAATGGGTTGGGGCGGGGTAGCCGCTCTGGTTTCCATCCCAGTTCTCGGCATTATTTCTCTTGGCCTGACGTGGTGATTAAATGCCTGTAAAAGGTCCAAATTGGACTCCTGATTCGAGATACTATGACTGTAGATACGCAGTATTGAGAGAGCCTCTGGGTTTTCTTCGCGGGGCTGAAATCCTCGCAGATGACAACCAAGCAGTGCATGCGTGGGTAGAGGATGAAAACAGAATAATCGCTGTAGGCAGGGCTCATTTGATACCAAGCGACAGCGACGGCTCCCAGGCAGATCACGCAGGAGAAGGGGCTGCACATTGTCCAGCATTTGGTCCACTTGTTAACGGGGGCCCTAGGCCAGCAATTCAAATTAGACAAATGGGAACCTTAGATTCGCATCGTCGAAAGGGCCATGCAGCAGAGGTCCTTTCTCAGTTAGAAAGAAGTTCAGTCGAGATGCTTGGAGCATCTGTAGGATTCTTACAAGCCAGAGAGGTTGCAATTCCATTCTATCAGAGTCAAGGTTGGGAAATTATTGATGATGCGTATGAAATAGCAGGCATAGGACCTCACCGTTCAATGATGAAGTATTTCAATTAAGCAAAAAATCGCGGTCTTCAAATAGGTCGAGCACTGCTGTTGTAGTTAGAGGGAACACTGGGTTCCCTAAGACCAACCCGTGGAAAACGATGAATTTGGAGGAACTGGAACACACTAAGATACAGGGAGCAAATCGCAATACTACAAGCCTATCTAATAGCAATGTAGTCTGCCAAGAAGGCAGTTTTAATGCTCTCTCACCAGTTCAAAAAACTAGCAAAACTAGCGCCAGCTTTGTCACTCCCGTAGTGGAATCCCAGAAAAATCTTGGAAATGATGAAAATTTCCACGTTATTTGCTGCGAGCCAGTATGGAAAGAGAGAACAGCGGGTTCTCTATCTATTGATAAAAATTGGAGATGAATAAAATGAATAAGAAGATTGTAAGCATGCTAGTGGCTCTTTTCATGGCACTATCTGCACTTAGTGCAGTAAGCGGTGACGGTTCCGACCCTCTCGACCCATCCGATGGTGGGGCAGACTGGGACGGTGACGGTTTAACCAATGCTGAAGAACAGAACCACGGTACTAACATGAACAACGCCGACAGCGATGGTGACGGTCTACCAGATGGATGGGAGGTCAACAATGGTCTCTCACCAACCAATGGCGGAGACGC
>WTIA01000066.1 GCA_011522915.1 Methanobacteriota archaeon
TAGATAGGCTCATTGCGTACAAAGAAGGATATTCTTGGATTGAAAAAGACCTAGCAGGTAAGATTCGGAATAGGATAATTGGTGGGATGTTTAGGCAAAAATCAGTGGTTGAAGTAATTGAAACTAGAATTGGTGGAACGAGTGACTTGAGGTCACAAATAGCTCCGAAACGGGTTAACAGATTAGTGGAGATTGCCTGTCACAGATTTCATGCAGTAATGCAATCAAAGCCAGTTTACGAAATACTGAGCGGTAAAATCCCTCATTGGTACCTTTTCTCAAGACTGCAGAAGACAAAACTCGGAAAATACAAGTTACACATTTCACCAGACCTTGTTTGGTTTTCAGGAAAGACTTGTCATTTACTCAGATTCACTGTCCAAGGCGCATCTAATCCTGGGGATGACAAGCATCTCGAAAATGTGGCAATGGTAGAATGGGCAATGCAACAAAAGGGCCTACCAGCGAATCCAGAGCGTTATATTATCGAGAATCTGTATTGGAATAATGGAAGATGGAAACTGTGGAGAGAAAGGTGTACACAAAGAGATTTGGAAGACTCAAAGCATATGATTAATTCCGACATGAGGGCGATGATTGACTTACATTACAGGCTCGGTTTAACCTGTGATTTATCCCAAATTCCTCTCGCTAAAAGCAAGCGAACATGCAGAAATTGTGGGCACAGAGATACATGCCCTGGTGGAGAAGATTTGCAACGAGCTAGACTTGAACAATCTGCCCTTGAAATGGCCAAGGCTTCAAAGAAGAGAAACTAGATCTTCGAGAACACCCGAAACATCACTCGCTTTTGTTACACCACTAGCAAGAAGAACTCCTTCTGCACCAAGGGAGATAGCGGTTGCAACATCTTGACCATTCTTAACCCCAGCACCACAGAGTACTCTGACATCCGGATTAACTTCCTTCACCGCTGCAACTGTATCCGAAACTATTGCTGGGTCTGCTGTTGTTACTGAAATGTCGCCACCGATTAATTCAGGTGGCTCTACAGCAATGAAGGTTGGACCTAACTCTGCCAAAGCACGGGCTTCTTCAACATCTGCAGCACACGCACAGATTGGAAATCCATCTGGTAACATCGCCATCAAGTCTCTCACGTGTTCAAGTGAAACCTTGTGTTCAGCGTGGTTGATGATTGTGCCAGAAGCACCTCTTGCAATTGCTGTTTGTGGCTCCAACCATCCTGTGTAACTGCCTTGACCGACGGGGTCTAAGTGCTGGGACCAAACCTCAAGACCGCTTATTGCACTCACACTGGAAAGGTCAAATGCACTCGTCACTGCAACCATCCTAGCCTTGGTTTCTACTTCGGACATCAGATTAGCCAAAACTTCAGCTGATTCTGCCATTGCGGTTGAATAAGTCTTGAAATTTACAACGATTAAAGGCGCATCCATAAGTCAGGCTGAGAGCCTATCCTTTTTGGAGACTGCGATTCAAAACGTACCTTCGCTTTGGATATGTCCTGCTGGAACATCTACCCCATGACCGACAACAACATTGCTTAGTTTAGCATCATTACCAATGACTGCATCTCGGCCGATTAAACAATTTGAAACAACTGCCCCTGGACCAATTTGGGCACCGCTTAGCAAGGTTGAATCTATGACTTGCCCTTCGACTTGACAACCATCCTGAACCATCGAATTCTTAGCGCTGGTTAGACTTCCTTGATGCCATGAGCCGTTTGTAACCGAACCGGTTTTGAATCTATTTTGCTCGATGCAACGTCGAACGCCGTCATGCCAACTAACAGGGGTGCCAGCATCGATAAAATAGCCATCAAATGGGAATCCTGCAAGGCTTCCCTCTTCAGCTAAAACTGGAAATACATCTCTCTCAAGACTATGTTTCTCCATAGGCATAATGTCGAACACCTCTTCTTCCAAGATGTAAGAACCTGCATTGATTAAGTTCGAAAAAACCTCCTCTGGTTTTGGCTTTTCTTTGAATTGGGTTACCATTCTCTTTTCATTCAGGCCAACGATTCCAAAACGAGTTGGGTCTTCTACCTCCCACAAAGCAAGAGTTCCTTTGACATCCATACCTGCATGTTGTTCCAGCATAAGTCCGACATCCAGAGATGAAACAATATCGCCATTGAAACAAGCAAATCTTCCTGAAACAACATCCCGACAATTACCCAGCGCCCCGCCAGTACCAAGTGGTTTGTCTTCAGGTACTATGCGAACGTCAAAATCCACATTTGCATTTCTGAAATAATCTCTAATCTGGTCGACTTTGTAGCCCCCTGCTACAATCACCTCATCAACCAAATCTGAAGGCACGCCCTCAACAACCCTCTCCAGAAGTGTTGCATCGAGCATAGGAAGAAGTGGTTTTGGAATGTTGTTAGTCCAAGGACGCAGCCTAGAACCAACTCCTCCTGCCAGAACGACGACCTGCATTGCTACTCCGACTAGCCCTTGGCTATTGAACGCATCGCGAGATATGTCTTTTGATATCGCATCATTCAAAGGTCGCCTTTTTCTCGGCAGGGTTGAGGAGAATCATGAATATCCACGAGTATCAAGGGAAAGCCTTGCTAAAAGCAGCAGGAGTTCCAGTTTTAGAGGGTGTGCACTGTACCAGTGTAAATGAAGCATTAGAGGCTTATGATAAACTTGGATCGAAGGTTGTCGCTGTAAAAAGTCAAATCCACGCAGGTGGAAGAGGAAAAGGGACAATGTACGACCCCGAAACCCGAGAAGAGGTAATGCAAGGTGGGGTAAAAATTGCCTTTTCAAAAGAAGATGTCGAAACCTATGCAACCAACATTCTAGGAAATTTATTGGTAACTATTCAAACAGGTGACGAAGGAAAAATCGTCAATAACCTGTATGTTGAGTCCGGATGTGCGATTGCGCATGAATATTATCTAGCGTTATTAGTAGATAGAGAAAGCAAAGATGTGCTAATTATGGCCTCAACCGAGGGAGGAATGGATATTGAAGATGTGGCACACAATACTCCCGAATTAATTCACAAAATAAACGTCGACCCAAACTCAGGTCTTTTAGGATTCCAAAAGAGAGACCTTGGAATGTCTCTCGGTCTTTCCGGCATGGCTCTGAAATCATTCTTCAAGATGATTGGCAAGATGTATGACATGTTCATATCCCAGGATTGTGCTATGGTCGAAATAAATCCACTCGTTAGAACTGAAGAGGATGAAATGATTGCTCTTGATTCCAAGATCAGTTTCGATGAGAACGCCGAATTCCGTCACAAAGATTGGAGTGATTTGAGAGACTTATCCGAAGAGGAAGAAGTGGAAATCCGTGCCAAAGAGACCGGTCTATCCTACGTGAAATTGGATGGAAATATCGGATGTTTAGTCAATGGAGCAGGTTTGGCAATGGCCACTATGGATGTAATCAAATTGTATGGTGGTGAGCCTGCTAACTTCTTGGACGTAGGAGGAGGGGCTGACGAAGAACAGGTTAAGACTGCATTCTCAATTATTCTTGAGGACCCTAACGTAAAGGGAATTCTGGTCAATATTTTTGGCGGAATCATGCGTTGTGATATCATCGCTAGAGGAGTAATTGGTGCTACAGAATCTTTGGGTCTTGATGTACCACTCGTAGTCAGACTTGCCGGAACAAATGTCGATGAAGGAAAAGCAATCTTAGCGGCATCTGACCTGAATATCCATCCTGCCGATGACTTGGCAGATGGGGCGCAAAAAATTGTATCATTAATCGGGGAAGGTGAGTGAAATGGCAATTTGGATTGAAGAAGATGCAAAGGTCTTGGTACAGGGAATTACAGGAAAACAAGGAATGTTCCATGCTGGTAAAATGGTTGAATACGGCACCAATTTAGTTGGTGGAGTTACTCCTGGCAAAGGAGGTCAGGAAGTTCTTGGCGTCCCTGTTTTTGACAGCATGATAGATGCAATAGAGGAGACAAATGCAGACGCTACTGTCATTTACGTTCCACCGCCATTTGCTGGAGAAGCAATTATGGAAGCTGCAAATGCATTTGAAACCGTGAAAGGTGAAGGCGTGATTGTATGTATTACCGAGGGAATTCCAACCTTGGACATGGTAATGGCTGCAGCATACGTGGCTAACAGAGACAACGTGAGGCTAATCGGGCCAAATTGCCCAGGCATCATCACACCTGGTGAGGCTGGCGGTGCGAAATTAGGAATCATGCCCGGTCATATTCATGCAAAGGGTAGGATTGGAATCGTATCTAAATCTGGTACCTTGACGTATGAAGCGGTTGCTCAAACAATGTCAATCAATGAAGGACAATCAACATGCATTGGAATTGGTGGAGACCCAGTAAACGGTACAGGTTTCATCGAGTGCCTAGAAGCATTCGAAGCAGACCCACAAACAGAGGCGATTGTTATGATTGGTGAAATTGGTGGAAATGCAGAACAGGAAGCTGCAGCATGGGCTAAAGAAAATTGCACTAAACCAATTGTTGGATTCGTTGCTGGAGCAACAGCACCCCCAGGAAAAAGGATGGGGCATGCAGGGGCAATCATTTCAGGCGGAAAAGGAACGGCTGAAGAGAAATTTGCGGCATTTGAAGCCGCAGGTATTGCCTGTGCTAGAGACCCTAGTGAATTAGGTCAAGTTTTACTTGAAAGTTTGAAGAAATCAGGCCTACGCTGATTCAAATCAAAAACTAAAACAAGAGATTGGACATAATCCAATCACTTTGGAGGGCCACGCTTTGGTCCAGGTGGGCCGCCTCGCTTTGGACCAGGTGGACCTCCTCCGGATGGTCCTCCACTAGGTGGTCCACCTCTCTTTGGTGGCCCGCCAGGTCCGCCGCTTGGTGGACCGCCGCCGGGTGGGCCGCTGCGCTTGGGAGGACCTCCTCCAGATGGTCCGCCACCGGGTGGTCCACCTCTCTTTGGTGGTCCGCCACCGGGTGGTCCACCTCTCTTTGGTGGGCCGCCGCCGGGTGGGCCGCCTCTCTTTGGTGGGCCGCCAGATCTTGAAGGACCTGGTGGACCTCCTGACTTTGAAGGACCTGGTGGACCACCTCTGGACGGACCAGGAGGACCTCCTCCTCTTGGTCCGGGTGGACCGCTTCCTCTAGATGGAGGTGCGCTGACCGGTTCTTCGTCGTCATCTTCGAATAGTGCTCCACAGTGTGGGCATTCTGAATCTGATTCTTTGACTAATCCATCGCAGACTTCACATGCAAACATTTCTTCATCCGATTCTTCAGTTGCAGGCTCTTCAGCACCGCCTATTTTTTCCACAGAACCGTCTTTCGACTTGAACAAGCCAATTTCAACTACTGCATCTAAGCCTTTCAGAGCAACCTCTGTTGAGATTGCGTGTTCAAATGCAGATGAGAGATCTTCAGGCGTGTCCAAAACTCTTCCATCATCGATGTAGGTAACGTTTACAGTCAAAATTCCGCCTTCGAATTTGGTTTGTGGAGTATCTACTGCAACACCACGCTTTCTTGCAACCCTGCGAACTGCAACTTCTGACATTCGCTTGAATAAAGCATCATTTCCAGAATCGTCTTTGCCCGACCCAATAGCATTCGCCAAAAACTCAGCTGTGCTTGTTTCATCTGGTCCCTTAAGGTGCGATGGCAATTCCCCACCTATGGATGTGAGAACATTAGCAGCAGATTGCTGGTTCATTTGAAGCCATTGACTTCTCCTTTCGTTTTTCACCGCTCTTTCTGCCTCTGCAATACGATTAACCATAGCATCTGTAGGAGAAAGTGAAGGGTTGTTGGATACTGCTGTGCCTCCAACTTGAGAACCGATTTCACCAACTTGGGAGTTAGGTCCCACGCCACTTGCTAAGGAAGGGCCCTTTGCTGATGGAGGCATGTCACCTCGCCCGCCTCCGATGTTAGGTGGGGCTTGTCCTTGCAGAGGGGTTACATTGGATGGTGGAATTCCTTGATTCATCGGAGGCAGCCCTTGAGCAGGTGGCAATCCAGTATTTACCGGAGGCATACCCCCTACGTTTGGAGCGATTTGGCTCATTAGGTCCGGCATCATTCCAGGAGGCATCCCCTGATTTGGCATTCCACCCAGATTTTGATTCATCACTGCTTCACCGGAAACAACTCCGAAATTACGGCCGCCGCTAACGTCTTGCCCGCCTAATCCGACACCACCTACACCGGGTAGTCCGCCTGCACGGCTCATCTCTTGCCGAGCACCACATTCGGGACAGAATATGCTGTCGTCAGGTATCTCTTCGGTACAAGAGCCGCACTGCAAGTCTATCCCCTCGTACAAGGGCTGGGTTGATTCAAAATAAAGTCTTGCTATTATTTCCCCAAAAATAACCAATGCTTTGTTGGTGCAGATTCATCCAAATCAAGATGAATTATTT
>WTIA01000049.1 GCA_011522915.1 Methanobacteriota archaeon
ATTCAGGATTGGAAGAAGTTGAGTCTAATTCCAATGACAATCAACATCCCATTGACAAACGCTCTGTCTCTACAGAACATCAGGATCAACGTTCCATCCACCTTCACAGTGGGTGTTAGCACAGACCCGCTAATCATGAACAACGCTGCTGAAAGACTTCTACACTTGACACCAAATCAAATCGAAGAAATGGCAAAGGAGATTATCTTCGGTCAGCTACGTTTGACTGTCGCTTCTCTAACAATCGAACAAATCAACCAAGACCGTGACCAGTTCCTAGAGTCTATTCGAGACAACGTAGGGCACGAGTTGAACAAATTGGGATTGAACCTAATCAACGTTAACATCACTGACATCACTGACGACTCCGATTACATCGAGTCTATTGGTAAGAAGGCAGCAGCAATCGCTGTCAACGCAGCAAAAGCAGATGTCGCTGCTGCAAACCGAGATGGTGACATTGGACAAGCAGAAGCACACAGAGTTCGTGACATCCAAGTCGCAGAAAACGCAGCGGCTGGTGAAATCGGTAAGAAAGGTGCTGACGCTTCTCAAAGAAAGGAAGTCGCTGTGCTTGAAGCAACTGCAATAGAAGGTGAAAACACTTCCAGAGCAAGTATTGCTGAATACAACGCAACCCTTGCTGAGAAAGAAGCAGAAGCAATGCAACGTGCTGAAGTTGCTCGCAGAACTGCTGAGATGGAAGTCCAGAAGGCACAATATATGCTAGAGCAAGAGAGACTGAAGGCGGAAGAAATCGTCCGTGAAGAAATCGCCAAAACACAAATCGAGATTGCTGCCGAAGCAGAAGCAGAACGCCAACGCCGTGTCGCAAGTGGTGAAGCTGATGCTGTTCTTGCAAGGTACCGTGCTGAAGCAGAAGGTGTGCAAGCTGTTCTAGAAGCAAAGGCAGCCGGTTATTCCAGTCTAGTTGCTAGCGCAGGTGGCGATGCAAAGGCTGCTGCAACCCTACTAATGGTTGAGAAGATCGAAGACATCGTTGCTCGCCAGGTCGAAGCAATTTCCAATCTACAAATCGACAAGATCACCGTATGGGATTCTGCTGGAGGAAACGGAGAAGGCTCTACTGCTAACTTTGTGTCCAGCCTAATTCACTCCCTACCACCTGTGCATGATGTTGCAAAGATGGCGGGAGTTGACCTACCTGACTACTTGGGCAGCATGAAAGAGGAATGAAACCCGCATTTGCATCCCTTGATGGGACAGTGGTTTCAAAAACCCTCTAAGCCGCAAACGGCTCATGCAGAGCGACCTTGAAATTGCAAGAGCGGCTGAGATGGAAGATATCTCAGCCATTGCTTGGAAGCTTGGAATAGGCGGCGATGAACTTATGCCAATGGGCATAGGTAAAGCGAAAATAACCTGGAATGCACTCAAAAACCGTATATCTAAACCTCAGGGTTCACTAATTTTGGTTACCAGCGTAAATCCGACACCATTTGGAGAAGGAAAAACGGTCACCACAATCGGTTTAACCCAAGCACTGAATCGAATAGGAAAGCGGGCAACATGCGTTATTCGTGAGCCCTCGATGGGGCCGGTATTTGGAATAAAAGGCGGCGCTGCCGGCGGAGGAATGTCTCAGGTCCTTCCTATGGAAGATATCAACCTACATTTTACCGGAGATTTACATGCAGTAACGAGTGCCCATAACCTACTATCTTCGATGATAGATAATCATCTGAAACACGGTAATGAACAGCAAATTGATTCTTCAAGAATAATCTGGCCAAGAGTTGTAGACTTGAATGACCGCTCCTTGAGAAACGTAACAGTTGGTTTGGGAGGACCTGCAAATGGAATCGTAAGAGAGGACAGATTCGATATCACCGCTGCTAGTGAAGTGATGGCGATTCTTGTTCTAGCCACAGATTATGCAAACCTTCGCAAAAGGCTAGGCGACATTGTGGTTGCCCAAAGATTAGACGGAACACCGGTAAAGGCAGATGATATTGGAGCTGCAGGAGCGATGTGCTTACTACTACGCGATGCTTTCTTACCAAATCTAGTTCAAACACTTGAGGGAGACCCAGCATTCATTCACGGAGGACCATTTGCTAATATTGCTCACGGTAATTCTTCGATAATTGCAGACAGATTGGCCCTAAGCGCTGCTGATTTCGTGGTAACTGAGGCGGGATTTGGTTCCGATATGGGAGCAGAGAAATTCATGCACATCAAGGCAGCAAACTCTGGTAAATCTGCTGATTGTGTTGTAATGAACGTCACAGTTCGCTCGATGAAGTTGCACGGTGGTGCCTTTGGAGAGAAAGCAGCCAGAAGGCCTTCTAAAGATGAAATCGAAAAGGAAGATGTCGATGCAGTAAGAATGGGTGCACAAACCAATCTTGACAGACACATAAGAAACATGAAACAATTTGGAATGCCAGTGGTTGTTTCTGTAAACAGATTTGCAAGCGATAGCGACGCGGAATTGGATTGCTTAATTGAGTGTGCAAGAGCATCTGGGGCAGTGGACGTTTGCCTCACCGAAGTTCACGCCAAAGGTGGGATGGGTGGAGCACCCCTAGCAAAGGCGGTAGTATCAGCATGCCAAGACCACATTGCAGCCGGAAGACCATTTACTCCACTTTTCAACAATAACACACCTATCGAAGAAAAAGCACTACGAGTCGCAACTAGAATTTACGGCGCTGACGGAATTAATATCCATGCAAAAGCAGACAGACAACTCAAACAAATCAAATCATGGGGGTATGGAAATCTACCAGTTTGTATGGCAAAAACGCAGTATTCGTTTAGCCATGATGCCAATCTTTTGGGAGCACCAACGGGTTTTGAAGTACCAATTCGGGAATTTAGGCTAAATGCAGGAGCAGGATTTGTCGTAGCAGTTCTGGGAGAGATCATGACAATGCCAGGACTACCAAAACGTCCAGCAGCATCTGATATGGATATGGACGAAAACGGTAATTTGCTCGGCGTATTCGGGTGAAATGATGCAGGTACTAAAACGCGAATTCGGGTTGTACCGCATTCGCATCGATTGTGAAGACGACCTTTGGACTCTAGCAAGGTTATGTGTCAAAGGTCGAAGCATCGGAATGCTGGGTGAGAGAAGAGACCAGACCACAGCAGGCCATGAGGGTGGCAGAGCAAAGGCCGCTGAAAGGAAAAAAATGTGGATTAAATTAGCTATCGAATCAAATGAATTCCACACCTTTGCTGAAACATTGAGAGTCCACGGAATAATTGAAGAAGCCCATTTCGATATTGGTAGTCACCATACTCACATCTTGGAAATAAGAGATGAAATCGAGTTGACTTCTCAAGTGGAGTTCCCAAAGGTTGACCACGACCTCATAAAACAAGCATGCGAGAATAGTGGTAAAGCAAAGGTCGTAATTATTGTCGTAGAATCCGATGAAGCGATTCTATACGAGATAACTGGAAGAGGGATTAGAGAAGTTTCAACATGGACTATGCGTGGTGGAGGAAAGTACACTGGAGCTAAGGTAAGCGAAGGCGTATCGAAATCATTCTTTGAGAAGATATCCAATGAAGCAAACGAATCTATTGCTGAAGGCACACCAATCGTAATTTGTGGGCCAGGTCATGCAAGAGAAAAATTAGCACCTCTGATTAATGGCCCAAAAAAGTTGGTCGCAACTAGTATGGGAGGAAGAGCAGCCGCAAACGAAGTTATCAGCGAAGGCCTCGCTGGTGAGGTTTTATCAGAGCATGCGGTCGTACAAGAGACAGCATTACTAGAAGAGGCTTGGACGAGAATATCGACCAATGGTGCAGTAGCCTATGGCCCGGAAATGATAACCAAAGCATTGGAAGAAGGAGCGATTGAAACACTCCTGATCAGTGCTGATTTGGTTAGGGAAGAGAGATGGGAAGCAACTGTTTCTGGGCTTGAGGAAATTGGAGCAAAGCTTGTTCAGTGCTCAACCGACCATGATGCTGGAGAACAATTGATGGGAATGGGCGGCGCAGTTGCTCTACTTCGTTTCAAGGTGTGAATATGTACAGCAGATGGTTCCACGAAGTCGATGGCGATTTACGCCAAGAGATGAAAGGACTTCGCTGGTTGTTAATCAAACAACAAGACCTAGCAAAGGCCACTTCGGCGTGGATGTTTGCAGAATTAGATGGAACCCTAATTGCAATTGACCATCGCGGGGCTGAGTTCATTTCAGGAATTCACAATAGAGCAATACATCTTCTATTGGTCGACGAAGATAATGGAATTACAGGGATAACCAAAGTTGTAACAGATGGAGAATTAGAAGACCATCTGTGGTAATCAAGCGAAAGGAATCGAGATTGATTTATGGGTTCCAAGATTGACTACAGTAAGCATACAAGGTTTAGGCTGGAATCCTAACATCCTCTGGTAAGATGTTTGATCCTGCCAGGTAGAAGAGCAGACTAGGGTCGTTCCTCTAAAGTCAATACAGGCATGTCCGTGAACGTGCCCTGTAACGAATATGTCCGGTACTTCTCTGATGACTAATCCATCTTCTGGTTCAGGTGAAAGTGGTGTTTTACCGCCCCATTGTGGTGCGAGATGTCTTCTTCGAAGCATTTGCCTCATCGCCTCAACAGGGTCACGATAAGTTACTGTTCTCAGGCCAGCAACGAAATCGTCGATGGATTTTCCATGATATGATAGAAGCCTAACACCGTCAAGGCTGAAATCGCAAGGGTTTCCAACGAAGGTTGTTGTATTGAAATCTTGTTGAATATCTGGCTCAAGTGTAGGTTGCGGTTCAGCAGGCCTTACCGCATCGTGGTTTCCTGGCAGCATGATACATTCAACCCATTCTGGAAGAAGTTCCAATAATTCAGCAAATCTAGAATACTGACCATACAAGTCCTTGATTGCCAATTCTTTATCCTGGCCGGGATAAATTCCTACACCATCAACGCAGTCTCCCGATAATATGAGATATTTGATTGTGCGAGCTAGAGGGTCTGTGTTAAACCATTGAACCATTTTGTGCCATTGCGCTTCTAGGAATGTCTTGCTTCCTACATGTATGTCTGAAAGGAAAGCCACAGAAACTCCCTGTTCTGCATAACTTTTGTCGTGACTATTCTGCATTGGGAAGTGTAAATCATCAACATAGAACATATCACCATTCTGCGAGAATGTTCCAGAAACTCCAATCACGTCGTCTGGCATTAAACCAGCCTCAACAATTTGTGCATGCTCGATTACGCGGTCATCGCCTGTACGATTCATCAGTAAACAATTCATCTCGCCACTCGCGTCCTCTATTCCAAACATTAGATGCCCATTTTTTGTGTGTCTAGGTTCGTTAACCAATCCGATTGCTACAGCTAGATTATCTCGGCCTTGGAATCTACTTTTTTCTGCCTGTAGTCTCGCAATTTCCATAGGTCTGCGAGGGAGTCTTGAATTTGCAATAATCAACTTTCTCAATTTTTCGAGGCGGTCATTGAATGCATCATTGATATCACCCATTTTACCCTCAGTAATGCTATTTCCAGTAATATCATAGTGAACTTTGATGTCAATCATTGCATCTATTGCATCCATAGGGAAATCTTCCCTCTTCCAATCTGGCATGTTATTTCGCATACTGATTTGCTCAGTTTCTGGCCCAGCGATTGGGGCGATCACTCTTCCAGGGTTGACTCCCAATGAATCAACCGAGATTTTTAGACCGTTGATTCCGGACTTTTTCAATTCCTTAATCACCGAAACAGGGTCTGGATGTTCTGAGAGAAAATCCATCACCGCTCGTGGCACAATTGGTATTCCGGCAGCCCTGAGGTGCTGCATTATCTGCGCACGGTCTGCTGCCATATTGACAAGACATAATCGGATGTTCTTGAGGTGTTCGGAAAAAATGCGATAAAGACAAATCACTCGCTTTCCCAAGAGACGTCTAGATCATCACCGATTGCTTTGCCAGGGTCCTGCCAAGATTCATCCTGCCAAGGTGCACCTGCTGAGGCTTCTGCGGCTTTTCTTGCCTTTTCAGCCTCGGACTTTGCCATCTCAACTGCAGCCTCAGCAGCGGCTTTTTCTTTCTCTGCAATCGCATCTTCCTGCCTAACTTTGGCTTTGTCCCAACAATCGATTGCAGTTTTCAAAGCAAAATGAACGAATGACACTTTGTTTTCAAATCTAGTACCACCCATTTGAACAGATTCAGCATTTGCCCAATGAGCAGATGCAATCCCAACGTAAACCAAACCTACAGGTTTGTTTGAATTTGGAGCTACTGGCCCTGCGATGCCTGTTATCGATATCGCTATGTCCGCACCTGAACGAGTCCTAGCACCTTCAGCCATCTGAATTGCAACTTGGGCATTAACAGCACCCTTGGATTCGAGAAGTTCTCTTTGTACATCCAATTCATTGATTTTTGATTCATACGAATAACATACCCAACTTTGATTGAAGTATTCACTGGCTCCTGCAATATCTGTCAGTGTGCTAGCAAGTAAACCACCAGTGCACGATTCTGCAATAGTAATCGTGGCTTTTACTTCCCTAATTCGGCGCACCAAACGCGCCGCTAAGGCTTGGACTTCCTCATCCATTGTGGCATCGCTGGCGTCCATCCTTCTTGAATGTACAGGGGTATCATTCAAAAAGAGGTGCCACTAGGGTGGGCTGGGCCCGTGGTCTAGCGGTTATGACACCTCGCTTACACCGAGTTGATCGTGGGTTCGATTCCCACCGGGCCCACCAATCTTCTAAACTCAAAAAAGCGTAAGCGTTTTCAAAATTCAAATCATTTTCTTTTTAGTATCACTTACGGAATTAGGATGTTCTCTGAATCACGAATTTGTGAATTATTCAAAGACCGAGATATGGTCTCAAGTCATTCAAATCTTTAGAATTGACAACTTGAATACCAGCTTCAGCAAACGCTTGCTTTGCAGCATCCCTTTGTGGGTTGAATCCGATAAATGTTGAATCTTCAACTCGCATAGACAAATCCATACTTGAATCTCCAACTGCAACCAAACGATTTGGTGGGCAATCTAGAATTTCGAGTAATCTTTTGATTGAGGTGTGCTTTTCCATAGAAGGTACTCTTACAATTCCTTCATCGGTTAGCCAGCCGTCATCGTCAAAGACGAAACCGTTTGCAATCCAATCATCTGCCTTAACCATCGCTGCAATCGACTGAACGTATAGGTCAACTCCTGCTGAGACAATCGCAACGTGTATTCCTTCTGCCTTCAAATCAGCAACCAATTCTTTGGCTCCTTTCATCAATTTGCAGCCAGAGTAAGCTCGAAAAATGTCATCTCGATGTATCTTAGGTGACTTTTCTTTCCAAAGTGCGATATCTGCCGCCATGAATTCGCTATCAGTCAGTTCCCCAGCCATGAATCTTTGAAGAAGATCTTTGGAACTTGTACCGAAGTGTTCGTGAATTGTTCTCCAAGAGGAAATTGAGTCAGCAAGCACTCCATCACAGTCGAATGCTACACAAAGTGGCTTCTCCATCTCATCTCACCTATACACGCCTCAAGGCTATCGCTATTGGAGTTGTTGAAAGTAAAAGAAGGAAAGAAAGTTACAGAGGGGAGGGCCCCAGGACCAAAGTCCTGGGGCCACACTCCTTTGTGGGGCATCCCCCATCTCCCGTGGGAGGTGGGTATTTTTCTACACTCTGGAGACGCCTCATCCTCTCAAATGAGAGGATGAGACGTGCTCAGTTTCAACCGTTTCAAAGGTTAGTCCAGGTTCTTAGTACAGAACCAGCTCCGTTGTTTGGTACGTAGCTGACATCGATGTATAGGTTCTCTAGTAGAGTTCCATCATCGTTGGTTGTACGGATGTATATCACGTCACCTGTGTCTAGACTTGACTTAACAGCTCCACCCTCACTTCCTACAGAGTCACCGAAGGTGACCATGCTAGGTGAGTTTCCTGGGTAGAATCCGTAGACAGTTGGGTCTGCTAGGTTGTATACCTCGTTGTAGGTCTCTCCATCAGCAGGGTCTGTGTATTCGTAGGTAACTACGATTGCCTGGGTTGCCAATTCAACTTGGCTTCCAGTCACAGTAATGCGGTGGAATGAGTCTACTCCAGCTGCTGCCTGGCTCGAATCGACATCGAATGTCATTCGAGGAACACCCTTGGCAGTGGTATCTGCCAAACTGGATGCCCAGACATAGATCACACCAGATAGAACCACAGTGATCGCAACCATCAGGATGGTAGCGATAACTGGGCTCACTGCTTGCTCATCATCTTCAAGAGTCATCTCTTCAAGTGCTTCTTCTTCTTCGTCACGGCGGCTCTGTAGAACCAGTGCGCTAACGAACAATCCAGCTGCGCTGATAGCAATTAGTGATGGTGCGAACGATGGTACGTCTGCAGTTCCAATTAGTCTTACAACGGTTGGGATCTGTTGGTTTGTACCGATTGTGGTCTTGCCAAATGTTCTTGGCTGAGCACAGTCAGATCCGTTACCCATAGTGGTCATCAAGTTGTTACACCAGTCTTGGTCTTCCAACATTGGTCGGCGCTTGTTCTCTAGAGTGACTGCAGATGGGTTACCATCTTCGTCAACACTCGAACTTCCGACTTCACCAGGACAACTCCATGCTGTTCCCTGTGTGCCATCGCTCTTGATACAAGCGTGTGCTTCTGGGAAGGCATATCCGAAGTAGCGGTCCTCTGGTGAGGAAGTCATGTCACAGCTCTCGTCTACACAAGTTAGGACATCAACTTCTACCCAAATCTTGGTTGTTGTAGAGGTGATGTACACGAAGTCAGTAACTTCCAATGTGTCTCCGTAAGCAGGTGGTGTCACGTACTGTGTACCCAGGTTGACATATCCTTCGGCAGCTGGGTCTGTACTGTTGTAACCGTTGCTGTAGAAGGTAACTTCTAGCATGTGGTCATAGTTGTACGGACCTTCATCTCCACCGTGACCGATGGTTACAGTTGTTGGAACCATGGTCTTAGGCATAATGTTCGAGACTTCGTTGTAGTCGAATCCGGATACGCTGTCTAGGAAGTAGTCAGGTACGTTTTCAGCCACGTTGTCAACACGGATGTACAGTGTTACACTGTCTTCACCTTGCTGATAGTTAGCAGTGCTCATATCGTAGTTCGGTATGTAGTCAGGTGCAGTCTCAGTGTCGTGTAGGTACAGTGTGATCGGACAGAATTCACCAGATAGAGGGTTCTTCTGGTGGATACCACCGTTGTTTAGGTAGTCACGTTCCCACTCAGGTGCGTTGGTAGTTGCATCCTTAATCAGGTCGAAGACAATGTCGTCACCTACGATTGTTGCAGAGAAGTAGTTCTCGTAATCACAGGTGTCAGCCTTGACGATGCTCCAGACGAGGTCATCGTCTTCATGGTCATTGTCGTGCTTCATTGCGGATAGATCGTAGGTCAAGTTGTCTACGTTCTCATCGTCCTCAGTTAGAGTTACCTTCCATGGGAAGTTTGGAACTTCTCCATTTCCGTCAGAGATTACAATTCCATCTTGGCGGTCCCACTCTAGAACTTCAGGTGCGTCGTTTACAGGTGTCACAGCGAATGTGACTTCCATTGATTCAGCATCTGTGTTCTCTCCAACCCATCCATACGCTAGACAGATATCCTCTGTCATTCCAGTAGGTGTTCCATCTGGGTAGTATGGTGGTACGAAGGAAGCTAGTCCTAGGTATAGGTTGTAACATCCGGTAACAGTCATTGGACCATACACTGGGTGAGTGATTTCGTAATCGACCAACCATGTGTAAGATACACAAGATGCCTTGATGTCAGTTGTGCGTCCAAGGTAGGTGTTCTGACAGTAACCACCGTCGTCATTCAGAGTTAGAATGATTGTACACTCGCCACCAAGTTCGTTAGCCTGGTTCTCTGTAATTGTCAATTCGTTGTTGACAACAGATACAGAGTATGCAGGACATGGGTCGTATCCACCGGTTGTTGTGTAACCGTTAGGGAAGATTTCGTCCCAAGTTGTGTCGAATGAGTTGACATCTACATTGTAAGCTACACTCCAGAAGTCTGTGTAGTTCATACTGTTGTAAACAATAGCGTTAGCGTCAATTGTGCTGTCACAACCATCGTCAGAGCGTACTGCTGTAACCTTGTTTCCACTGGAATCCATGTACTCTTGGTACCAAACAGATCCACAACCATTCTGAGCCAGTAGGTATGTCAACAGTGAAACATCGTTCAGTGTTGGCAATGTGTAGGAACCGTTAGCGTTAGCTGCGGCCCATGCAACTGGGTCTCCAGTCATGTCAATGTCTTGGAATCCACCGTTAGCGGTAACAGCGGAGCCTGCTTCAGCGAATAGTGCTGCAACGCTGCTGAACTTCTTCTGTACCCAGTATGGTTCCACAGTGACGTTTTCTGACTTGATTGATGCACCCCATGTGTAAACCTGTGGTTGCTCGTTAGCCATGTCATTGCTTGCCATGTCGATTACGTAGGAGCCAGTTGCGTTAGCCGCAGATCCTAGGACCTTGCTGACACTTCCGAATCCTTCGTCTAGGACGTTCAAGTTACCAGCTCCGTCATCTGCGAATACTGGCATACAATCTGAACGCTCAGAGTTACAGATAATCGGTGCGTCGTTGACGTTGATTACAGTGAAGACGATTGTCTTGCTGTCTGTCAATCCGTGGCTGTCTTCAACACCGAAGTGGAACACATAGGTACCGAATTGGTCGTGGTCAGGGGTTATGGTCATTGTTTGACCAGATAGTCCACTGTCCAGTAGCATGCTCGGGCTCTTTGATGGGTCTGCGTCATCTGCAACAGTCCATGTCAAAGTGCTCTCATCATCTTGCACATCGTCTGCCTTATCTAGCAGAGTCAAAGTGTAAGCACCACTATCTTCGTTAACTGTGATGTCAACTAGGTTCTGAATTACTGGACATGCACGCTTGATGTCGATTTCTTCATCGACGTTTGTGCTCATGTCAACGTTGTTCAGAGTACCCCAATCTTCAGCGCATGTTGCGTCGACCTTCGCAGAGATGTCGTAGGTCTTTGCATCTGTTGGTGTGTTAGAACCAACATAGCTGCGGTAGATTAGCAAGTGGTTGCGTAGATCCATTCCGGAATCCAAGTCACCGTGTCCCATTAGAAGAGTCAATTCATCGCTGAATGTTTGACCGACTGCACCGCTAGCGATGCTCTGGGATGGGTGAACAGATGTTACTGCACCAGTTGATTCATCCTGAACGATTACAATCATTCTGACAGTGCTGGATGGCTGACCGATACAATCCCATGGAATTGAGATTTCAGTGTTGGTACTGCCACCGGACCAGCCTATGTATTCTGCCATGTTGTTGCAGGAAACATCAGACCATCCTGTGAATCCGTTGACCTTCAGACCGTGGTTACCATCTGCTCCATCCTCTGCCCAGAAGACATAGTCTGCTGCGAATGGCAGAGAGTGGGAAACATACCAGCTTTGTCCGGTTGTGTCTCCACCTGTGCTTGAATCGATGTAGATTTGCAAGTCAGCAGATCCCATATCAACGCCAGTTAGTGCAAGGTGTAGGTTGTTAGCGTCCCAAGTAGCAAGGAAGTCCTCACCGTTGTCATCGCTTGAAACTACACCAGGCATTGCGTCGTCTGATGGGTTCTTTACGCTACCATACCATTCAGACATGTCTCCATCGACGTTGATGAAGGCTGTGCGGTATCCAGGAGATACGTATGCTGCTTGAGCTCCGTCTGTGGACTTGATTAGTAGTCCAACATCGGATGCATCTCCACCCTTGTGGGTAACGTTCAAGTTCAGCAGGTTACCCTCGTGGATAACTGCTGTTGAGTCAAGAACCAACTTGGAAGCATCGACTGAGTTTCCTACAGATGTCACTGTTACGTATGCTCCAGCGTCAATCTGTGTGGTTACATCAGCCCATGTGACATTTTCGACAGATCCTTCAGAACCGCCGTCAGCCATCAATGCTGTAACTGCGTCAGAGTCTCCACCGTTCCAGCGGAAGTCTACAGAGTCAATCTCCAATCCTACTAGACCGGACGTGTCCATGTCAGTAGCATCGAATGTTGAAGCGCCTGTGACGTAAATTCCACTACCTGCGGAGTCGCCTGCTAGGGATGCTCCATCGACTACAACATCTGTGTCTTCGACGTATACACCGTAATCTCCACCGGAGATTAGAGCGTCACCGGTTAGCATTAGTTCGCCACCGTACTGCTCAACACCAGTTTCGAATCCAGAAACAGTTGTTCCATCAAGTGTAATCTCGTCTGTTGTTCCGACGACGTTTACACCAGTTGATGTGAATGAACTTCCTGAACCAGCCACTACAGTGATTGTACCGTACATAGCTGGGTGGATGCTACAATGGTAAGTGTAGGTACCCGCTGTGCTGAATGCCTTAACGTAGGTTTGACCCAAGTTCATGATACCACCGCTGCTCCATGTGGAGTCATTTGCAGTAACATCGTGCTGCTCGGATACACCGCTGTTGTTGTAGTATTCTACAGATCTCCAGCGGACTGAGTCACCCTCGTTGATTGTTACATTCTGTGGCGAGTAGGAGTAAGCCAAGATTTGTACTGAGTAAACAGTACCACCGCTTCCACCTACCGCAGTGAATGTAGAACCAGAGTCCTCAACATCACAGCCATCGGTAACAAGTGCGTTCTCCATCACACTGACGGTGTTTCCACCGGAGTTGAGGACGGATGAACCACAGTCTTCAGCCCATATACCAACTGCAGATGGCGCACTGCGTCCACTGCTTTGGGATATGTCGTTGTTGGTGATGTTTACATTGTTACCTGGAGTAATTCCGTCAACAATTATTCCGCCATCAGCGTCGATTAGTGTGTTTCCATCTATTACACCGTATCCGTTTCTTGCAGCGATACCAGCGTGAGATGCGTCTCCATCACCATTGATGGTGTTGTTTAGGATAGCCCAGTCTAATCCACCACGCATGTAAACTGGTTCATCAGCATTGGAGAATGTGTTCTCTTCAACCAATAGACCAATTGTTGTTCTGTCTTGGGTGTACACGTTGTATCCTGGTGAGGAACTTCCTGTAAACTCGTTATTTCTGACAGTAACGTTGTCTGCGTATGCATTCAGATAGAACCAAACATCGAGATATTGGCTGTTGTGGAACGTGTTGTCCTCAACGATAGCTTCGTCAGCACCCCACTCAGATTGCTGGTGGTAGTATGAGTAAACCGTTCGTGTGAAGAACACACCAACTGCACAATCATTGACGATGTTGTTCATGATCTTCGTGTTGTCTACACCAGTCGACAAACAGATGTCTTCATAGTAAACACCGTTTGTTGTATCGGAGTCTCTAAAGTGTGTAATGGTGTTATTCTGGATGTTAAAGAAGTCAGCCTTCCATTGGTAGTTAGCCCACCACCAGGAGTACTTCGGACCATAGTTGGTCGCAACGTGAGCAACACCTGATAGTGTGGAGTTCTGTATGTCAGGAACGAGGTAGTTTCTACCAGCGTATCCTAGCATGTATCCTTGCGGTTCTCCTTCATCGTTAACTGCAGTTGAAATCCATGTAGAGTTGTGTGCGTACATACGTGTGTTGTACGGAGACATTCCGTAGATTCTTGCTGCGTCGTTGTAGGAGTAAGATCCTGTAACCAGAACAGTACTTCCGTTGAAAGAGTAGTCAACATTTCCGTCTAAGTATGCTAGACCGAAATCAATCATGATTACCTTGTCTTTCATATCTTGAGTCAATCCACCGTAGTAACCGTATTCCTTCAGTCCAGAACTGTATGTTCTTTCACTGTTGTAAGGTTGTCCGGGGCAGTTTTGTACAGACGGGTAACTCGACAAGGAGTACGCGTAACAAACACGTGCGTCAACTTGCTCTAGGAGCGCCATGTTGTGGGTGTTTCCTGGAGCGTCATTGAGCGACAAGTTGTCCATTGCGTAGCGGAAGTCAGCAGCGTTGTCAGATGGAGAGTTGTAATAGTAACTTCCAACCTTTGCTACTGTAACCGCTTGATATCCTGACAAGCTCTTGACCGTTAATCCACTGGAGTCAACAACTTCAGTAGGGAATGTTAGGCCTGTTGCACTTCCCGAAGCATCTGTCACAGCAGAGCCAGTAGGCTTTCCTTCTGCATCCTTGATGATGACGTTCGAACCAGATACAGCGTTCGTGTCAGCGGTAACAGTGATGTCTAGGGCTCTCAATCTGTTGAAAACACCGGAGCCTGTTACTTCGACTGTTGTAGTATCTACATTTCCTTCGATGAAGTCAATGGTTCCCGATCCTGTAATCAATGCGTCCTTTGTGTTTGCAAAGTCGCTGTCTGTAAAGGTCAATAGACCTGTACCAGCGGTTTCAACACCGACTGCGTTTGTTGCTAGGTCCATTGAATCCCATACGATGTCTCTTGCTGTGTTAGCACCGAACTTGACACCTGCGCCAGCGGATGTACCGATAGTTCCTGTCAACTCACCGCGCATATCCTTAGTGTAGTATACA
Organism: Methanobacteriota archaeon; assembly: GCA_011522915.1. Classification (GTDB taxonomy): domain Archaea; phylum Thermoplasmatota; class Poseidoniia; order Poseidoniales; family Poseidoniaceae; genus MGIIa-K1. The sequence goes on from WTIA01000049.1 coordinate 14,479, forward strand.
CCAGAGTTTGAAGTACCGGAAATGTCAACGTTGGTAAAGTCGACTGATCCTCCTGCACCTGAACTTACAAGGATACCGTATGCACCACCTGTTACAGTTAGTTGATCCATTGTTGATACAGTGGTTCCAACAACTTCGAATCCTGCGTCAGTAGGTGATGTGACAGTGATGTCCTCGAACTCTGCTGCTGCAAAGTTACCACCTAACTCAACACCGGTTTCGGCTCCTGTAATAGTTCCAGAAGCGAACAATGGTGTTCCGGATTCTCTGACGAACTCGCCCAAGTCAGTTGGGTCGTTTGAGGACCTTGCTACGAATTCTACTCTGTCTTGGTAGTTATCAGCACGGTTGTGGAATACATCTAGGTAAACCTTCATTCCAGTAACGTTACTTAGTCCTGTCAAATCGATGATAGGCATGGTTAACTGGACTGAGTCTCCAGGTCTGTTGCTGTATGCAGATGCATAATCCTGACAGACGTTGTAGTAACCACTCAGACCTTCAGGAGGGGCGTAATTACCCCATGTCCAAGATGGGCTGTAAGATCCCCAATAGTGCATTGGGTAGTATTGAGTTGGTGAAGCCTCTGTTCTATCCCAATCCCAACCTGCAGGCTTTCTCCAGCTGTAGTCCCAACGTGCTGGGTTGTAGCTGTATCCGTATGCATTACAATCATGTGAAGGAATACCGATATCTTCGCCACCTGAGGAACCGTCATAGTACCCATCAGTTGTCTGGCTGGTAATGTTCCATGAATTACCTGCATTGTCGGTTAACTCTAGGTTCATTCTGTCTGTAATCATGTAATACTTAGCAGAAGCCCAAGTGTATGTTGGGTGTGCGTTACCTCCACCGTAGATTGAGTTGTACCCAACCTGTACGAAATTCCCAGATCCAATGAATCCACTGAGGTCGATTTCGTGGACAGACCAACCGTTGCTCTCACCAGATAACAGTGTGCTTCTGTAGATAGAAGGTAGGCTCATACCACCATAGACCTCTAGCCCTACGTCGTTATCGTTCAGAGTGAATCCGTTAACGTTAGGTGCTGCATTTTCGGAGTAAATACCGACTGCTGCATTCTTAACAATGATGTTGTCTACATCAGCAAGTGAACCATCAAACATAATTCCGATTCCAGTTTGTCCATTGTTCTGGATAGTAGAATCGTCCCAGTCTAGAGTTCCGCCGTTGACAAGTAGTGTTGCTACGTTAGCAGCAGCGTTTGCGTTTCCGTAAATCATTGCAGAGTTCTTGACTGTCATAGTACCGGAATCTAGGTTGATTCCACCTGCGACGTCGCTAATTACTCCACCGTCTAGTACAAGAGTACCGCCGTCCATATCCAAGTCCAATGGATAAGTGCTGGAAGATGCTCTTAGTGTTCCCTTTGATGTTGTAATGTCCTCTAGAGTCAAAGAACCGCCATTGGAGATTGTCAACTTAGGACTGTTGGTCGCATCGGATGCTACACGGAATACGTTTCGCATTACTACGTTACAGTCATCGATGTTCAGGTCGCCAGTCATAGTGACCTTACCTTCCCAAGTGAAGGTGTTAGTACCTCCAGATGCAACAGATCCGTCATAACCTAGTGCGGCTTCTGTGTTACTTAGAAGATATGCACAGTCCATGTTGGTGCCGTTTAGTGTTACTGGAGTAGGTTCCAATCTCAATTCGATTGTGTCTCCTACACCAAATCCACCGCTAGGGTACCATGAGTCTGTGTGCATTGTCTCGTTTTGTCCGGATGGACCGTACGCCACTAGATTGTGGTCAGAGTATGTGTCACCTGCATCGTTCTCGGTAAGGACCCAAACGCTAGTTTCTCCTAATGGAGAAGTTCCTGTCTTGTGTGTGCCTACTGTGAACAGGGCAGAACCTGCATCAACAACGGATGCTTGAACCGTGTGGTCGGCTTTGTATTCCTCTGTACCGCTTGGTAGCAATTTGTAAACTTTCACGGTAGCCAATCCACCGAAATATATTGCACCAGATGAACTGGAGTCTACGTCACAATCGCTTGCGCTGTCACAATCTGTAGAGGTACCGGACGAGTCAATTTGTGCTACGTCAATTAGTACAATTCTTCCGTTAGTAGAAGCCTTGGACATCTTGTCATAGCTTGACGGCATTGTTACGGTTCCCTCACCGATGGTTATAACGGAGTTACGTGCGTAAAGTGCGTTCATTGTTCCGGTGTAAGTTGCTGTAACATCCTCTAGCACTATGTTGTTAGGTGCTGCGGAGTTTGAACAAGAACCTGCAACGTAGTCAGTGGTGACTGTTGCTATACTTATTCTGTAACCACATCCGGAGACAGAGATACCGCTGGTTACCCAGTTGCTACCCTTGATTCCATCTGTACTTGGCGAATTGCCGACTACAGACAGTGCTCCGATAGAGATGTCGTCCATAGTTGGTGCAATTCTAGCCATTGTCAAACTTCCAGCGTCCATGTTATCGATGGATGCACTTGTTCCGGATGGTCCTGCTGCGCTGGAGGTTGTTCCACCAGGTGCAATTGATACAGCGGAAGTTCCCCAATCAGCGTCTTCAATCATCATCATATCCAATGCATGGATGTTTACTGCGCCATAATCTGGAGCATCCATGTTGTATACGTAGAAGGTTGAATCTGTTCCACCGCCAGTCGCTCCTAGTGTGACACCAGATTGAGCGCTCGCTACTGTTGCGGTTAGGTTGCTGATCCACACGTCTTCAAAGTCGACGTTGATTAGATTCACCATTGACTCATCGATGTCGATGTTTTCCATGGTCAGTCCACCAGAGGTGCTTCCTGGGAAGTTGATAACTGCGCCACCCCAACTGTTACCGTCGGAGTTACAATCATTCATCTCACCATCACGTAGTGTTACGTTAGAATCTTCAGCTAGGTCGAAACATGCATCTGAAGCATCATTGATTTCGAAATCAGTCATTGTCATGATTGTTCCTTGACCAGATCCGTGCTTGAATGCGGTACCAACATTGCTGAATGTTACATCGTTCATTGTGAAGTTACCCACGTTAGCATTGCTAGAAGGAGCATTGCCGTGGCGGCTTCCTGCTACAATTGCTGCGTCTGATGTATTCTTGAAGTCAACATGGGAGATTGTGTGACGGTCGTCAGTTCCAGTGCTACATGCAGCTGTGAACGCTAGACCTTTCCATTCTCCTCCAGCCTGTCCCTCGAATACTACAGGGTGAGTGGAGTTACCTTCAGCAGTGAAGGAATTACATGATCCATCGAATGATAGACCCTTTCCTGCTGCTACTTGAACCACGACACCTTCCTCGATTGTCAAGTCGCCACCAATTGATAGGTATCCAGTGGAGGAACTTGGGTTAATTCTGATTGGAGAATCAATCAGAGACCAAGTCTCGTCGCCTACAATGTCTGCGGATATGTCTGTACCCTTTCCTTCGAATGGTACTACACGGGTTCTTACTGAACAATCAGCAGCTGTGTTGTCATAGCAGTAGTAGCTTGTGTAGTAACCCCACCATGGTGCGATGTTACCTGGCTTGCTGTATGAACTGCTAGCGTATGGCATGCTTGGCATGTTAGAGTACCAAGATGTGATGGAGCGCTCTAGAGCGGTTGAACCATCAGCCTTGAAGTACATGTTACCCATTCTACCAAAGTGAACTCTGTTCTTTGAGTCGGAACCATTGTATTCTGTTCCGAAGTACTCGAAGGTGAAGTCATCAGGCATGTCGATGTTAGCGTTACATCCAGACTTGTAACTGTTCCAGTACCAACTGGATGAACAGTACCATCCACGTGGTTCACCGTTAGATGAGCCTGCAATGGCTGTGTCCCAGCTAGGTAGTTCAGTTAATCCCAGATCGAAGGTTTCCCATGAGTGACCTGTGCTGTCTGTTCCAATTCTGTAGTTGGTAGTGTGCGGATTAGAACCGGCAGTGTATCCTGTTGATGCTCTCAAAGTAGCACCCTTGGTACGAGTTTGGTCTTGATATCCAACTGTTGCATAGTCGTAAGTAGCCTTACAACCAGTGTCGTAGTGGAACTCAATCTCGTTTGTCACGTCATAGAAGTGAACTTGATAGGTACATAGGTTTGTAGTACCAGAGTAACCCATGTCGTGCCATTCTGCAATAAACACCTTGTTTGGATCTCCAACTTCAAAGGAGTTGGTAGAGGTCGTGTTAGTGTTAGTACCAGTAGATGCGATGCTTGTATCCTTCGCAGTGATGTAATACTCAACAGATGAACCACGCTCAAGGTCTTCCAGTGTTGTTGACCAGTCACAATTTGCTGCGGTTGCACAAGTTGTCCAGCCAGTAGTACCGCCTTCTGGACTTAGCAACTTGCTAGCCCATGAACCAACGGTTCCGTTAGCGTCTGTTACTCTCCAGTAGAATGTAGGTCCAACGCCGATTGTCTTGGTGGTGTTAAGACCGGTTGGAGGCTCTCCGCCATCACCGATGTTGAAGGTAAATGTGCGGTCTCTAGAGTGAGAGTCTCTCAGCGGGCTGTGGTCTACGATTGGTGGAGTGGTATCTGGTTCAGGTGCAACCTTTGCAACCTTGTACAGAACTCCTCCTCCTGAACCCATAATTCCTCCAGCTCCGACTCCGAGTGCGAAGCCAGACCAGCGGTAGTATGTGCTGTATGAGTAGTAGTATCCAGTGTTACAAGCAGGGTTTGTGCTGGTTGAACGGAAGAAGTAGTAGAATCCGTTTGAACCGACACACATCCAGTTTGCTCTGGAACTGCTGTAGGTTGAACTCCAGTCGAACTTACCCATTGTACCAGTGATGTTAGTTGGAATGTCAACCAAGAAAGCCTTGGTTGAACCGTAAGTTGACCTTTGGTTGGCCTTTGTTCCAGATGCCAATGGCTCTTCGATACCAGTGTCTGTTCCAAGACCTACCATTCCGAAATCATTCATTGTTGAATCGTAATGGAAAATCAAGTTCATTCCTGGACCATCGTCAGCAGAAATTGACAAGACACCATCGTTCCAGTTAGCCAACTCGTGTAGGCCAGACTGAGTTCCACCATATCCATTGTATCCGGAGGATGGAGTGGTTGTCCACATCATTCTCCAGTTAGCGTAGTAAGTGGATCTTCGGGTGTAGAAACAGGAGTCGCTTCCTGTTCCACAGTCTGAAGTATCAAACTCGAAGACATATTCCTCAGAATCCTCATAGTAAGTCATCTGTCGGTCAAACTTCTTTCCGCTGCTTGTTGTGTAAGCTCCAACTTCAGTTGTAGAAATTGTGAACTTCATGTCGTTTCCTGCATTGGTTACATCTTCAATCTTGAACCAGTATGGACTTGCTGGTGCAGTTGCGCTGCTTGGGTTTCCAGCGTCTCCACCACTAGGGCTAGTAGCGTTGTTGGGTGATGCTGCTAAGTCCCTGAATGCCCACCAGTACTTGACATAGTCTCCGGTTGAAAGGGTTCCAGTAGATGCACGGAACGTACATTCGGTATCGGTCGAGCCACAGGTACCGATTGTGGTAGCCTTGACTGCGGTGTAGGAACCGTTGTCAACAGAGTAATACAAGTGCGGTGCACCTGATGATGTTGTGTCGATTCCACCAATATCGGTAAGAGTTGTGAAGAAAGTTCTAGCGCCTTCCTTGTAGGTGGTTATTCCAGTGTATGGAACGAATCCGTCCTTAGGAGGTGTACTGTCTGTTCCACCAGAGTAAGTTACAGAGATGTAGCTCATTGTGCTTCCAGTGTTGTAACTGTACTGTCTTAGTGTAGTGGAAGTTGTGTACTTTGCGCCCATTCCGATAGTTCCACCATTGCTGATTGCGTTCATGATGTACTTGTGGTTGGCGGTTGTTGAGGAACATGTTGTTCCTGAACTGCTACAAAGTTCTGCAGTCTTCCATCCTGTACCCACTGAGTAAGTACCTACTGAAGCAGAGTTCCATAGAGAACTTACCAACTTCCTTTCGTTAGTGGTTGTTCCTGAACCGCTCAATAGTGATGGAGTGATTGCTCCTGAACAAGATGCGCTTGGAGGAGTGTTGACTCTGTATCCAGACGTACCACAGTTCTCAAGAACGGTCGCTGTGATTGCGTTGCTGGAGTAGGAGTATCCGTAGCGGATGTACTTCTTCCACTCAATCTTGTCAACAGTAGCACCGGTTGGCAAAGCGTTGTTTGATCCAAAGGTGTACTTGTGCCATGGCATGTAGTAGATACGGTAGCTGTTTCTGTACAGATCAGAGTAAGCGCTGTTGTAACACCATCCATAGTATGAATAGCAGTCACCAGTGCTACTTGCCAAGACCTTGATCGATGGGTCGATTGCCAATGGGAACTGGCGGTCTTCAGCCATCAACCATGAAGTGTCAACTGCTGTAGTCAGAACCACTAGTGTATCGAACACTTGAATGAAGAAAGTAGCGTGGTAAGGCTCCTCTCCTTCAGGACCGAATACAACTGGCACTGGTACGGTTGCTAGAACTTCTCCAGTCTCCAGGTTTCTAATTGTCAACTCTTCTTGTGTTTGGGTGATTTCCTCACGTAGGATATCGTCACCAAGGAAAAGTCCGTAACCTGCTGGCAAGCGCATTTCTTCGCTTATTCCAAAGTACCCAGCGCTTTCATCAATAACTGGGCGCTCTCTGACGACCAAGTTTTGCTTAACCTGGGTCTCGGTTACTGTGTAATCCAAGTCGAAACCTTCAGCGATAGGGTACCTCAAGACGTTACCGCCAACGGAAACTTCGCTCAATGATGGAGCGGTTTCGTATGGCATAACCATTGTCCCGGATTGGTCAAGTGTTACTATTGTTGGATTTATTCCAGTAACAATTGGGTCCACGTTAGGGTGGGCCGATACCGAGACACCGTCTTCAGCTTCAGCAGAGAATGAGACCTCGTAGAGGTTTTCATCCACTTGCCAACCGTCAACGGTTGCCTTGATGTTGAGGTCAATTTCTTCCCAAGAACCAATGTCACTCATGTAGTGCAGTGGTTCTGCGGAGGTGATCAGAGTTGTCTTTCCGTCATCAGTACGGAACGCTTTCTGATTCATTGTCCTCATACCCTCGAGTTCCGAGGTTTCATCGTATTCATAATTTGCAGGCTCGTAGACCTCTGGCAGAGCGAAGACATCTTCGCTTTCCTCGTTTGCAATTGCAAGCTCGGCTTCTACCTGGGATTCGCTGGTAGGCACATAGTTGGTCATTGTCATTCCAACCATTAGTGCGCACAGCAATATTGCAATTCCTGCGCCTCCCAATACGGTCTTTTTATTCGTGTTTTTGTTTCCCAACATCACGTCATCATCTCCTTACGGACTGTATGCAATGCACATCAGGCACTGTATCCCTTATGAGCATTGGGGTACATGTCCTTTTACAGAATACTGAAATTAGGGGAAAAATTGTCATAATTTCCATGATTTAGCGAACCCTTAGTCCAAGACGTCCTCTCAGCAAATTATCAAACTCTGTTCACCGTTTTAACTTTCCCAGTCATCGGAAAAAAAGGGTACTGAGTAACATTGGATTTGTGCTTTCTAATCATATCAATCGATTGCAATAAGATTCCATTCTGCATTAACAATTATTTTTTTTACAAAATAATAACAAAAAAATACAATATTTTAGATATTATCTGGACCTAGTTTGGTGTTTAATCTACACCGCAAAAAAATCCGCCAAAAATCGATATTTCCCCACCCCATGATTCTAGATTCCAAGTGCATTAGTTGAAGTCTAAAAAACTGAATTAATATCGTCGCAGAAGAAAACGAACAAAATGCCAAGCTAGACTATCGGCAGTAGTTGTGAAAAAAAGAAAGAAGGGGAGCCATGAGGAGCGGCGAACCGCCCCTCATGGCAGCCTCGGTGTTTGACACCGTATGCTTGGATTGCAATCCTAGGATCAGTAATCCCAGTCTTTGCCGTCGTCACCATCTCCGCCACGGGAGAGGATGAATGCTCCGACTACGAATGCGACCACAACTAGACCGATGATTACTCCCCAAGTCCAAGTTGGGACTTCACCGCTGTCTGCACCGTCACTGGTGCCACCGATTGCAGCACACTCTTCACTGTCAGGGTTTACTTCACAAGGGTCGTCAACAACTGTGCTGT
>WTIA01000129.1 GCA_011522915.1 Methanobacteriota archaeon
TTTCCATTTCTGATTAGGTAAACCGAATCCGCGTCCTGTTGTTTTTTTGGCAACTTTGCAATAATTGCTTGGCCATCTTCAGATAGAATTGGCCTGTATCCAAGATCAACTCCTTTTGCGAGTCTTTTGTCCATGAAATTTGCAAGACTGTTACAGAGGCCACAGTCTCCATCAAGCAATAGATAATCTCTTTTTGAATTCAGATTATCGGGGGTATTTCCAATTCTATTCTCAGCCATTGAAAACACTCAGTAAACCAATATCATTTGCGTAGAAAATTCCATTCAACAGACACCAGATTGAGATTGGGATTAGTGCCCAACCCAATGCCTGTGAGAAAGGTTGTGAGCCAAATGATCCAAATGCTGTAGAAATTGGCCCTCCCCACGATGCTACAAATCTGATTAACAGTGTCAAAACACCGGCTGCTAGAGTGTGAAGAAGGAACATGAGTGGGCCCAAAACATATCCAAATCCTCCTGTGAGAGTTGTAGCGGTCACTGCTTGTGGAAGTGTTGCTGGGAATGCAAGCCAGATGAACCATCCCATCCAGAATCCAATCAGCAGATCTCTTTCCACATCCTCGACATCTCTCCAATTTCTGAAAGCCTTAGAATACGACTTATGCAACTTCTCAGCACAGAACCGGATTTCCTTAGGTGTTCCTGCCATAGCCGCTCTAATTGCAGCGCTTACAAACCAAATTAGTAATCCGAGGTCTACCCATGTTCTAATGTCGTTATCGATTGGTAGTAGTGACATGATTAGAGGTGCAGTGTTAACCATAAGGAAGCCTAATCCTCCCGCCAATGCAATGCTACCCCATAGCGTTCCTGGGATTAGAGATTCTTCTGGGACTGCGTATTTCTTTCGTGGTAAAGCAACCAATAGCATTGCTAGGCCAGGGCCCCAGAATAAACTGAGAGTTGCAAATGCTGATTGTTGCCCTCCGTAACTAATGTCATCAACAGCATCGATGATGTCCTCTGAACTTGCTGTTCTAGCGGCAGAAAATGTTACGTGTCCTGATGAATCAATTACAACAATTGAATCGGATACTCCGTATGGCATTCTTTGAGCAAATCTGCTTTCTCCGTCGTCAATAAGAACTGGCCAAGTAGCGTTCGTAATATCTGCGATAATGTCCAAATCATCCATTCTGACATTTTCCCCAGTAACGACTTGTACTATGCTCACATCTTCGCCAATTCTGTCTGCAACATTTTGCAATTGTTTACTCTGGTCAACTGCATTGGAAGATGCTGGGAGAGTAATTCCCATCACCACTGCGGATTTACCTTCCAGCAGGTCATCTAGAGATACTGAGCCGTTTCCGTTTTGGTGAAGAATAAACGAAGGCGACCTTGTATCATCAGCGATGATTGATTCACCACCTAAATCTGGTAGTGTGCTGGCCAATGGGATCATGAGCAGAGCCATGATTACCAAAGCTGCCATCAATGGAGGAGGTAGTAGCAAACCTATCCTTAGTTGAGAGATTAGGTAGGCGATTACAGCTACAAATCCGGAAATAGAGAGCCAAAGAAATGCGCTTGCAATCGGCTCTTGGTCGGCTTCAACATTAAATCGAATAATTCCCTCATGGTCGCAATTTTTGCCTGCAGTTCCGTATATTCCAGTATCGATTGTCTTCAAGCAAACAATTAGTACATTATCTCCCGGAGGTAGTGGATTGGTTCCTGTCCAAACTGTAGATGGTCTTCCTAAATCGTCATCACGTGGGTATTTTTCACTGGTAGTTGTAAAAGCCTCGACACGCATGTCTTCATCGAAAACCCTCTCTTCGTCAGGTTCTACAGGGCCGAATATGTTCAGTCCAGTGAAATCATCGTCTAGGTCATCAAATCCCCATGGTAGTGTTGCTACCATTTGGATATGAGCAAGCCTTGCATCATCCACTGTGACTTCCACAACTGGTGAAAATAATTCTCCCACAATTACAATCCCCCCTGCATACTCGCCGCTGCCTCCCCATTCTATGCTTATGGTGTATGGGCAAGAAGTTGAAGCTGTCATTGAATATGTGATTACATCGCCTGGCCTTGCACTGATGTTCGCTATCTCAACTTGGGTGGATAGGTTGTGAGCTTCTCCTGCTGAATTGTATACGTTTTCAGTGACGCTTCCAAAGTAACTGAAATCACCAATTTGGACTTGGGTTTCAATCGTAACAGGGAATTGTGTCCTGCATTGGGCTAAGGGGAAACCGGTACCTGCTTGAACGAATGCTGCAATATATGTTGAGATTTCAAATGACCCATTAAAACCCATTTCAAGGGGTGGCATTGAAAGAGGGCCAAGAGATACTCCTTGTCCTGCTTGAAGTTGGGCACTACCCATTGAAGCACCTTGATAATCTCTAGTCAGGTTGACCTCACTTTCTGCCCCACTGAGGTAAATCCTGTGTAATTGATTTCCTTCCCACCTGACGTATCCAGGTTCGTAAATTTCATCTTCACCGGAAGCATTTGAAATTACAGGAGTAAGAACTGGAATGCATATACAGAAGAGGGCAAAAATAGCCATCCAACCCCTCTGCATGATACCCCCCAAGCACTTTGAGTTGAAGAACCCACATCATAGATGTGGGAATCCTAGATGCCACCACATTGCAATTATTCCGAATGTAATGGCTGCTGCATTCACAGTTCCTTTTGTCATATATCCACGGTTTTCCAAAACCGCCCCAAGGATACTGTCGACTTGGCAGCCAAGCCAACCAATTATTGCAATCATAACGGCAAGAGTGAGGTCTGGTTGGGCTGCAAAAGTAAGAATTGCAATTATGCTTGAGCCAACCAATGCAGCGATTTGCCCATTTGGTGAGAAGCCACCATTTAGGCCCGCTTCACATTTTTTCATTGTTGTAATCATTCTCACTCGATTATCCAAGCAACCTATTTCGGAAGCAAATGTATCAGCGGCTGCTACAGAAACCGCCGCTGAAAACAACCAAATTCCATTCTTGTGATCATCCAATAAGAAAGCGATTATCGCTACTAGTCCAGGTAATCCTCCGTTTGCGACTACGTTTCCCCAACTGCGATGCCCATCGCTTGATTCTGACAGGCCTTTGGACGCTTTCTCTTCAAAACGCCATTTAGTGGCCTTGTGTGCAGTACCAAGGAAACCTAGTAAAATTATCAGCCAAGTCCAATGGCCTAGCACTCCAACTGTGATTCCTAGTGCAGCTGCAGCATAAACACCGGTTCTATCGAGAACTCTGTACTTCTCTGAAATGAGTACTAAGACGCTAACTACGCCAATGGTAACCAGCAAGTTACCCTGAGTTAGGCCAGGTTCCATGATATCAACCATGTCGCTCCCCAATCACTTCCGACGGGAATCCAATTCTATACCTTGCCCCTGTATTTGTATCAATTATTCCATTTTCAGGTAAGCGAATTAAGAGGGAAGATGCATTACAGCAGCCAATATCTCTCTTCCAATGACCCACAATGTAACAATCATTACCGCTATCCAAAATAAATTTGCAACCACTTGGACTACAATATCTTGTTCTATGAAGAGCCAAGATACAAACCAGCTACTACCATTCCAAAGTGCGTGTCCAATGATTGCAAGACTGATTCCTATGGCGGGATTTCGAGGCAGGCTCCATACTTTATCGAAGGGTTTGTACAACCACCCTCTGACTGTCTTACCCATCGAGGAAAGTTCACGTTGAGTGTTTACTAACTGTCCCGTAGCACCATCAAAAACAACCCACGTAGTGTTGTCTAAATTCGAATTATCTTTGACGTAAATTCCTCGCTTAGTGCATAGATACCATCCAATCGATACACCAGATAAACCGGTCCATAAAGCGTGGCCGGGGATAGAACCGATGCCTCGAATCACTGTAGTTAGAGAGTATGATACCGCTAATCCACTGAAAGATCCCATGATGTATTGCAAATTTTCAAGCAATGCAAAGCCTAAACCTACAGAAAATCCGATTTGGAAACCTCTCTTTGGAGAATCGATTAATTTGTAAAGGCTGAGAACAAACGCTGCTTTGCACAATTCTTCACCTACAGGTGCGCTAACTGTGAGAATCAAAAATTCCCCTATTGAACCGGGTTCGAGGGAATTAATTCCAATAATAATCAATAGCAGTGGGAATAGTAAAGAGTTGATTACAATCGCGGGAAATGTCGACAACATTCCTGCAATCAACATCTTCTCACCCTCAATTTTAGTAGTCATCAATTGAAAGTGGCGGGTTGAAAATGCCCACCAAGCGTGAACTGGTAAAGAAAATCCAAACAGCCATGCCGGAACTCCGACCAATACTGCAAGTATCAACCATAACGGATTATCGCTAAGCATAGCCGGTAATAGCCCGAGAAAAGCAGTGATAACAGTCAATGAAAAAACAACCCACAGAGTAGAAGTTGGTGGCATTTCCAAGGGTGGAGAATCTTTGATCAAGTGGTGTGAGAAATTAGTTGGAACGGGAGTGATTAATGCTCTTGAGTCAGGCAACATGTGCTGCATTTTGCCATTCGGATTTGGAGATGCCATGATTACGTGTGTCAATTTTGGCCTTCTTGCAAAGAAGAATACCATCAATAGTGGGATCGAGCAAACAAGCGAGGTAACTGTAAGGAAACCATCTCCCTCGACGATACCGAATAATGACAAAATCATAGTTTGAACAATCGTGTAGAGCAATAAAACGATTCCCAGCATTCTCCAAATCACGCTCCATGGCGAGGATTTTGAGGCTAGAGCAAGGCCTTGAGGCGGTGGCGTCAAAGGCGCCATCATGGCTTGCATGTTGAGGCCATAATTGATTCACTAAACCAATTTTGTCATGTGTCCCCGCTCAGTTCGCCCATCACTCGTCACTGAAACAGCAGTCCGCTCAAGTGCGCTCATCATCGCAGGGATTGACCCTACAATCCGTTGAAGTTTAATCATCCGGTTGCAAAAAACATCCATTAATTAGCAAATTGTTTGACAATGGCTCATGAATTGGATGGATTGGTTGTTCGCCCCTAGAATCGACCATAGAGGTTGGCAGACTCCTAGTGAAGCCTCAAGAATCTTCCTAATCGTAACCTTGGTAGTGGTAGGATGGTGGTATTGGGATTCAACTAGTGCCAATCTCTTCATGTGGCTTGGAATGACTATTCTGGTTTCAACCCCAATTCTGTCAATCGGTTGGTATATCCTATCTCTAATCGCAAAAAACAGAGAAGTTCAACTCCTTACACCCAAGGTTCGTAAGCCTCTGGAAGAAAAAGGACGTCTTCCTGCTCAGTTCAAGAACCCGTAAGTCCAATCGTGTGGCGGAGCAAAAGTTTCCTTGATTGAGCGTGGGCTTACCCATCTCAACAGGTTCAGAGGAGATCCTGCCTTGTCATTAGTACCGCTACCTCTTGCTCCACCGAATGGTTGCTGTCCGACAACCGCACCTGTTGGCTTATCGTTGATGTAGAAGTTTCCAGCACTGTATCTCAAAGCTTTGATTGCTGTTTCGACGTTTCTTCTATCGGTAGCAAAAATTGAGCCTGTCAGCGCATATTCTGAGGTTGTATCACAGACTTCTAGGATTCTTTCGAAATCATCGTCTGGGTAAACGTGGATTGATAGGACCGGCCCGAAAATTTCTTCAGCCATAGTCTCGTATCTGGAGTCTTTACACAAGATGGTGGTAGGTTCAATGAAGTAACCAGTCTTGTCATCATAGCCTCCACCTGTTACGATTTCGCATCCTGGGTCTTCTTTTGCTCTGTCAATATATCCAGTGATATTGTCGAATGACTTTCTGTCGATAACAGCAGACATGAAGTTAGCAAAGTCTCTCGGGTCACCAATTCTAATTTTGGAAACCTCTTCGCAGTATTCATCCTTGATAGCATCCCATACGCTTTCAGGGATGTAAGCACGACTCGCTGCACTACACTTCTGCCCTTGGAACTCAAATGCTCCACGCAGCAAAGCAACGGTTAGGGCGCGCCTATCACAATCTGGGTGTGCAACGATGAAATCCTTGCCTCCAGTCTCTCCAACTATTCTAGGATATGAGCGCATGTTTTCTAGATTATTTGCAATGTCTTTCCACATCTTTCTGAATACGGCTGTGGAGCCGGTGAAGTGAACTCCAGCTAGTTCTGGATGGGACATACAAATGTCCCCAACCACGCTGGCTTTACCAGGAATGAAATTGATTACACCTGCTGGTAGACCTGCATCCATCATTA
>WTIA01000140.1 GCA_011522915.1 Methanobacteriota archaeon
CATCCAGTATATCAATGTATCACAAATGATTACGTTTTGTAATACAATAGTATACAGTTTGGATTTTGAAATTGCTACAATCTATCGTAAGTATGAAACGGTAGACTGTAATCCACGATTCATGGCACTAGAAGCAAGTAGAGGTTTGCATTTTTACATCGAGGTTTTGAAAACCGCTCTTGATGATGAGATAATCACTAGTGATGAAGCAAGCATTCTGAAGGTTCTCGCTGTTGCGCTAGGCCTTTCACCATCAGCAGTTGGAGACGCTCTAGACGTAGCCAGGGGAATCGATCCGTCTCCAATAACAGACGCAACAAATTATGAAACTCATCAAATTGGTGATGTTACTACATATCAAAGTGCTTTGGTAGCTGCCTTGGATGATGAGGTGATATCGGAAGATGAATGGGCAATGCTCGAAAGCCTCAGAAATCTGTTTGGGATTCAACCAGACCAGCACGCTCTAATCGAGGAAGCGATTAGAGCAATGTCTGAAACCGATGAGAACGGTGAGCGACGACTTGAGCGTCTGGAGAGGTTCAACACTGTCTGTCCGTATGTGTGAGATACTCCAGTCGTGGCAACGCTTGTAAAGGGTCTTAATTTGGGCCGGCTAACACAAGTCGTGTAATTAGGTGCTTAGAATGAGTGTCATCCATGATATATTTGAGAAAGTAAAGAGCAGAGATCCGGAACAGCCTGAATTCCACCAGGCTGTATGGGAAGTATTGGAGTCACTAGAGCCAGTTCTAGAAAAGCATCCAGAGTTTGTCGAAGCCGGTATCGTTGAGAGAATTGTCGAGCCAGAACGCCTAATTCACTTCCGTGTTCCATGGGTAGACGACAATGGAGTTACCCAAACAAATAGAGGTTTCAGGATTCAATTTAACAGCGCAATCGGACCTTACAAGGGTGGATTGAGATTCCACCCTTCAGTGAACGCATCAATTCTGAAATTCCTTGCTTTCGAGCAGGTATTCAAGAACAGCCTAACAACTCTACCAATGGGTGGAGGAAAGGGTGGTTCTGATTTCGACCCTAAGGGCAAGTCAGACGCAGAAGTAATGAGGTTCTGCCAGTCTTTCATGATGGAATTATGGAGACATATTGGACACAACTGCGACGTGCCAGCTGGAGACATCGGTGTAGGTGGAAGAGAAATTGGATACATGTTCGGAATGTACAAGAAATTGCAAAACGATTTCCAGGCTGGTGTATTAACCGGCAAAGGTTTGTCTTACGGTGGTTCACTAATCAGACCAGAAGCAACCGGATACGGACTTGTCTACTTCGCTCGTGAAATGCTTGCTGCTCAAGGTAAGTCTTTCGAAGGTGCAACCGTTTCAATCAGCGGCAGTGGAAACGTTGCTCAGTTCGCTTGTGAGAAGGTATTGGACCTTGGTGGTAAGCCAGTAACAATGTCTGACTCATCAGGATGGATTCACGACCCTGCAGGAATTGACAGAGAGAAGCTTGCTTGGATTATGGATTTGAAGAACAACCGCCGTGGAAGAATTAGCGAATACGCTGCTCACTTCGATGGTGTGACCTTCACCAAGTCAGAACCAGAGCCATCTCTGAATGGACTTTGGGGAGTAAACGTCGATGTTGCTCTACCATGTGCAACTCAAAACGAATTAAACGGAGAAGAGGCAAAGTTGCTAGTTGCAAACAATGTAATAGCTGTTGCAGAAGGTGCTAATATGCCATGTACTCCTGAAGCAGTTGCAGTCTTCCAAGAAGGAGGAGTCCTATTCGCTCCAGGTAAGGCTAGCAATGCAGGTGGTGTAGCAACCTCCGGTCTTGAGATGAGCCAGAACTCTCTGCGCCTTTCGTGGACTCGTGAAGAGGTGGACAAGAGACTTGACGACATCATGGTTTCAATCCATGAACAAGCATACTCTACTGCAAAGGCGTATGGCCGCGACGGCGACTATGTATTCGGAGCAAATGTTGCAGGTTTCCTCAAGGTTGCTGAAGCAATGATGGCTCAAGGTGTAATTTGAATTTCTTCATTCCAAAAAAGAAACAAGCCCTAATATTGCTATCCACAATGCAATTATTCCGAGTATGATATCAATTACCATACCCATATTTGAGCTTGTATTCGATTGTCCAGTCGCAACTTGCCAGTCAGATTTGCCCTTGTAAAATGCTGCATCAAGGAATAGTCCGGCTGAAAAGGACAGGCAGCATACAGTGTTCCCCAAAAAAAATCCGTATGAATTAGAACCTGCGAATGTAAAAATTGATACAAAATAAATCAGACCTCCTAATACGATCACCGCATACGACCAGCGTCTGTAATTTTGTTCTGGCTTATACTTCAACTCAACATAGATAATTTGCTGCTGCTGTTCTGTGTTGGTATTGTGAACATCACCCTGAATCACTTGCGGTCCCTTTTCTGTGTTGGTATTCTCAACATCGCCTTGGATAATCTGTTGTGCTGGGATAAAAATTGGTTCAGGTTTCCCTTGACTATCCATACAATGATGAAAGTGAACAAATATTTAGCATGAGTGCCTACTAATTGTAACCTCATATATGATCTAATACCAAGCAAAAAAAACCAAAGTAAGCGTCAAGGGAATTTTGTCGAAAACCCGTGCTGTAGATCAGGAATCAAGTCTCAATGATTAAATCGCAGTTGGGGCAACGTGTCCATCTTTCTTGTCATCTGGTTTCCTGACTCTAGACCAAACACCACTCATGAGTTCATCATGGTGGTTGCCGCAATAATGGAAGCGACGGTAGGCTTCTCTGAACGAGTAAGCCTTCTTTCCGGTTGCTACTAGGTAACCTTCTGGAGATAAGCGTGAGATAATTTCACCAACTTCTCCGCATCCTGGATAATCACAAACTGGTTTCTCTGTCATATGTTTCATCTCCGAACTTGTTACTTTTTAATGGTTGTAATTTTTCATTACTCGTCCTCTGTTTCTGGAGGTGTAATTACCAGCAATGGAACATTTGCTTCAATCGATTGCCCTTCTTCGCAGTGTATCTCAGTTACTGTTCCAGTAACTGGTGCTTGGATTTCATTTTGCATTTTCATCGCTTCAAGAATCATCACGACTTGGCCTTCTTGAACTTCATCGCCTAGTGAGACTTCAACGGTCACGACTTTTCCTGGAATATTCGCACTTACCTTTCCAGATTTCTTTGATTTACCACCCGAAGCTCTCCTCTGTTTTGGGGCAGGTCCGGCATCGGGGACTTTAATTTCGAAAGTCTCTCCCCCAACAGTTGCTATCCAGTCATCTCCGTTTTGTTCTAGTTCAACTTCGAATTCTTCTCCGTTTACAATTACCTTACGAGTATCACCCATCTTATTCACCTCCAAGGGGAGCGAGAGCTCCTTTGATGCATTAGCGAAGACATTCCCATGTTCATTCGCCTGTGGTCTTGAGCCCATGCTTCGCCAAGGTCTCTGCCAGATTGAGCAGGGTCATCTCTGGTCGAACTCGCTGCTAAAACTGCAGCGATTGCGGCCATTCTGAGAGTTTCGTATTCTGCCATATTAATCACTCACAGCGGGATGTTGCCGTGCTTTCTTGCGGGCCTTAGTTCCTCTTTGTCTAGTAGCATTCCTAATGCCTTGCATAACCGTTCACGAGTTTGATTCGGTTCGATGACATCGTCTAAGTAACCTAATGCTGCTGCTTTGTATGGATTAGCGAACTTCTCTTCGAAGTCTTCGATGAGTCTTGTCCTTTCACCTTCTGGGTCCCTCGCATTCTGCAATCTCCTTCTGTGAATAATTTGTACAGCACCTTCTGCTCCCATTACTGCTAACTCTGCACTAGGCCACGCTACGTTGTAATCGCCACGAATGTGTTTTGATGACATAACATCGTAAGCTCCACCGTATGCTTTGCGCAGAATTACTGTAAGTTTTGGCACGGTCGCTTCAGCGTAGGCATACAACAGTTTTGCACCGTGACGAATAATTCCACCCCACTCTTGGTTGGTTCCGGGTAAGAATCCTGGTACGTCTTCCAATGTGATAATTGGGATATTGAATGCATCACAAAATCTGACAAATCTAGCTGCTTTATCGCTAGCATCGATATCCAAGCATCCTGCAAGAATCTTGGGTTGGTTTGCAACAACTCCAACTGTAGAGCCGTTAAGGTGTCCAAATCCGACGACAATATTTCCTGCCCAATTCTCTTGAACTTCCAAAAATCCGCCGTCGTCGAGAATTTCAGTAATTACATCTTTGACATCGTAAGGTTTCGTAGGGTCCTCCGGTACTATTGAATCAAGGTTTTCACAAACCCTTGTTGCAGAGTCACTAGTTTTCTTTATTGGAGGCTTTTCCATGTTATTTGCAGGAAGTAAATCAACCAATTCGCGAGCTAAATCTATTGCTCCTTGATCATCTTCAGCAGTAAAGTGGGAAACTCCTGACTTACTGCCATGAGTGCCTGCTCCACCTAAATCTTCGAATGAAACTTCTTCGTTTGTCACGGTCTTAATTACTTCAGGACCAGTGATGAACATGTGTGCGGTTTTGTCGACCATGATGACAAAGTCGGTAATTGCTGGAGAGTATACTGCGCCACCGGCACATGGCCCCATGATTACACTGATTTGTGGTACAACCCCACTTGCTCTCACATTTCTAAAGAAGATTTCAGCATATGAACCAAGGCTCGCAACACCTTCTTGAATACGGGCTCCTCCACTGTCATTTAGGCCAATCACTGGACGACCTGTTTTGAGAGCCATGTCAAGAACCTTGCAAATTTTTAGTCCGTGCATTTCACCTAGGCTGCCGCCATAAACAGTGAAGTCTTGCGCAAATGCGAATATCTCTCGACCGTTGATTGTGCCATGTCCAGTGACAACACCGTCTCCTGGTATGATGTTCTTATCCATGTCGAAATCTCTACACCTATGTTCAACAAGCGCATCGATTTCTTGGAAAGAACCTTCGTCTAGTAACATCTCAAGGCGTTCACGTGCAGTCATTTTACCGCGATTATGTTGCGCATCAACCCTCGCTTGACCGCCGCCAGCTTCCACACGAGCCTTTCTCGCTCGCAGGTCCCTCAGTCTTTCTTCGGTACCCATCATGCCTTTCGCCAATCCGAGAAAATATGAGACCGTCTTTATTGGTTTTGTGAGCATTTCTACACCGCAAGCACTTCATAGACGCTCCTATACACAGACAAACATGGGCGGGAGACAGCGCATCGTCATCGCAAAACCAGGCCTGGATGGTCACGACCGTGGAGCAAAAGTTGTCGCCAGAGCCCTCAGAGATGGGGGCCACGAAGTAATCTACACAGGTTTGCGTCGCACTCCAGAACAAATAGTTCGCACAATTATGGATGAAGACGCCCGCTTTGTTGGCCTTTCTTCTTTATCAGGGGCACACAGCCACCTGTTTCCCAAAATTTGCAATCTATTGCGTGAATCTGGATTAAATGATGTCGTAGTCTTTGGAGGAGGCATTATTCCCGAATCAGACAGACCACCCTTATACTCTGTTGGAATAAGAGCAATTTTTGGACCTGGTACTCCTTCCTCTGAAATTCTTGACTTTGTTGAGCAAGCATCAGAGATAGATTGTGGTGTTGGTTCGCAAAATACTTGGCATTGGGGTGAGTGATTGGACCGCCGGTTACTAGCCAGACAATTGTCTGCAATAGAAAACGGCGAGTTGAAAGTTGAACAAGTCGAAGGAGAAATTATTGCAATAACTGGACCACCGGGAGTGGGAAAGTCATGCATAGTTGATGCGATACTACATCGTTTAACTCCAGAGAACACTGTAGCAGTACTTGCTGTTGATCCTACTTCACCGCTAAGCGGAGGTGCATTGCTTGGAGACCGCATAAGGTTGAGTGTACTCGATGACAAATCCAAGACAGATTCAATATATGTTCGCAGCATTGCTACAAGGTCGTCAAGCGGTTCAATTCCTTCTATAGTTCAAAGCCTAGCGCATCATCTATTGGCAAATAATTTCGATTTAGTTTTAATTGAAACAGTCGGAGCGGGTCAATCAGAAATGCGATGTGCTGCAGTAGCCAACAGAATTGTTGTTATCGAAGGGCCTGCAAGAGGAGATGGAATTCAAGCAGAAAAAGCTGGTTTGTTAGAACTTGCCGATCTAATAGTAGTAAACAAATCAGATTTGGATGGAGTTGACAAAGTAGTAAATGACCTTGCAGTTTCGCTTGGACTTACCGAAGATGCACCTCCTATTA
>WTIA01000059.1 GCA_011522915.1 Methanobacteriota archaeon
TGCTAGCGGGATAGGTTAGCATGGTTCGACCGACGGGCTCATAACCCGTAGATCGATGGTTCAAATCCATCTCCCGCTACCATTTATTTTCTCAATTAGTGCTGTAAGTATGGTAATCATGCGTAGGCACAAGAGAGTCAACTGCGGCTTGTAGTCTAGCGTTTGCTGCTTGTTCTCCAGCCATTATTGCAGTGATTTGAGTTTCAATTTCAGTTTGGATCTCTCCACCTAGAATTGTACCAACTCTTCTTGCATCAGCAGCCGGACGGCCTTCAATTTCTAGGATGAATACACCATTTCGACCGATTACCGGACCTGCAAGTGGATACAATTTCGCTAAGGTTTTCGAATATCCACATTGTTCTGCAGCGTCTAATGCGGCAGCTAGGTGTCCAGGTTGCAATTTTTCACACTTGGCAAAGGCCTTCTTTGCAGCACCCTTTTTCCCAGCATTTGCATGTATGAACCCGGCAAGATGGTAATCGGATGCTGCGACTGGCAAATCATGCCCGACGGCTTTGCCGTGTTTGTTTCGATGCTTGTGTAATAGACCGATTGTGATTCTCGCTCTCTTGTATTTTTGTCGGCTGTTTAGTACACCAGCTAGTATTCTTAAGCCTTTTACGAGTATGCCTTGGGTGTTATCATCACGGTCCTTTATCGCTAAAAGTTGGTCTACTAGGGCAGAAGCCATGACTTCCGCTCTTTCACCTCTTCCTTCACGATAATATGCCTCTAGTTGGCTTATTGCCTGCTCAGGATCAGCGGCGCCAAACATGATTATCAATTTCCTTAATGAGGCATGATGTTTAACACTTGGCTACCTTGGCATGCATGATGGCATCCAAACCGGTTCGCTCTATTGGCGTAATTGGTACACCTGGGTGCGGAAAAACAACGCTCTGCTCGAGGTTGTCATTGCCTGTAATTTCACTTCGAGATTACGCCCAACAAAACGGGTGCTTAGGCGAAGTTGGGCCTGATGGAGCCGCGGAGGTAGATTTAGAGAGGTTAGCGCTTGTTTGGGAAAATCCGAGTGAACTAACTCTGGTAGATGGTCATCTAGCGCACTTTCTTCCAGTTGACGCACTTGTTATTGTAAGGTGTAATCCCAGTGAATTGAAAACACGCTTAGAACAAAGAGGCTATTCTTCAGAGAAAGTCCAGTCCAACGTTGAAGTTGAAATGATGGGCGGCCCTTGGAATGATTTGATTGGAGACAAGAGACCAATCTATGAGGGAGAAGGAGTAGAAGAATGGATTTCTAATGGCTGCCCTCAACATACTACGCCAGATATGGCTGTTGACTGGCTATCTTTACCATAAGGCACAAAGACGGAATGGGTTCTTGCCCAAATATGGCACTAGAAAAGGGTCGCAACTTGTTCAAGAAATTGAGCGAGCCCTTAGTCTCCAAATTAGGAGGTGTCAATCCAGCAACTCTTACTTGGCTTACTTTGCCTACTGGTCTTGCAGCGGCCTGGTTAATGATGGAAGCAGGTACCGGACAAGAGGGCGCTTTGATGTTTTTAGGAGCAGCGATCTTGATGGCCTCAGCGATGGCATTAGACGGCCTTGATGGAAATTTAGCACGAGCAACTGGTCGAGTTACAAGATGGGGAGATTATCTTGATCACACATTGGACAGAGTTTTAGATGTGGTTTGGATTCTGGCTTTGGGCTACAATCTGGTTTGGTTTGGCCATATTGAATTAGCATGGGCGGCAGCAATGCTCACAATGTTTGGATCCTATCTTGGAACGCAAGCTCAAGCAGTTGCAGGTAGCAGAAATTATGGCGGATTTAGTCGAGCAGACAGAATGGTCCTCACATTTGCTGCACTGATTGTTTCAGCGATAATGGCCTACACAGATAGCGGCTCGTGGGGCGAATGGAACGATATTGAAATCAATCCTATTTCCCTAATTATTGCGATATCCGGTGTGGGTGGAATTTACACATTTATAGTTAGATTTTACAAGGCTAGAGCAGATTTACAATCTCTAGACAAAACCAAGCCTCTATCAACTCCGAAGGGTAAAGAAGATACTGATGACTGAATCTTTGGCTGCCAACCTCAGTAAAAAAGTCCAAACTAAGGCAAGTTTACACCGCCTACGGCGGTACTCTCATAACCGAATCACGCAAAGCGTCCAAACGATGGGTGTAAGAACGCTGGACGGCGGAAATCGCAGAATGACCTATTTGGTCCTCTCTATATTGCTTGTTTCATCACTCCCAATGTTCACCACAGTTAGTGCTGATATGGGTATTCCAAGTGAGTTACAAGCCCAAGATATCTCGGTTTCTTTCGATAACGTGAGTGAAACGACCACTGTAAGTTGGAGAAACATCGAGGACACTGCAGGAAATCTAAACTTGTACGCTGAGTTGTGGGATGCAACTTACCACCTCTATCGACATAATGTCCCGATAACACCTCAAAATATCGACTCATTAAGCCCATGGAAGTCCGTGGTTGCTTGTGATGAAGATGAAATTGAGCAATTCGTAGATTGTAGAGGTGAAGCAGAAGGTACTCATGAAGCGACTTATCAGGTAGGAGCTGGAACTAACGGCACATTCTACTACGCAATCACAACAGAGCACGGAGACGGAAACATAACCGCTCCATTGGATTTTAATGCAAGTTCACTGTATGAACCAGTACTCGAAATTACAACTCCAATACGCTCACCTTACAATGTCCAGGCTACCTTTAACCCGGGAACTAGCCAAACAACAATTCAGTGGATTAATTACAATTCAATTAACCCAGTTTTGCCTGAAACCGGACCCGATGCATTACAAATCAACGTATGGCAAACAGATTTCAAAGTGAATCGCGATAATGGAGAAACTCTCTTACAACCAGGAACACCCGGAGTCAGCAAGATTGCTACAGTATCTTCCACTTCAACGCAATACGTTTTGGATATCCCACCCCAAACAAATAGAGAAGTCTTCTACTCGGTAACATATCTTCTTCCAAATTGGACAGAAGAGGGTAACGATTACGAAGACACCCGCTTCTTGTCTAGCAATGCAATGTCTGGGGCACTTCTAGAAGACAACACCCCTCCAGATTACGTAGATACGGTCGCAGCCTTGTTTAACCCATCAGAGAATGGTACTGGCTACACAGCGATAACTTGGGATGGTTTGCTAAACGAAGAAAATGAAGTTTACAAGATATATCGACATGGAGAATATTTCTCCTCGACCAATGACCCCTACGCACAATTGATTGCAACCGTTGCGGAAGCTGCAGATACCGATGAAGATGGGTCCTTCGAATTTTACTACAACGTACCTTACAACACATATGGAAACTTCATCTATTGTGTTGTCGTAGTAGACCAATATGGCGCATACAACACAGACATCCCGTCATCTTCTTGTGATGAAGTAGACGAAGATTCTGACGAATTTTGGGTCAAGGAGCCAACCAATGTAAAAGCAGAATTCATTGGAAACCAAACAACTCGTGTAACTTGGACAGACCAAGTTGGAATAGAAGGAGAAAGATATCACATCTGGAGAGGCGCTTGGAGGGTCCAAGGACCTGAGTTTACTGAGAATGGCTCCCTAATTTGGATGGGCAGCGTTGCTGATGGCGTAGAACAATTCGACGTTATCTTGGAACCCGGAACAATCTCTGCAAACTCTCACTACTTCGTTACAAGTGAGGCGCTGTACAACTGTCAAGGCTGTAATGGCACAATGATGTACAAAGAACTCGTCCAGAATTGGGACGGACCGATAATTGAAGACACACAAGCTCCAAGCCCGGCTAGAATTAGTAATCTAATGATGCTTGGAGAATTGAAGGTGGTCGACCTTGAATGGGTCAATTCGGACCAAGAGAGTGGTGAGAACTACTATCTTTACAGGCACTTTGGTGATCCATTTGGCGAGTCTGAATTTGCAATTTCAAACTATACAGACGTAGGATGGGAATTGATTGAGGGCCCTATCGCAGAAAATTCGTTTGCTACAATGATTAGACAAATTCCTGTACCTGTGGACGCTCAAAGAGACGTTTGGTATGCAGTGATTGTTGCAGATTCCTATGGAAATATCAATCCAACAATTCTTCCTGGAATCGGAGGAAATGCACTGATGGTTACAGAGGATACACAGGCTCCAATGATTACCTATTTCATCGCCGATGAGGATGGTGTTCCGGTGCTTGACAATTCCTTGATACGCGGTGAATATACACTACGAGTCGAGACTTCTGAAATGTTGAATGAATTCCCTATCATCAATATCACAACCTCTGCTGGAGGTTCTTTAACAGGTGGAAGTGAAACTGCAATGGTATTGCTTTCACAAAATACGAACAATCCAAACAAGGGTCCTGAATACTTCCAATCATTCTCGATTTCCTCAACAACTACAGCAGGTGACCTACTGATAACAATCAATCTAACAGACCTGGTATTGAACTCGGTGGAACGGGAAATCACTGAGTACTCGATAGACGCAAAAGCACCTGTGGTAACAATATTCTCACCAACATCAGAAAATGATGGCGCCAAGTATCTTTATGGCAACGACATCAAGGTTGTTGCAGGTGCAACAGATGACGTTGGAATCGTAGAAATGCAGATGAGATTTGTTCAAAATTACGGGACCTCTTCATCGGTAACTGAGCCTTGGAGAAACGTTTCGGGTCTTACCATAAACGAAGATGGAGATTGGACAATTGAGATGACCTTCAGTTCAGGAAATTTCCTTCCAGGATTGCATGAAGTGTCGGTTAAGGCGATTGATTCTGCAGGTAATGAAAGAACGACTAAGGTTCAATTTATCACAGATTGGTGTAGACAAAGAGTTTCTGATGGAGCAACCGTTTGTGAGTATTCCAACCCTGTGGCTGAGGAGCCCGATACAATCTATCCAGAATTAAACGCTACCGACCCGCCTTACATGATTGCATGGGTTACCGCTGGTGTATCCCTGCTTGCAGTTCTAGTATCACTAATCGTGATTTCAACAGCAATGTCAGGTCCAAAGAAGAAGAAGGACGATGATGAGGATGCAGGAGACGACTGGATGAACGAATTCATTGGAACCTCTGCCGAACCAGATATGGCAGCGATTACTGGAACCGCTCCTAAGGAAGAAAAGAAAGAGGAAAAGCAATCTGCTCCTGAAGATGATGATGACGATCCATTTGCAGTCAATACAATTCAACCTAAGAGACGTAGAAAGAAAAAGGCTGCAGAAGAAGAGGACGATGACGACGACGATGGAGAGGATGAGGAAGTTGATTGGGAAGAGGGAGAAGCCCCAAGAAAGAGACCTCGAAAACGTCGTGCAGCTCCTCGAAGAAAGGCAGCAAAGCGTAAGAGGAGTTGATTGATATTTCGGAGTCTGAAACTCCCAAAATCAGTGTGCTGCAGGCTTTTAGTCCTACAGAAAACAAGCTCAACTGGTTGCTGATTGCAGTACCAATCACCGTATATTTCTCGATGATTGCTCATGATGCAGGAATGAGTTTCTTTTTCTCAATGATTGCAATAATGCCCCTCGCATTACTAATGGGTCATGCAACTGAAGAGATAGCACTCAGAACAAGCGAATCGCTCGGTGGTCTGCTAAACGCTACTTTTGGCAACGCAGTTGAAATCATAATTGCCAGTTTAGCAATCTACACTGCAGCAACGAACGCTGACCAAGCAGAGACTATGATCACAGTTGTCCAAGCAAGCCTAGTAGGAAGCATTCTTGGAAATCTGTTACTTGTTTTAGGCCTATCCTTACTTTGGGGAGGAATAAATCACAGGAAGCAAGAATTCAATCAAGGGGCACAGAGCATGAGCGGTTCTCTTCTACTAATCGCAGTCCTTGCGATGATGATACCGGCTGCTGTTAACATTGGAGGTGGTGGCTTTGATAGCATAGTTCAATTGTCAAGATATGCTGCAATAGTTCTCCTCATCGTATATGGATTGGCCTTATTCTTTCAACTGAAAACCCACGCTCATATCTTTGCTTCAGACGAATCTGCTCACCATGAGGAGCCCAAAATGACGAACAAGGACGCCTGGACTTTGCTTATTCTTGCCACAATTTTAGTTGGTTGGATGGCAGAAATTTTAGTCCATTCAATCGATTCTGCTGCAACCGAATTGAAGTTGCCTACCCTTTTTATCGGTGTTATCTTACTGCCGTTCTTCGGTAATGCTGCCGAGCATTTCACTGCGG
>WTIA01000008.1 GCA_011522915.1 Methanobacteriota archaeon
TAAAGCGCCGTCTGCAGCGTACTGTAATCCGTGGAAATGAAGGTGATGACCTTCTAGACGAAGGTGCAGAATCTGCAGTGTACACAATCACTGGTAACATGGACATGGAGAAGTACAAGGAAATTCTGAAGATATTCAGAACAGATCAACCTTTCTTCCACGATCCGTTTGAGGACAGGCAAATGAAGGCACTATTCGCTAGTATCGACTATGATAGCGCTACTGGTGACTATGAGTTCGTTCTGATGGAAGACGCAGAGCAAGACGAAATCATGTCTTGATTTATTGTAAGGCTGATATGGTGTTATACCATTCTGCTGTTGGCTTATGCCAATCTCTCAGTTGGTCGGTCTCAAGCCTCAGTTGGACTCCCTTGCCTTGGTCTAGTTCGAGGTCACCAAGGGTGAAGTTAACAACTAGCTCATTGCTTCTGAATGTATCATCATACAGTACTTCTTGTGCTATGACACTACCTTCCTCGGTCCACTGCATAACTACTCTGACGTGGCACTCTTGGAGTGGGTTTCTTAGGGAGCATGATTCGCTTGAACCATCGTGTTCAACCTTGACGTAGCCTTCGATGGATTGTTCTAGAGGTAGTGCCATCAGATCGATTACAGTATCCTTAGCAGTTGGAGCACATGTACATTCCATATTGTCAACTTCAGCACTTCCTACCAAATCAACTGTAATGTCAATAGTCATACTTTGAATTTCATCTGGTGATGATGTAGTCGCTGTAACTTGGTAGTTTCCTGGCTGCTCATACATGTGGGAGATTATTGCTCCAGTTCCGGAGTTACCGTCACCGAAATCCCAAGTCACAGTATCGAGCTCACCGGTGACGGAAAATAGAAATTCATGCAATATCAGAGTAACCTGTTTTTCCTCATTGTTGTCTCCCTCATCGATTTCAATAAGTGTGTAATGATTCACTCCTTGAGCAAAGTCAACCTTAGCCACAAACTGCTCAGATTCCTCGGAAGAAAGTATGTTGTAAGTGATTAACGTACTTGCAGATACAACGGCTGCAAGGATCAAAAAAGAAATTGTCAAACCTGTAATGCGGTTTATCATGTGTTAAAAAATAGGCCTGATGCTTATCAATTGGTGTTTTTTTGGAAATTTATCTAAACATATCTTGATAAGAATATCACACTAGCCTAGAACATGGATAACCTCCCGCTGTTCGTGTTACCAATGGTACTCCTACCGGGAGAAATTCAGGACTTGCGTGTGTTCGAGCCTCGCTACAAGCAAATGCTCGATGATTGCCTTTTAGACGGCAAGAATTTCGGGCTCGTAAAAAGTGATTATTTCAGAAAAGTGAATCATTGGGACGGACCGGTTGAAGTTGGTTGTGAAGCAGAAATATTGCATCATGAAACCAAAGGGAGCAATCACTTTCTCCAGATAATCGGCCGCCGCCGTTTTACAATTTCCAACCTTCATGAGCCGGCTTTACCTCCATTTAATCATCCCTCAATGAGCAAATTTGCAGAAGAAGATGGAATCTATCCTGACCTAGAATCACTTCTGGCGGAAATACCAGAAGACCATGAATCTTCGAAATTGTACATTAGCGGCGATGTTGATTTCATTGATTCAACAGTAGGTATGGATGAATCTCAGCAATGGGAATTAGAAGAAATCGTAAGAATGATTCTGAGGAGAGTTGGATTGATTTTGAAGGTAGATGATGAGACTTTTACCAATTGGATTCAAACATCTCCGATAATGGATTTAATCGACAACAAACCAGATTCGATATTCGCAGTTTCGAGTATGCTTCTAGGCGACCTCGATTTGAGACAGGAAATCCTAGAAGCACAAACCGTCGAAGATGTACTGCTTTTACTGCACGGAGAACTGGATAAGTTTTCCGAAGAAGAGTAATCAGACCAGAGTCGATTGTATAGAAAATCTACCGGCGTTATTCTCACAGTTCTCTTTCCAAATTATCTCGGCTACGGCCCAACACAAATCCGCTAGAGATTGTAGTGTCTTCCTTGGCGGTAATGCCTGATTGTGAGTAGAATCTTTGGTTAGTTTCATCTTAGTATCGAATTCTGTTAAATTGAATTCACCTTCAGGTGTAAATTCAATGATTCCTAGTTTTGGCTCGTCCATTTCTATGGCAAGTATTGAACTCAAATCAGCATAGTCAAAGGAATCACCTGATTTGAGTGTGATTTTGGTAAGATTCCTTGATAATTCTCGCACCAAGGTATCAATTCCGCTTGAATCTGAGTTTGAAAGAATTGAATCAAACCTACCCCGTAACCAATCAGGTAGGCTTTTCAAATCAAGTTTTGATATTGCTTGGTCTTCATCATCTTCAGATGATTGAACTATGGTGGCATCATATCCATTATCTTCTATAATACGGGCTGCTAAGGCTTGATGTAGTGGGCTTAAATCTACAATGAACTTTCTTTTTGGAACACCATTTTTCCTATTTGCATGTCTAGAGTATGCAGTAAAATCTAATCGAGATTTATGTGTTTCAATATCTCTTTTTCTGATTATGCCTAGAACTGGTTGTGAAGGTTCAAACGGCCTATCAAACAAACCATGGCACCATTGAACACCAACTATGGAAGAGGGGTCTCTCCCGTCAAGAGCGTATTTGTCATTCAATTTTTGGGCAAGATAGACCGATGTTTCCAGAGAATCAGTCCACATTGGTATCGCTTTGCCCCATGTCATTCTCAGGTTGTTGTGTAACTCGCCATGCTTGGTAAGCGAGCTTTGACAGTCATTCCATAAATCGCTTGGAGACTCGGAGTATTCCAATTGATGCTCCGGAATTTGGTTAATCCTGACATCGCTTTCAGACCTGCGCCACGAACCAAGTGCCCACCCAGGTAGATTTGAAGTCGAGTATGGGTCTTTGGAATTGTAGATGTGATGCCATGCATGTTCTCTGAAAATAAGTAATTCATCTAGGTACTTTTCTGCTGATTTTGTACCAACCGCTGCCGCTTCCCTAGCTACCTTCATCGGTGATAAAAACCCATAATGGAATGCAGATGATAGTCTGCTCACCCCGTTGGGTTCTGCTGCGTTATTCCTTCTTCTGGCATAACCGCTCAAACCAGAGTCAAGGAATTTCTGCCATCGGTTCATTGCAAACACTTCGCCACCTTTTTCGCTCCAGACAGGAAACACAGTAGGGTCGATATTGCACTGCTTTAGCAATTCAAATCGCTTATTCATATCAGCGACTTGTGATTCAATGTCAATAGGGGTGAATGGTAAGTCACCCGTATAGCGTTCCGGAGTAACCTCAACTTTAGGCCAGTGTCTCTGAATTCTTGCTTTTCGAAGTTTCTTTGTTGCGCTCCTGAATTTGAACGGTCTGTCTACAGATTTACCATAAAGAGGCATTGGGATAACACAGTGGCAATCGACTTCGATTACGGGACAAGATGATATCTTGGCAACACTCCTGACCCAAGAGTCCCAAGGAGGGATAGGGAATAGATCGGTTACTATAATCGAGGCTGAATTTGCAAAATGCTTCATTGCGCTTTGTCTATTTCCCTGTCTTGCAATGTGTAATGCGTGTTCGATTCCGTTTTCCTTGCAGAGGCGAGATACATCAACCGCAGCGTCTAGCAATGAGTTGTGATGTCTGAGTGAAGCATGAGGATATCTTTCATCTATCCCATGGTAAACCAAAAGCGGTAGTCCTTTGCTATGAGCAATAATTCTAGCAATATCAATAGCAGGATTTTCGTGAAATCTATGTGATGATTTTAGCCAAACAATGACGGGTCCAGACTCTTGTATTGTCTGGCCTTCACTAACGATGCGAATTCTCTCAAGCAGATGCTCTGGTAAGAATTCGAACATACTTTCCAAACAATGGTTTTAGATATATATCAATGTATTTTTCTGCTGACTTTGTTTTCTAAATTGGTCCCAAGTGCACACCTAAAGCAATAATCAGGCTAGATGCTACCACTATCAGTACATTATCGTCAATAGGGCCAAATTCGTATCTTTCTACAAATGATGCGATTGCCCCGGACATTGCTCCCCAGATAGGAATCGATGGGTCCGCATTTTTCCCAATCAAAAATCCAAGTGGAATACACAGAATTGCCATTCCCAAATTACCCCACGCACTCTTTGTCCGTTTTGCAAACATTTTGTTTCTTATGATACCAGTAACTCCGTCTCCATAGGCCATGAAGAGTGCTGGAAGAATCGCTAGCCAAGGATCATCCAAATAGTGCCACAAAGCGTAGACGGAAATACCTAGCATGAAAGCAAACGTGGCATCGTTCATGTTTTGCTCGGTTTGCATCCACCACAGACGCTTGTCCATTAAATGAGTTGCAGCCAAACCAATTGAGCCTAGAATCCCACCCAATAGTGGGTAGATAGGGTCGCTGAATACCAATGGTGACATGATTAGTGGAACTCCACCTGCGACCATGTGGGCCACTTTTCGATTGTAGTAGACTGCGACCATGTTTTCGCAGCCTCTTGACATGAGGTAAGCGTGGAATGGCTTGATTGCCATCACTGTAGCAAATGCCCATCCGCCTAGGGCAAAAAACCACAACAACTGGCTATCGACCATGTAACACGGTCGTCAAGCCGGTGCATAACTGTGACTAGTGATTACACTGCTCTGGCGAAAATTAGCCAGCCCAAGTTCATCAGCAGAGCTGGTGCTGCCAGTATCATTAGGGTAGGCGCAATCTGAACCACTGTCACGATGAAAGAGGCCATGAAAATGACCGCCATCATGACAGCGAAGGTCGCTACCGTTTTTGTGTTGTTTTCTTTGATCGTATCTGCAATTTTTAACTGCTCCATGGCATAACCATCGTGGGTAGGGATATTAAGGCCTGTTTCAGCCTATGGCTTAGCTAGAGCACGATAACATAGAACATCCAACTCTATTTCGTGCCCATTCTGGTCGTTTTTTATACCATTCGGATTCGAAATCTGGCTGTTCGCTATATGGTTGTTTTAGCATTAGATGTAATTTTTCACAGATAGAAAAATCGCCTTTTTCAGCGGCATCAATTGCCAATTGTGCCATCCAATTTCTGAGCACATACTTCGGATTTGTCGCCAACATCTTGTCACGGTCGGGTTTGCCATCAACCCTCGACCACCAATTTGTCAGCCAAGTATTCCATTTTTCAACCGGCATTGAATTCTCGTCGTAAAAAGCAATTTTTAGATTCATGATATCTGGAGATTCTAATTTTGCTAATTCTCTAAAGAAAATCGTCATGTCTGTTTCAACTAACTGTAATAATTCGTTTAGTTCAGTGATCAATTCTGAGTCACTGTACTCGAAATTGTCTAATCCAAGTTTTGAGGACCAAACTTTGTTAATCTCATCTTCGTATGTTGTAATATAGAAATTCAACACCTCGGTTAATCTGTCTGTGTCTTCAATAAGTGGAGATATTGCCTCCAAAAATCTAGCTAAATTCCATGCACCAATTTGGGGCTGTGCACCATATCGATATCTCCTGCGTCCTGCATCTGTTGTATTTGGGGTCCAACCTGGATTGTAATCCTCTAGCCATCCATAGGGGCCGTAATCTATTGTCAGTCCATGAATAGACATGTTATCTGTATTCATTACGCCATGAACGAATCCAACTCGCATCCAATGTGCAATCATCTCTGCGGTTGTTTTAGCCACTTTTCTTGCCCATTCAATAATTCCATCTTCATCGAAACTGCACTCTGGGAAATGATGCTTCAGCGTATGTTCAACAATAGACTGTAAGGTTTCTTTGTCTCCCATCATTGCGTGGATTTGGAAACTTCCTAATCTGATGAAACTAGGTGCCACTCTACAAACAATAGCCCCTGGTTCAAGTTGCTTATTCCCGTTGTAAAGCATATCACGCATTACTTGCTCTCCTGTTGTGACAAGAGAAAGAGCTCTCGTTGTTGGAACTCCAAGATGGAACATTGCTTCACTGCATAGGAACTCACGAATCGATGATCTGAGTACAGCCTTACCATCAGAATGACGGGAATATGGTGTCTCTCCAGAGCCTTTGAGTTGTAATTCCAAAACTCCGTTGCCAGTATCAACTTCACCTAATGTAATGGCACGACCGTCCCCCAGTTGACCTGCCCAATTACCGAATTGATGCCCTCCATACCTTTGTGC
>WTIA01000015.1 GCA_011522915.1 Methanobacteriota archaeon
TCGATGCAGTCGCAACGCAGATTAAGACAATCTGTGACAACGGCGGCATCAGTCTTCGAGGACCAATTCCTCTACCAACACGACGCCTTGTGGTACCAGTCCGCAAGGCTCCTGATGGTGAAGGCAGTGAAACATACGATCACTGGGAAATGCGCATACACAAGCGCCTCCTAGAGATGGACATCACTAGTGGAAAGGACGAAAGCGCCCTAAGACAGGTCGCTAGAATCCCAATTCCAGATACGGTTAGCATCGAATTGTCGATGCGCTCGATGAACTAAAACTGACAATATTGTCAGGGGCGCCAATAGGCGCTAACCACGACGAGTAGGCGGTGAGGATAGTACAACTATCTCTCCACTCACCGCCTACTCGTCTTTTTTTTTTAAATTCCTTCAAAGGGTTGCTATCTCAGCAACACCCGACTCAACCAGATAGTTAGCAGTCATTTCGTCCAGGAACAGCACGTCTCCTGCACCAAGCGTAATTTCTCCGTCGATAGTAATGATTGGTTCATCTAGCGATTTAGTTACTCTAATTCTTAGTAAGTCCTGCGAATCATCCACTTCTTCCAAAACAGGTTCTTGAGATGCTTCACTTTCAGCATCGGCTGCGGCCCAGGCATCAAAATCCATTTCTTCTTTTTTCTTTGAAGGCGCCAATTCCATAGCCGCAGCATGACTTTCTCCTGTTGCAGGCTCGGAAAGAGTAACCTTTTCCTCAACCGGTTGGGTTCCAGCCAGTTCAGGGAATTCATCGGCCTTTGCAAGAAGTTCCTCTTCGTCATAGGATTCTTCGAGCGGGGCTTGGTCATCTTCTAAGGCAATAGTAGGGGGACCCTGTCCGGTTAGGCCTCCACTTTCAGGAACAAATGAATCGAGTTGAGTTGTCCCAGAGGCCAACTTTAACTCGCCAATCATTTCCTCTGCTGAAATTCCTGTTTGCATGCTATTCCAATTCACTGATTGTTTGAATTTGTTAAGTTGCTCGGTTGCGTTTGAATAAAATTCTCTTTCAGCAGGATCATGACGTGACCAGTCCATCGGAGCAAGGTCTTGTCCATTGCCCCCGCCTTCGGTTCTCAGGACCATGCTTGCGGAGTGCTGCACTAATGCAACCATTCTTTTTCGCGCTAATTCTGTTGCCGTTCTCCTAATATTCGCCTGCCGTTTTTGCAGGGTTTGCATCTTCATGGAGGGGCCTATTTTCTTGTAAACGTCGTGAATTTCCATCTCGATTGTATCGAGCAATTCACTTACTTTTTTCCAAAAATCGCTTCTTGGCAGTGGCATTGGAACGCTTCTTCCGACTTGTTGTCTTAGGGTAGAGAACAACTGTTCCTCTACCTCTTTGGCCTGAGACGGGTTGAGTAAGGTCCGCTCGGCCATGCTTGATTCCGTGGCGCGGGACACCTATCAACCCTTCAGCCAATTTAGTACTCAAAAAAAACGAAGATTGAAACCCTGAACAGTTGAGTCTTCTTTGGTGAACCGCATAAAGCAAGCCTTCGCTCTTGTCTTTCTGATGTTGCTATCTCCTTGGGCAGCTGCAGATATAGCAAGTTGGCAAGGTCCCGGTTTTTCACCTGATGATGCAGGAATCGACCCTTCTAATTCAACATACAATGGATTCACAATTCCAACGAATTCGACAATTTCTTCATCGGAATTTTCAGTTGAACCAAAGTGGGTAAACGCAGAAGATAATGGGACCTCTTGGTCACAGGATCCAATCGAAGGATTCTCCAGTGGAGTCACTAACGGAACATCTTACCTAACAGCAAATGGAGATTTGACCCTTGCAACTAACTCTACGTACGGAGAAATGACCGACTTCGAAACTGTATCTCCACAATTTGCAACTTGGTCTTTACAAGGTGATGAATTCTGGTATCCTGTGAATCTATCTGACGTCTCATTTGGGCCAGATAATGCTACCTCCGGCGATTATGCAGCAGGTACAAACGGCTCTTTGATTCCAGGCTCATCTGGTTACATGAGGTCTGATTTTTACCCCCTCCCAGAAGTTGTTCGATTTTTCAACCTGTCATTTGACAGGTGGAATTCATTGGACTCTGGTGATATTGCTGAACTACATTACACAGTGGACAGCGGAAGTAGTTGGCAGATGTTGGATAATTGGTCTGGTAACACAAGTGATTGGGTAAATGAACACTATAGCCTCGACTCTCTGGTTCAAAATTCAACTCATATTGGCTTCAGATTTTACGTCAACAAACTGAACCAATCTTCTGTAACAGAAGGCATGTTCATCGATTCATTCAATCTAACCAACCAAGGTGACCCACTTGCTGCGTGGTTTCACGGAAATTCAAGCGGCGAATATGCCCCAAATGCTGACGGCACGCTTATTGTTCCAGTGAATCTTTCAGGGTTGAACTCGCCAATGGAATTAACCTATCAAGCAAATTGGGATATTCAAGGGGGGAATTTCGATAATCTAGTTGTTATGATATCCCAAGACAATGGGTCGAGTTGGACGATAATGAGTCCGCTACCTGGCGTTCCAGCGCATGGGATAAGCGTTGGAGGAAGCACATACAATCAACATTCATTTGGTTGGCGAGAAATAATTCACCCCTTCCCATATTGGGCATCTGGATTGAATTCATCGAATACTCTTCTGAAATTCCGTATAACGACAGATAGTAGTGTCAACCAAGGTGGTGCGGCAATAGATGACTGGGAAGGGATAATGATCGATGACCTGAAAGTGATATCTGCTCTAGGCACTCAAAATACCCAGACAACTCTTTTGGAAAATTTCACCCAGAATACGAGCCAGTATCTTGTCAATGTTACAGGATATCCGAACGAATGGCAGCATATTGACTGGGATGGGTTTAACGGGCCCTGGTACCAATTTGAATCGTTTGAAGAAGTTCAAGGCCTTCCAGCAGGCTGGCGAATAGACCACGTTCGGGGTGCTACATCATGGGAGCGAGGAAGTATCGACAACAGTAATGGTTACGGGCCAAATCTCACGATTTGGCCGAGTGGCACCAATGGTAT
Organism: Methanobacteriota archaeon; assembly: GCA_011522915.1. Lineage (GTDB taxonomy): Archaea > Thermoplasmatota > Poseidoniia > Poseidoniales > Poseidoniaceae > MGIIa-K1. The sequence continues at coordinate 3,033 of WTIA01000015.1, forward strand.
GGGGATTAATCTAGATGGAATATATTCCAATCATGTTTACACACACCTAATCTCTCCGCTATACAAGATACCTACCGATTCAACCGCACGCCTAACCTTCAATCATTGGATTTGTACAGAAACAGATTGGGATGGGGGCTCAATTTTCACTTCGATTGACAATGGGATAACATGGCAACATTTTGGTCACAACATTTCCGGATTTTATGACCGCACATCGACGGTAAACCCCAACTCGCCATTCTACCAGTTGGGTATTTTTGATGGCTCTACTGTACCCAATGGTTGCGGAACTGCAAATCCAACTCACACCTTCAGCAGAGTAAGTGGAGATATCTCTCATCTAGCAGGCCATGAGGTACGAGTAAGATTCTCATTCTTCACCGATACGTATGTCGAAGACGATGGCTGGTATATCGATGATGCAGGAATTGTAATCGATAGATTCCGAAATAACGGAACATGGACAAGCCCTCTAATCAACGTCGATTATGCTGGCTGGGCTAGACTGACTTCTCTGTATGAAATGCCTGATGAGACCAATGTATTGGTCGACGTATTGGATTCTAATGGAGACGTAATTCAAGACCACGAGAACATGACTCTTCCCTTCGATTTGAATATTGCATCTTGGGAGTATCAACAACTCAAGTTCAGACTGAAATTATTCACCGATAATGAAACCTTAACTCCAAGAATCAAAATTCTACATCATGGAATTACAGAATATTTCAACTTACAAATGCTAGAAAGGCTAGACCCAAATCTCCCTGAGTGGGTGTCAGACCCACAGTTGGCAGCATCGACATCGAGTGAATATTTCATGACTCTAGATCTCCCTTCCTGGAGGCCATATGCTGATGTATCGGTTGAATGTGAAGGAAATATTTCTGCACAAATCAGTTCGATTACAAATCGTATACCAGTCCTAGCTACTGGAACAATACCAATAGGGGCCCAAGGAAGTATGATGGATGAAAAGGAGTGTGGCAAGGTACTCAAGAATACTTTCTCAGCCGCTCAAGCAACAAGTATTGAAATCAAAATTGAGTCTGGTGAAGTTTTTGATTGGATAAAGATAGAACCCATAACATTGCTTCCTCCAATTGCTCCTGAAATTGATTTGGGGGCAGATGGCGTTATTGATTGGAAATGGAATGATACTTTCCACTATACAAATCAGATCTACAATCTTGAGGTAGATGGAGTTGAGACTGTGGCTTCAAACAGCTTAGGGTTTGCTCTAAATTATTCCTCAACGCTAAACTTCTCGATACTACTTCCAGCACGAAATCTTTCAAGCCAATCCTGGAACTGTGGGATTACCACTCTTTGTTATCGCGGAGGTTTGAATTTCATCACAAATGGTACAGACGTACCAATAATTAGTGAAGAATATATTTGGATTCAAGAATCGGGATTCGACCATTACGTTACAGAGTACAAATTTGCTTTTTCAGCTACCGATTTAACCGAATTTAAGCTCCTATCTTTGAATTATATTTCAGGATTCAGTCATACGATTGCGATAAATTCATCTCTACAAGAATTGTTTATTCCAAATTCAGATTCAACCTCAACAATGCCAGTAAAAATTTCCACACAAAGAGGTGGAATTATTTTTGATGGAGACATAAATCATGAAAAATCAATTATCGACGAATGGGTGAGTCTTCCTCAACAAACGTTCATCCCTGAACTAACCCAAATTGCAACTTCAAGTCATGAAACACTTGCTGGCACACCAGATTTGGAATCTATCTCACTCGAGATTTCTACAAGCCCGAATATTGCAGATTCTCTAATCAAAATAACTCTGGACAATTTACAAACGGGTGGACGTTTTATCCAAAATTCTGGTGCAGGAATCATAGAATTGGACTCCACCAACTCTTCATGGGATGGCAAAAATGTGACTTGGTCTCTTACCAGTAAATGGATGTTAGATGACAACTCTCGTCTTTATTGGTTTGCAAAAGCAACTAATCTCGATGGTGTTTCCCTCGGTCCTGTGATGGGCATTAGCGGCTCTGCGCAAAATGCAGCCTCCACTAACGACCTAGAGGTGATTGATCTCACTTCTTGGTCGGACAATAGGCCATTACACGATTTTTCTAATCCATTATGGCCGTTGAAAGTAATGGGTAGCAATCAGGTAACAGTTTCAGGTGAGGTCCGATATTCTGGACTTAATGGGATTCATCCTTCACCGCAAGATGCTGTTGTAGTCATCGATTTAATTCAGGATGGAGTTGTTGTATCGAATGTAAGTACTGCATTTGGAGAGGATGGTAAGTTCAATACAACGGTTGAGACACCTGCAGATTCTTCACTTAGCGGGGCTGAATTCACCATCATTCCTCGACTAACAGATATAGGCGGAGCACAAGTACCAACCGCTATTGATGCGACATCAGAATTTCAGGAAATCAGATTTGTCCTTGACGTTAATAATTCAGAAGTCATCTCTCTGCAAATTGATGCCCCGGGTGGAAACCAACTTGCAAACGGCCACGTCTGGCACCCTGGTCAAGACATACCACTGATTCTACACGTTGAGGACGATAACGGATTACCAAACAAGATGACAATGCATTACAGTCGTAGTGGAAGGACTTGGGAGTCGATTGAATTCCTAACCCCTATTGGTGCAAAAGAGGCTATTATCGATCTACCACTAATCGACGAAAGTAGTGTACCCCTTCCAACAGAGGAGGTTGGATGGTTAGATGTATACTTTGAAGGCACAGATTTAGCAGGAAATCCATTATCTGGTGGAGGTGATTCTCAACAACCCTATGCCAGAATTAGTGTCGAGCCAAGGTATTCAACTTGGATAAATGGGGAATCAATAGGCTTAGACAGGATAGATGGTTTCTTATTGCCGGGTAATACTCATACTTTCAACTTCACAGTTTCGGACGATAATGGACTTGAATCAATCGATATGATGAGAATTGTACTCTCCAAAGATTTGGAAATTTGTGATATTGAATGGACTCCATGGAATAATCAAATTAATCATGATGTGAGTTGTTTCATAAAACCTCCAAAGGCAGAAGCAATACAAAGATGGCAAACAAATACATGGGATGTGTTCATTGATTTTGAATTAAGATGGGACTTAAATCAACTTCTTGATGGTTACTCCAACACACCTTCTCTGAGTTTATGGGATGAAAACGCTCCACTCGATGCTCTATTTACATCAATCAACGTACAAAATTGGTCAATCCACAGTGGTATCGACCTAAGGGTCGACAAAGTCACAGATAAGACGGCACCACTGGGAGACTTTGTTGATGGAATAGCATACATCCATGCCCAAGATATTGTAGATGTGAGGGTTTCAGCTTACCATCTTGGGTACGATATATTGGCTCACAATCTACCGTTCAATACCGAATACCGCATCCAATTAATTGGAAATAACGGGTCAACAATAACGACTAATTCTCTGAATAGTGATGGTTCCTCAACTAACAGGATTGTTTTCGATACCTCATATTATGGAACACAGATCAAGATGATTGTTGAATTGAATGATGTCTACAATCACACTTCATTTGGAGATGACATAGATTTCCTGATTGATGATTCACCTCCAACACTCATAATTTCAGGAGGTCATTTGGTAACTGTTGATTCTGATGAATTGGATGAAGTTCAGGTCCAAGTTACGGTAAGCGACGACCACGGATTAAATTCAGATCCACTGACAATGTATTGGAGTTATGTCAGGCAAGGAAGAATTGTAGAAGCCTCCCAAGGTAGTGAAGTTATCCCTGTACAGTTCGAGAGCAGTAGGTCGAATCTATACTTCGCAATCGTCGATATGGCTACGGCAGAAGATTTGCAGAAAGGGGATTCATTGATGGTTTGGTTTAATGGAAACGATGCATCAGGTCGTACATTGGTTGGTAAAGGAACGAGTGATGTTGACCCAATTTACACTATTATTCGTTGGATTCAATACGAACCTGGATTATCCGAAATCATCACCACTCCATACAGGCCAGAGGTCGGAGATATCATCTTCATCGATTGCACGATTGAAAATATCGGTTTGATTAACGGCGAATCAAACTTGACATTGATAGATGAAGACGGCAAGGTCCTTCAACAGGTCAATTTCACACTTATGGCCGGAATGAAATATCAATATTCATTCGAAATTGAGGCTTGGAAGGAAGGTGACCTTGGACTTAGATTACAACTTGACGGACAGGATTCCACTCTAGTTCCTATTTCGAGTGTCCAAACAAGAAGCGACGACTCAACGAATTCTCAAGCGACGCTTCTTGGTCTGTCGTTTTTGTCGATATTTATTGCAGGAATTTTACTGTTTATCGCCAACTCAAGAAGGAATAATCACGATTATTTCGATGAGGAAGAATGATGTTTGATGAACTCTGCGCCCGACTCAAGCCGGAGTACCCGAGTGGTCAAAGGGGGCGCACTCAAGATGCGCTGCGAAATGCTTCGTAGGTTCAAATCCTACCTCCGGCACCACCGAATGAACCTCAACTAAGAATAGCGTCTACTAGAGGCTTGAATGTGTCTCCGTGTGGATATGGTGATACTACACTAGCGACCTCTGCTAGAGAGTCAAAACATCCACCGACTGCGACCGATTGTCCAACCAGTTCAAACATTGGGATATCGTTTGGAGCATCGCCAACTGCGAGAATATCATCAGGGGAGATTCCCATCTTCTCTAGTGCGACTCTGAGCCCCTCTCCCTTGGATAGATGTGGCTCCATCAAATGAATTGCAAATCCGGTTTTTACAACAGCAAGGTCGGAGTATTCTGAATTAGAAACCCAGTTGTTTACCGCATCAAGGTCTTCATCCTTGAATAGGCACCATTCAGATTCACGCCATGCATTAGTGGTTATTCCCTCGGGGTCTATATCGATCTCCTTAGCCATATCTTGGGCACATTTTCTTGCTCTAGCTCCATCTGCTCTAACTATTGGCTCATCCCATGTTGGGTGCCAAACCACTCCTCCATTTTCGCAGACCATAGGTCCGGTTGCACCAATAAATCTTGAGAGCCCGTAAGTTATTGCTCTTACATTTCCAGTTGCAAGGATTACTGGAATTCCAGCCTCCTCAAGGCGTCTAAGGGAATCAATCGCCTCTAAATGCAATTTTTTGTTGTAATCAGTGATTGTACCGTCGATATCAACTGCAACAGCCTTTGGCTTCCAATCATCAGGAATCCATTGCATGCTTAGCCGCTAGAAGACTTGATTCAATACGCTTGCGATGCGAGGATTCTTGAGCATTAAGCCCATACGTTGAATCATGCAGGGGGAGGGCGAGGAATTCCTTTCCCTCGAAGAAGAGGATGATTTGCCTATCACTCCAAAGCAAAAAAGGCCTAGGAAGGAGAAAAAACAGAAGGCATCCTCAATGCCAAAACCAGCAGATGAAGTCCCTGTAGAAGCGGAACTCATCAATATGGAAGTGCTGGGTGAATATGGTGGAAATCACAACGTATGTTGGCCTATCCAAGATATGGATTGTCCCGACTGCGCATCCAAAGCAATGAATGCACTGAATCGATTAGAACATGTGAACAGTTCGATAGTCTCCGCAACCGATGGCACAGTGACCATCGATGTAGACTTCGATAAGGGGAATTTGGCAGAAGCATCAGCGATTCTAAGTTCATTGGGAAATCCTCCTGATTTACCATACATGCAAGTTGCAGGAGCAAATTCGAGTGTTATCGCAAAGAGGCATTCAGTGCCGGTAAAGGGCCTTTCCAGAATTTTTAGACGTCAACCAGGCGTCTTAGATTGCGATATTGATAAAGATGGAAATATCCTATTACAATTAACTCCTGAACCGATTGATGACCTCAGAATCGCAATGGAAAACTCGTTGCGAAACATCATCGGTGGAGATTACAAGTTAATCTCTGCAAGCACACAAAAAGTTACTTCAGGCCAGTGGAGGATGATCGCTTCTGGCATTGCTTTTGTGATGCTTATAGCCCTTCTAATTACAGAGACTTTCATCACAGAAAACCCATGGGTAATTGGAACGATAGGACTTGCTGGTGTCTCTTTAGGAGGCGTGAAGATGTTTTCCAAAGCCATTGCATCAGTAAAGAATCGTCAACTTGGTTTCCAAGTTCTAACTTCCCTTGCTGTCATAGGTGCATCATATCTTCAAGCATGGGAAGAAGCGTTGTTAGTACTAATTTTGGTTTCTTGGACAGAACACATGGAAAATGAAGCGCTAATCAAAGCGCGCAAAGCGATGCAGGGTGGACTTGACAGACTTCCAAGAACAGCGAGGAGAATTCCCAAGAAACAGGTTGGGAATTTTTCAATGTCTTCACTCTCAGTAATTTCTACTGAGCCCGCGCTTGTTAGTCCATCACACAGTTCGCAGACATCAGAAGAGGTTCCAATAGGACTGGTGATGAAGGGGGACCATTTAGAGATTCGAAGTGGTGAATTAATTCCTGCTGACGGTAGTATTATCTCGGGCACAGGCTCGATTAATAGGGCACCACTTACCGGAGAGTCAGTGCCTGTTGATGTAGGTAAAGGAGATGAGATACAAGCAGGTCTAACCCTTTCTAGAGGTCCAGTGACAATTGAGGTCACTGCGGTGGGAGAAGATACGAGATTATCGGGGCTAATTGACAAAGTACACTCCTACAAAGAAATTCCAACTAGACTACAGGGCGCACTTGAAAATTTCACTGCACTATGGGTACCTATAGTGTTGGTAGGGGCAGTTTTAGCATGGCTCTTAACTCCAGGTGCTGATTGGAAAATCATCCTTTTACTGTGGGTTGTTGCATGTCCTTGTGCACTGCTTCTAGCATCACCAGTACCGCACGCTGCAAGCCTTTCCCTTGCGGCTAAATCTGGAGCTATTGCAAGAGGAGGAGACGTATTAGAATCGCTCGCTAAAGTCAATCTTGCACTTCTAGATAAGACAGGTACTCTGACTTCAGGCCGCCCAAGAATTGGCGAGGTAACATTGGCAAGAGGAAGGCGTAGAGACTCTGCAATTGCTCTGGCAGCCGGTTTGGAAGCATCCTCCAACCACCCGTATGCACAGGCTGTGATTGCTCTCGCAGAAAGTGAATCAATAGATCCTTCAAGTGTAACAAATATTTCTGATGGAGAAAACGGTGTCTCAGCCAAATTAAACGGCTCAGAGGTTTCTTTCATCCGAGCCGAAAAATCACAGGTTTCAGGCAAATTGCTAGAAACACTGGAACAAGCCTTAGAGGCTGGACACGGTGCTAGTTTGTTACAAAAAGAAGGGAAGCCAGTTGCACTGTTTACGTTTATTCATGATGATTTAAGGGAAGGCACTGACAAACTTGTCAAGTCTCTTTATTCCCAAGACGTGAATGTAGAGATACTATCTGGTGATAATCAGGATGCTGTAAATGCTCTAGCAAAGAGCATTGGCTTGCAAGAGAATGCTGCAAGAGGAGAAATGACTCCCGAAGGTAAGGTCCAGTGGGTCCAAGAGCGTTCAAAAACGCACATCACAATGATGGTTGGTGATGGGTTCAACGATGCTGCTGCTATGGCAGCGGCAGATATTGGTATAGCAATTGGAACTGGAGAGTCTGCTAACCTAGAAGCTGCAGATGTTTTGATTCCTGGAGACGACCCTAGGTTAATCTCAGATTTGGTCAAACTTGCTAAGCGTACTCATTCTATCCTTGTTTGGAACATTGTATATTCTGTTGCAATCACCCTATTCTTGGTATATCTTGTCTTAGCAGGAATCAATGAAAGCCTTGCAATTGGCGTTCTGGTTCACGAATTAAGTGTCATTGGTGTCATCATAAATGGCGCAAGATTATCAGGAACCGGTGGTACTCTAGAGTTAATACGAGATATATTCAAGTCGATTTTTGATGGTACTATTGAGTCTTTCAAAGCCTTGTATGATTCAATTTAGATTATTGATTTGAACGCTACCTTCAAGCCACATGGCGATTTGCAATGTATAACGGTGAACACTCTTGGCTAGGATTCATGCAGACCCCGTCAGCACTTCTCTAATGCACCCTACACGACGTGCTCTTTACGTTGCATTATTAGAAGCAGATGAGTACACTACTGTTCAACTGCAAAAAATCGTTGGAGTTGACCGGTACAATCTCTATCATCACTTGAGAAAACTAGAGTCGCTTGGTTTGGTAATGAATCATAGGGACCAAGGTCGTACAAGATGGTGGTGTGTAATCGATAGAGTCCCTCTTCCCAGTGACGGAAGCTCTGCATCAAGCCAGAATTCCATAGCATCTATCGATTTGTCAAATCCAAGAGTACAAGCCGCTGCAAGAACCATGCTTCGAGAATTGGCTGAGTTATCGGGGTCAAAAATCGACCTTGAATCCGCTACACTTCAGAACCTGGAAATAATCGGTAGAAGGAATTGATTATCCTAATTAATGAAAAATAAACGAGAGGTGGGAGGAACATGTCGGACGAGGAAACAAATTCAGGAGTGGAATCTAGAATTTCTGCACCAGATCTTTCATGTCCAAAATGTAACCATCTATTACCCAATGGTTTGGGTGTTATCAGGTGTCTGATGTGTAAATCAGAGGTCAAAGTTGACCATGAAGGTACAAAAAAGAAGTGGAGAGAGGAGAAAATTAGTTGTCCTTCTTGTTCAAAAGTTCTAATTTGTGGTGTTGACAAAAGGCCTGCAAATTTACAATGTGCAGCCTGCAAAACTCACTTTGTATTGAAGCCAAATCGGCCAAAAATTGAGATTGCTTGTCCTGCTTGTGACAGGAAATTGCGTATGAACAAGCGCCCCGGAGAGAGAGATATTGCCTGTCCTGCTTGTGAAGTAGAATTCAAAGTATCATTTTGAGGTGTTAGTTTGAAGACCACTTTCAGAATGATGGGAATAGCAGATTACATCACTATTGTGAATGGATTATTTGGTACTCTTGCGATATTCTTCTTGCTATTAGCCGTGGATGACATGGGTGAGCCATATACCCAAGGCGGTGTTCTGACCGATTACATTTGGGCGGCCATGTTGTGTATCCTATTGTCCGCGATTGGAGATATTATCGATGGACCAATTGCAAGAAGATACTCAAAACAACAACTACTCGGAGGATCTCTTGATATTATGTCTGATTGCATTTCATTTTGCATCGCACCGGCTCTGATGGTATTTGCAATGTTTGGCAGGTGGGGTGAAGCAACTCCAATCTGGACAATAAGTTTGGCAATTGCATGCTCTTGGATGATAGCCTGCGGTATGTTGAGGCTAGCTAGATTCCAGCACGACGAAGGTGGGTACGTACCATATTTCTACGGAATGGCATCACCTGCTAATGCGATGTTGATTATCTCAGCAGCAGGTCTAATTTGGCTTCAACCATCCTCCGGATACGGTCCAGACATATCTGAGTGGAGTTGTGAAGTATGCTTTGGTGAGGGAGAAAAGCCGTATCTTGATTTCATTATTCTCCCAATATTGATAATCAGTGGCGGTCTAATGATTTCTGATAGGAAAATGTCGAAATTAAAATTTGGGATTCCAATGAAATTGAGTGTAGTTCAACTCACCGCACTTTTGTTTGGGATTCTCCATGCAATGTCATTGACACACAAAGATGATGCAGGAATTGATTTATCGGGAACTTCGTTTACGATGTTTTTGTTCTCCGTTTCACTATTCTTAATGGTAGTATACATTGTCATTGGTCCACGATTAGTCGCCCAAGAATCTAAACAATTAGAACAGGAATAATGGCAAGCGCGAATGGTCGTATAAATCGGCTCGCGACGGAGCACTATCATCGCGCTCCTTATCTATCATGAGAAAGCCATGGGTTACCGGATGGGAGTATTATGAGTGCTAGCGATAGCAAGTCAGGAGCAAAGACAGGGTTGAGAAGAGGTTCCTCTTCAGGCCAGGTCGATTTGTCAACATTACGTGCTCAATTTACGTCTACTCCGTCCCCATCCTTGGATCAGACGTTAATGCAAAATTCACGTTTCCGTGAGGAAGAAAAACTTCGCGCAAAGCTACGAAGAGAGGGCAAATTGCGCCGTGAAGCTCTTGCAGAAAGGATTTCCTTGATGCAAGACAACATGGCAACAGATATTTCTAGGCAGCATGAAATGACTCTACATGCCTTTGAAAGTGAACTAAGAACTCAAATGGAAGACGAGTTATCAAAATTAGAATCTGAAACTTTGACAAGAGAAGAAATTAGATTAAGAGAGATGCATGAAATGCGTCTAGAAAGAGAAATCAGTTCTCTGAAAGAATCTCTTGAAGTGGAACAGGATAGAAAGGTCGAGGAACACCGAGTAGCCGTAATTTCTCAACTAGAAAGCCAGTTGTCCGATGAACATCGCAAGCGCTTAGCATTCCAAAGGGAGAGACTCGAAATAGAATTCAATCAATCTCTTCAGAGAAAAATTCGAGAATTGGAGGCAACTATCCAGAAGGAAATGGAGAGCCGTTTCACAGAATTAGAATCGAAGGAAGTTGAGAAACTAGAGGAGGTTCAAAACCAGAAATTGGCGGAAAGAGAGGAATCTCTTCGCCGAGGTATTAGAACAAGACTAGAGCAGCAGCTCAAGTTGAGATTGAAGCAAAGAGAAGCTACGATGCGAGCTGAATATGAAAGACGCAGTTTGAGACTGGAAGAGGATATTGCCGCATCCATACAAGAAGAGTTAGAATCCAAGCTTAATTCAGAAACTAAGGAACTCGAAGAAAGAATGCGGCAAGATGTCGAACTGGCAGTTGCAAGAAGAAGAGAGCAACTTCGAGGAGAAGTGGAAAGACAATTGGAATCCCAATATTCAGAGAAACTCTCAGAGCGCAAGAGTAGGTTACGTGAAAAATATGATTTGACATTCTCCAAAGCAGTTGATGATATCTCTAGATCTTTAGAATCAGAGATAGAATTGGAACTAGAAGCAAGAATGGATCAAGAATTCGCTGCATACAGGAATGCTAGAGAGGCTGAAATCCAAAACCGTCTTGCGAGATTCAGATATGAGCGAGAAGCAGAATTACACGACCAAATGTCCGAGCGCTATGACTCGAAGAAAGTCGACTGGTCCGAGCGTCTTGAGTTAGAATTCCAGGCTCGTGAAGCAGCCGCACGCAAGGCAATAATGTCTGAGATTGACGGAAGGCTACGTAACGAAAGAATTACTCAAGAAACAGATCTTGACCTACTCAAGGAAGAAACAGTTCTCGAACTTGAGGCTGAGATGGAAGACAGACTTGCCGAGTTTAGAGCTCGTAAGGAAGAGGAAGTTGCATCACAACTTGAGAGACAGTTGGACAAGCGTGAAGAAATCATGCGTAACAAGGCGCTCATCGAGGTTAGAAAGCGTGAAGCAAACATCCGTGCTGAAATCGAGGCTCAACTCGGCGTCAAGCGTGCAGAAATTAGAGACCGCCTGTCCTCACTAACCAAGCAAATGGATGATTTCCGCACGATGGCAGAAGTCAAGATGCGCGAGTCAATCGAAGCAAAGGTTCAGGGAGAAATCGATGCTGATGAAGCAAGACTAAGTGAACAACAACAAGAATTTGATACACTCAAGTCCCAAGACTCAAGAGCAGAGAAGCGCCAATCATGGTTGCAAGCAATCTCCGGACAAGGAACACAAACACAGCAACCACAAATGGGAATCGATCCTAGTGCGCTGGGTGCAAGACCGAGTACACTAGGCGCATCTGCAGGCAGAGCTCCTCGTGGTGCTCTTGCTCAAGCAGCAGCACAACACACTCCTTCAATGGGTCTTTCAGGTATGAGAGCACCACGCTCTGCTGCTAAGTCATTGAGCGGAGCCCAACCTATGGCAAGGCCAGTTAAGGCACCAATTGGTGGCGCAGGTCCACTATCAGCAAACCCTGCTGCAACACTCCCACAACCGATTCAACCAAAGGTAGTGAGGCAACCAATTGTCAAGCCACCGGTTGCATTAGGCCAAGATGAGCCTTCCCCAGTGGTTAGCAGCCCTGCAGTGACAAGCCCTGTGGTTGCACCATCGGTAGTCAAGAGACCTTCAATTGCTCCTCCTTCGATTGTCGAGGCTCCAAAGGTTGTAGAACCAGAGCCAGAAACTATTGCACCAATAGTGGAAGAAGAGGTCACAGAACCTGTAGAAGAAGTATCACCAGTAGTTGAAGAGTTGGTAGAAGAAATAGTCGAGCAAGAAGTTGTAGAGGTTATCGAACCAGAAATTGAAACCGAGGCAATTGTCGAAGAAATTCAAGAAACCATCGAGGAAGAGGTAGCGCCAATCCAAAAGATAGCCACACTAACTCCATTAAAGACTCTCGAACCGATTCAAAAGGAGAATATTACAGTTCTAAAGCCAGTCTCAGTTAAGGTTCTAAATCCGATTAAGAGAAGAGGTCCTCCTCCTTCATCTGCTCCGGGACAAAAACCAACAGCTATGGTCACAAAAACGCCTACTGCAATGTTGAAGCCAGTGACAAAATTGACTCCTATCGAATCAAGTAGCATGGATTTAGATGCAGATTCTAGTGAAGATGCTAAGTGATATTTCAAACACTTCACTCCGAGCGATTCATAGGTTATCCGTACTTCGAAGGTCACATGAGGAGAGTTGCAGCAGTAGTTCTTGCAATGTTGTTGTTACCTGCAATTCCAACTGTAGATGCGGAATCTAACCTAATCGATGTTGGAATAATAGACACTAGTGATGGGCGATTTATTCACGCGTCTTTTACATCTTCAACAACGTTGATCACACTCACAACAACCGGGAATCTTTCTGAGCATTTTTGGGGTAGTGGTGAGTTAATCACTCAATGGTCAATCGAACTGAATGTGTCAGCAAATTCAGCCACAGTAGACGCAACAGGTCTACAGGTAGCAGTAGCCCACAATGAAGGAGTGTATGTCATCAATACTCAATCAAGAACAATATCTGGCAATTATAATTCATCAAATTCAGTTGACCAAGTTTTGTGGGATTCTGAAGGAGACATGTGGTATGGATACTATGGTGGAGAGCGCAGAGCGAAAGAATTCACCGATGGTCAGCCAACGGGAGAATCAACTGACACTCACAACACTGCAATGACTTCAATGACAATTATTTCTCAAGACAGAATTGTCACATCAGGAAGAGATAACCTAGTCAAGGTATTCACCCAAGATGGAGTTTTAGAAACAAGCTTAGCAGATTTCAACTCATATCCTACTAAAGTAATCAACGATGGTAGCGGGAATATAATCGTAGGTTGTTCAAACGGCGACCTTTTCAGGTACAGTTTCACTAATAATTGGTCGATGGAACAAACCTCAATTTCAAGCGGTCAAAGCATCTTATCGATAACCGTAGAAGATAACGGAGACATATTGGTAGGAACTCAAAACGGCAAATTGCATCAATTTAACAGTACCACGTTTACCGAGGAAGAAGTGTATTCATCTTCAGGCAGAGTAATATTCGCATCATACGGAAATAGTGGCGAATTATACATCATTTCAACGTTCTCAACGTCTTCAAAAATACGCCTCTATGACTTAGATACAGACGGCGATGGAGTAACTGATAGCCAAGATGCCTTCCCAACCGATTCCACTCAGGATGAGGATACCGATGGGGATGGCTATGGTGACAATTCTCAAGGAAATAATCCGGACTCATTCCCCGAGGATGAAACTCAATGGGATGATACGGATGAAGACGGCTATGGCGACAATCCCGATGGCAATGATTCCGATGCATTCCCAACAAATCCTGACCAGTGGTCTGATTCAGACGGTGACGGTTACGGCGATAACATGAACGAGCAAGGAGGGGACAGATTCCCAGAAGACCCCACTCAATGGTCAGACTCTGATTATGACGGCTATGGTGACAATATCGAAGGTACCAACGGGGATGACTGCCCCGACCAAAACGGCTTCTCGACCATAGATAGAATTGGATGTAAAGATACAGATGGTGATGGTTATTCAGACCCATCTGAGAATTGGACTACAGCAGATGGGGCCGACTTCTCGATAAATGACGACAGCCAATGGTCGGATACAGACGGTGACGGTTATGGCGACAATCTCCAGGGTAACGATGCTGATGCATGTCCTTTGGAATGGGGTAATTCCACCAGTGCATATATTCCAGAATTTGCAGAAGATGGTTCTCTAACCCTGAATTTTGTTGTAACAGAAAAATTCGGCTGTATCGATAGCGACGGTGACGGTTTCTACGATTTTGCAGATGACTTACCAGATGATTCTAGAGACTATATCGATGCTGATGGAGACTCGGTTGGAGAAAGTCAAGACTACAACGATTCGAATAAACTTGTTCAAACGGTGAGTGACCACTGTGAACTTGTGATTACTGACGAAACAGAAACTTGTCAGGGAGTAAGGGATGTAGATTACCAAAATTATCTCTCGGATAAAGAGGCAGATGGTGATACTGCACTAGGTTACTATGCATGGTTGAGGTCACAAGAAGAAGCCAAGGATGAAGCAGAATCTAGTGAGGCATACCTAGACACAGCAAAGGAAATTTTGCCATTTTTGGGTGCTGGTTTCGCTGCAATAGTTTCCGCTTTACTGATATATGCAGCAATTGGAAGTGCACGTCGTCGTAGATCTCTAGTCAAAACGTATGGAGTGCCATTTGTCCCAGACGGTGAAAATAGTGCAGAGGCAGAAGCACTAGAAGGAAAAGCGGGTTTATCTGGCTCAGGCGGAGTAGACTCCGACAAATATTGGGATGATGATGTAGCACCAATAGAGATGCCAGTCGCTGATGATGGAGCAGAATTGGGCACAGGGTTTGACGATATCGAAATCAAAGGAGACATCGACGTTTCACAAACATCCGAAGTAATGGAAGAGTCAGCTTCGCTAGAGGAATTAGCAGGCCTACCTGCCCAGACCTCAGCATCTGAAGCAGCCCAGCCTCCACAAGAAGTAAACCAAGCGGCACCGCCAGAAGCACCTCCTTTACCACCAGAGGGATTACCGGACGGTTGGACCATGGACCAATGGAAATGGTATGGGGCAGAATGGCTTGCTAGACAAGGCAAGTAATCAATCAGTTCGCCAAACAATTGGCAAACAGGATTTCAATTCACCCAGTTGTTTTCCAGTATAAACAGGAACTCCATCTACCTTCAGAGTGTTTGCAATCAGCCACAATACAGCATTCCAGCTTTTCCCTGATGCGAATAATTCTACCTCACCCATCGTGGCTTTGACCAGTAGCTTTCCAGCATCACTATTGCCATCAAAAATAGCATGAACCAAATCTTTGGTAGACAATTTGTATCCAAGTGGTCTCCAATCCATCATAATATCACACCTTGAATGGTGCAAGGTTTAGACGCTGTACAAGATGTTCAGCGCTTACATCTGCTACCTCTTTCATGTGATTGCGGAGTTTATCCAATTCTCCATTCATTTTCCCTAATTTGTGAGCTCTTATCATTTCAGCAAGAAAAGCATCAACACTACGATGTCCGTCCATCGTTCTTAATGTATTCAACTGCCTTCTCACTTCATAACTAACACTTACTGAGGTCATCCCTTCCCCGGTCATGACCTCCTTGCGTTCTTTTGACTACTTGAATTGCGCGCGGAAAATGAAATAGAAAGAGTGGATTTCAAACGGGTTTCAAAGAGACCGACCTTGCTTTTCTAGCAAGAGTCTTGGATGTTCTGTAACACCAAATTGCCTTCTCATTTCCTGAACTCTTTCGTGGTATTCTTTGGTTAGTGACCAATATTCTCTGCTACCTGCACCTGCTCCACTTTTGCTAGGCCTATTCAAAATCACGGTGGGAGCACCTGTCCAAGCGGCTTCTGCAACCTTAGCGAGTCTTCGGATAGGGGTTTTGAACACCTTACGCGGGATTTTAGATTGTACTTCATTGCACACATGAAGTGATAATTTTGAGCGTTGGTCTACCATAGTCATTGCAACGCCAAAAATCTTCAGATTACGATTTATTCTCTTTTGAATCATCTTTACACTGTTCATCAGCATACTGAATCCTTCAAGAGCATAGTATTCCGCTTGGACTGGAATAAATACCCAATTTGCAGCACAAAGAGCGTTGATTGATAGCAAACCAAGGGAAGGAGGCGTATCGATAATTATGTGGTCAAATTTATCGATAATAGGAGCTAGTGCCTCTCTGAGTCTTGTTTCCCTACCGATTCTGTGGCTAAGTTCAATTTCAGCCCCTGAGAGATGAATGTCACTAGGAAGCAACCATAAGTTGTCTATTGACAAATCTTCAGGAACTCTTTGGGAGTTGTCATTTCTTTTTGACCATGCTTTCTGCATAGATTCAGTTATTTCCTGTGGCGAAATTAAGTATTCTTCCATCAAAGGTAAATCTTCACCGCTATCGTTGACTAACAAGTCGTATGCGGTTTTCTTGATCTTCTTTTTTTCGACACCAAAAGAGGTTGCGCAGTTCCCTTGTGGGTCCAAATCAATTAGCAGAACTTTTGCTGGAGGGGTCTTAAATTTTGGATTACCCTTTGCCAATGCAGCAGCAAGATTGACCGCAGTAGTCGTTTTTGCGCAACCACCTTTCTGGTTGGCTACTGCGACTACCATCTTGTACGGATTCATCTAAACACCCCAATTTTTCTCTGCGCTGTTACGGCGAAGTTGGCGCCCCCCTGTAAAGAGTCGCATTCATTCAGTAGAAATCATCCCTGTTGTATGACAGGAACTGGAACTTCGGACAAAATCTTTCGAACGATGTGCATTCCAGTGATTCCACGAATCTTTGCTTCTGGTTTCATGACAATTCTGTGAGAGATGATTTGTAATGCGATTCCTTTGATATCATCAGGTATCACGTAATCTCTACCATCGATTGCTGCTGCAGCACGCCCTGTCTTGAATAACGACTGGCTTGCACGTGGAGATGCACCGTTTACGACGCGGTGGTCTTCACGAGTTCTCTGGACAATTTCGACGATGTAAGAGAGGATTGCAGGGTCTACGTGTACTGTCTCCAATGCTTTTTGCATTGCTACTACTTTCTTTGGAGAAGTGATCTGTTCGACATCGTGTTGGTCCTTTCCACGCAACTTACGGCGAGCCAGGATTGCCTTTTCTTCAGCACGGTCTGGGTAACCCATACTCATTTTCATCAAGAAACGGTCCATCTGAGCTTCAGGGAGCGGATACGTACCTTCTTGCTCGATAGGGTTCTGAGTAGCAAGTACAACGAAAGGCGCCGGAAGTTTGTGAGTTATTCCTTCAATGGTTACCTGCTTTTCTTCCATCGCTTCAAGCAAAGCAGCCTGTGTCTTTGGCGGCGCACGATTTATTTCGTCCGCTAGTAAAATGTTAGAAAATAATGGACCTGCTCGGAGTTTGAATTCTCCAGATTTCTGGTCGAACATGTATGTACCCATGATATCGCTAGGCAGCAAGTCAGGAGTGAATTGAACACGCTTAAACTTACATCCCAAGGCACGAGCAAATGTGTTTGACAATAATGTCTTAGCGAGTCCGGGGAAATCCTCCAGTAGCATGTTTCCATTCGACAGGATTCCCACTGTGACTCTCCTCAGGTTCTCATTTTTACCAATGATAACTTTGGACACTTCACCCATCAGTGAATTTGCAATGGAAGAGACTGTCGCAATGAGGTCTTTCGTGCGGTGGTCGCCTGCCGGCGCTCCTGCTTGGAATCCTGCGTTCATGGTACTAACACCTCTCGGTACAAGTTGGCTACCTGCACCTTCCATACTTCAAGGTATTGCGTCATAGAGTCGTCGGCATTCACGACGTACCTCGATTCAATCAACGGCCCCAAAAGTGGTCTTCTTTTCGGTGTAGGCGAGTAATCTCTTCGAGAATTTCTTCTTCAATCGGAGTGAGTTCGAGTTTGCGAAGCCGTTTTGCATGAGAGGAAGGAATGTCAACCCAGAATTCGTCACCTTCCTCGATTTGTCTACCTACGGTTGGACCCATGACGGCGACTGCCAACTCTTCTCCTTGATGTCCTTGTTTCACATCTTCACTAGACCTGGTTCTCAGGCTCTTGATCTGTCCGATTGGAGTCCCATCTAATTTCATGATTTTTTGACCTATGTGGACCCTGCCACCTAGGACTCTCATTCCAACAATTGCGGGGCCCTTATTCCTGAAAGTGTGGTCCTTGAGGTAGAGTAAGTGGCCAGGGTAAACCAGATTTTCTCTAGCAGCAGCTTCCATTTCTGCTTTTGTTGTGTCTCTCCATTCCTCAAATTCTTCTAGTATTCGATAAATAATATCTGCACTGATGAACTTGATTTCAGCGTCAGGACCTTCCAACTTGGATTGTACTTCGGTATTTCCTTTCACTGAAAAGCCAAGGATGATTTGATTCAGCGCATCATCAGCACATTGGGCTGTGATGATGTCCCTTTTGTTTACTGGTCCAACAGTAGCCATGCGAATAGGAATCTCGAGTTTATCCAAT
Source organism: Methanobacteriota archaeon (assembly GCA_011522915.1). GTDB lineage: Archaea > Thermoplasmatota > Poseidoniia > Poseidoniales > Poseidoniaceae > MGIIa-K1. Next base: position 21,516 of record WTIA01000015.1, read on the forward strand.
TCGAAAGC
>WTIA01000110.1 GCA_011522915.1 Methanobacteriota archaeon
GTCCCGTTAATGTTGCACGCACAGGGACAGGTAGGATGCTTAGTTGAATGCAGTCGCCGAGAGGTAACAGAAAGGGGCTTACTCCCTGCATTCTCCATTTCTTAATCAGGGCTGTAAACTTAGTTTGAATCGATAATTACAGCATCAACGGCCTGCATATTTTCATCTGTCAGCACAACACCCTCGCCAAAGTCAATGAAATTGGCTTCGCCTTTTACCCGTCTCCGTGTGTAATGTTCTAGTGTAATACAGGCAGGAAGTAAAAATACGCTAGTTAGGAAAGCAAAGCCAATCAATAGCATCATGAGTATGAAGAAATTAACTAGGCCAGGGAAAGCAACAAAGAAACCAGCTCCTAGGCCAGCAACTGTAGTCGCCGTAGTCTCGAAAATAGTCTGCCCAGTACTCTCGACTGCACGAGACATTCCAACTGCGGTCTCTCCTTCTTCCTGTATCCTATGCATCACGTGAATTGCATCATCAACTCCAATTCCGAAAACAATCGTACCAATCATGGCAGTAAATATGTTTACATTTACATCACCTGAACTCATCAATAATGGCTGCCAAATTATTATTGTAGCAACAGGTATCATTGTCAGAACACCAATTCGCACTGACCTAAATACTACACAAAGCACAATTGTCAAGATTAGAAGTGTCAGCAAAGTTGTGTAACTCTGAGTTTCATGAATACCCTCGTTAATATCGAGACTGACAGGCAGACCACCTGTTAATGGCGAGACTCGAATTCCTTTCTCTTCCATCGGCTCTCCAAGCATAACATCGATATCATCACGCAATAGACTAGCGTTGTCTAAATTCATGTAAGGTTGTGTCACGTAAACTAATGCCTTACTTCCCTCGACATTTGTAAGCATCCACTGTACTTCTTTGGATAAGGTGTCATACGCTACATTGACCATGTCTTTGCGAAGATGCTTTCTTCCTTCCTGGTCTTCAGGTGATGTGAGATCTAGAAGCATCCAAGCTGCGCATTCAGCACTATCAGATTCCCAGCATTCCTCATGCAATAAGCCCCATAGAGTTCCATCATAGAGCGTAACTCCCGTTGTTGGTTCTTGGAAAACAACGGGGACTGATTCCAAGAAAGTAATCAAACTCGTTGTGTTAGTGTATGGAACGTCTGCAATCTTTCTTTCAAGAGCATCCATAGCGTCTAAGACTTCAAGCGAACGAATTTTCATATCCTGTTCATTTACACTATCTTCGTTAATGTGTTTTGATGCATCAAATATGAACAAAGAGGTCTGTCCACCAGAGAAGGTGTTTGAGTATTCTACCATGGCTTCCATAGATGGAATGTTGTCAGGAGTTTGATCTGAACCTGTTATCGGTTTATCCAACTCGTCAAGATTTGATAATCCAGCGAAAGTGATGGCACCTGCAATTAGTAATACAACGGCGAAATTTTTGACGGGGAAACGAGAGATTGAACCCCACATTGGAGGATTGGTTCGTTTGTTAAATCTAAGTAACCAACTGAGGACTGGAACTAGAATCATTGAAAATAACAGTGTGGCAACTATTCCTGCTACTAAGGTCATTCCAACAGACCTGATTGGGATTATTGAAACGATACTTGGAGCAATTAATACCGAGAATCCAATTATCGTTGTCACAGCGGAAACCAGAACTGCAACACCAGTTGTCTTTGACATTTCCATAACACACGAACGGTAGAAATCTGGGTCCCACATATCCGGTACTTCGTTAGGAGGCAATCCTTTGCGACGCCTTCTTTCGTTTTCTTCCACGACTGAATCAATCCTTTTTCGCCGCACCTCTTCGATACGGTTTACCATGTGAAGAGCATAATCAACTCCAAGACCTATCAGTATTGGGAATGTAGCAATAATCATTGGTGTTAGAGTCATTTCAAGTAAAACAGTGGCCCCAAATGTCACAGCTAAAGCCATGACAATGGGTGTTCCAGAAATAATCACTACCTTCCAAGACCTGTGAAGCAATGTGATAATCAGAACAGTGAGGAATAGTGATATTGGCATCATATTCAGTAAATCTAGATAGATAGCATCAGATACGTCCTCAAGGATTTTTGACAATCCTGTATGTGTCATGTTGAGTTGATTAGTATTGTATTTTGTTGGCCTGTTTTCCTCATCAATTACTGCGTCAATGTGAGCGAAAAATTCTTTGTAGTCATTCCAAACCCCAGTCTCTTCAATTTGGGTCGAGGAAATCATTCCTACCAACACAGCCGTTGTATCCCAAATTCCGTCACCATTGGTGTCTTTTGCAAGCGCACCTAGAGATCCGTTTGATTGATTCACGATTTCATCAATTCTTTCTTGCTGGTCAGGTATTGCGTACAATCCTTGTCCAAATCCGTTGTTTTCTCCAATTGGTGTGCAATAATTTCCAAACAAGCCATCAGTTCGGTTTTCGGCAACGTGTCTACACATTGCTTCATTGAATCTTACGTTACTTGAGTTGACCTCCTTAATGACTTGAGCAATAGAAATAATCCACAAAACTCCATCATTTTTGCCATGGTCTTCCTTATCCCAATCTAGACCATTTTGTTTCAGGCCAGGGGCGTTCCATTCATCATCACCTTCTATCCATGAGATCTCGTGAAGAATTGACTGGCTTGTAATATTGTAGTCTGCACCAAATATGTCAGGGTCTTCTGCATTTGGTGTTTTTATGTAGATGAATGCTACATCTGTGGACCATTCTTCTCTTACCTCTAATAGCAAATCAGTTGATTCAGCACCATCAGGTAGGAATACTTCAACATCATCAACGATTTGGTCTTGGAAATTGGTTCCAATATTTCCAAGCCATAGAGAAACTATTGCTAGAAGTATGAAAGTTGTTTTTGGTTGAGCCAAAATTTGTGAATAAGCACTATCTAGGGTTGCTTCACTTTTTTCTTTGATGATTTGGGAATACTCAGCAAATCTCTCCTTTGCCGTCCCCATGTTATGCTGGGTGCACATTCAACCCATGAAGGCTGTGCTTTTGAGTTCGGCTATCAAGCCATTCCAAACTCACGAATCAATAGGTGACGTAGGAAATTTCTAGCTGATTGCAAAACTAATCCTGTGGCCATCATTGCTAATCCTAAAACACCAATCCAAACAGCGGTTAGTCCCGGGCCGACCAGTGCATCAACTGAATCTGAAATGCCGTTTACTGCATTCAATCCCATAGCTGCTCCGGCTGCGAATAAACCAAATCCTGGCAATCCTAGAACTAGCAAAGGCTTCTTCTGCGAAAGCGAAAGCATTGCCCAAGCGAGAACAGTAAAACCGTGAGATAGGGCCGTAAAGTTGCTGCCTTTTGGTACATCATAGCGAATTACTGTTGGGACTTCTTTTATTTTCAAATCCTTTTCATGGGCATCTTCCAGCATTTCCAGAGATAGTTCCATTCCTTCAGAATCAAACCGCAACCTATCGATTGCTGTTCTTGAAAATGCTCTGAAACCAGATTGTGTGTCTTGAATTGAGAGATCGCTAGATAGGTTAGATGCAGCTGTGATTACTTTGATTCCAAGGCGTCGATAGGCAGGCATATCTTCGCTTCCTCCTCCTTCGATAAATCGACTGCCGATCACAAAGTCGGCATCCCCTGAAAGAATGGGTTCCAACATCTTTGGTATATCCTTACTATCATGCTGCCCGTCACTGTCCAAGACAACTAGGCAATCAGCATCCATTTCTTTTGCTTTGGCGAAGAGGGATTTCAGTGCCCCGCCGTAGCCTCTGTTGACTCTATGTCGGTGAACAACTGCACCACATGCTTCAGCAATTCTTGCACTTGAATCTGATGAACCATCATCAACACATATCACTTCATCAACATGTTCCAGTACGTTCACAATCACTGTACCGATTGTTTCCTCTTCGTTGTACATAGGAAGGCCGGCAACAATACGAAACTGCCTATTTGAGCCCTCCTCCATGGTTTTGTCGGTTTCAAGGTCCATTATATGTGATTCGCCTTCTCATCTGTTTTTTTTAAATTTAGAGAGGTGCTAGTCCGCCCCTCGAAAGAGGCGGACTAGCTAAAACAATCAATCATTTAGATGGTTGATCGATGTGACAGCTCTGCTGCCGTCAATAATTCCTGCAAGTGCATTCAGGCTTACGATAAGCTGGACGTATGTTTGCCCATCACTCGTTACATAGGTTGCACAATCTTGGAATGAACTGGTGTTTATAGACAATTTGACTGCACGCCCAGCATTGGATTTTCTAGCAAATCCAACGAGGGTGCTGTTAGCGTTTTGTTCATTTTCAGGCTCGTTTTTTCTTTGGGTTTTTGGCATATTTTTCAACTCCTGGAACTTCTTCGTTATTGCTGCGTCGTTCCTTCCACAACAACACTAACTGATTTGTCAATACACCTTCTTGATTACTCTGAGAGGGGGTATGAAAGTAAATCTAGACAGCGATACTGAGGATTAAAACCAATGAATGTTAGCGCAAGTTCATGCGAGCACTCGTTACAGGAGGAGCAGGCTTTATCGGTTCACATCTTGTTGACCGATTGGTTTCCCGTGGAGATGAGGTCATTGTAGTCGATAATCTATCGTCTGGAGTCATCGAATTTATCCAAGAGCACGTCAATTCTGGCAGGGTTAAATTTCATGAAGTCGACTTGAAAGATTTGAACTCTCTCAAACCAATAATGGTAGGAGTAGACATCGTCTATCATCTCGCAGCAAATCCAGATATCAGACTTGGAACACGTATTACGGACACAGATTTGAAAGAGGGAACAATCGCAACATACAACGTATTAGAATCAATGAGGTTAGCAAATGTTGAGAAAATTGCCTTTGCATCATCATCTGTAGTATATGGTGAAAACGCTCCCATGCCAACTCCTGAAGACCATGGTCCTTGTTTACCAATATCCCTCTATGGGGCATCAAAGCAAGCAGGTGAGGGTTTGATTGGAGCATGGGTTGGGACCTTTGGATTACAAGCATGGATTTTCAGGTTTGCCAACATTATCGGTGAAAGAGGAACGCACGGAGTAATTTTTGATTTCATTCACAAACTGAAAGCAGACCCGACTAGGCTGGAGGTTTTAGGTAACGGTCTTCAGGAGAAGTCGTACATGGAGGTTGGAGATTGTGTTGATGCTATACTGCACGTAATTTCTAACACTGACGAAAGGATAAATCTCTACAATTTAGGCTCTAACGATACATGCAGTGTGAGGAACATCGCAGCAATCGTTGTCAAAGAAACAGGCTGCGATGGTGCAAGCATAGAATACACAGGTGGAGATCGTGGATGGGCAGGAGATATTCCCAAGGCGATGCTATCGATAAATCGACTTAAAGAACTAGGTTTCAAGGTCAACTATGATAGTGAAGAAGCGGTGGCCCACACTGCGAGAGTCCTGATTAAGGAGATTATGGGGTGATTTTGTGATTAGAAGAAATACTTGTGACGAAGCTGGTGCACGTTCCGATGGTTTGATGATTGTCTCGATTATTTTTATTGCTGCATTCACGTATATTGCATTCACAACAAATCCGGTGTACACCGGAATTGGTGTTGGTGACAGAGTGCCCGAACTAAAAGGAAAGGTGACTACTGATGGAGTTACGTGGACTGATTTCGACCTTGCAGATAACATAGACCCACTATGGTCGGAAGGTAAAGCAGGGACATGGACAATGATTGAATTCATGGATACAAATTGTGGTGCATGTCAGAATGCTGGTCCAGATATTCGCGACATGGAAACGATGTGGACAGGAGAAAACCCACAGAGAACCACTCCGGAAAACACAACCGTGGAATTCTTGGCTGTATCAATTTCTCTTTGGACAGAAGATACTCCAGGAAAATCGTACGGCAGAGATGAAATTGTCTCATTCCGTGAAGAGTTCCAGCATACTTTCGCATACATGGATTTGCAGGATAATTCTCATCAAGACAATTGGGGCGGCTTTGGCACCCCAACATATTTCTTAATCTCACCAAATGGAATTATTGAATATGCCACTCCAGAAGCAGATTATGGATACTCGATATGGGATGCCATGAACGACAAAATCCCGAGGGGTGATTGAAAATGGTAGCAGGACTAGAATGCTTTGATACAAACCTAATTCCACATTTGGCAATTTTTGCCTTAGGTGTTGCAATGTTTACCCCAATTGGTGAGAGCCTTGCAATTCCTGCCCTGCGTTCCAAGTGGAATTCACTTGATACTAAACTCGGCCAATCATTTGCTGGAATGATGCTCATTTGTTTTGCTGGGTTTACTGTATCTGCACACACTCTGTGGATGCACAACAAAGCACAGGAGATGGGTGGCGGGTCATTCTGTACAGCTGGAACTGTCTGTGATTGTGCCAGCGTTATAGGTAACGCAGAATGGAATACTGTGCCAGTACTTGGTGTTCCTTGGGGACTGATGGGGATGTTGGTTTTCGCCTTATTTTTGTGGCTAATTATTACCATGGCAAAAGAGCCTTCCGCAACTTGGGTTCTAAACAACATCAAGATAGGAACAAACCTTGGTATTTTGGGTTTGTTTGTTATATTGTATTTGATGTACGCAGAGTATGAAATTGGAAAAATATGTCAATTCTGTACAGTAGCACACGTCTCTCACGTTGCAGCAACAATTGGCTTCTTCCGTTTATCTAAGATGTATGGAACCACTGAGTGGTCAGTGGGTGGGGCGAGCAAGACACAAGACGTAGTCGCAAAGGAAAAGAGAAAGCGCGGCGGTTACGTAGCCCCAAAACAGAGTACTGAGGAGGAATGATTCTGAACGAGCAAGATGGATGGAAAATCTTCACCATCCTGTGCCTAGTCTCACTCCTTGGTGTAATGGAGTATCAAGGAATGATCAACATCTTTGACAGCGAAGAGCAAAAGCAGACGGAAGAACAATCTGAATCAGTTCAGCCTCTTTCAAGTACTGCTGATGAAATGCATCCCTTTGGTGAGTATTGCCTCGACAGTCACAATTCTATCGCGATGCACATTCATCCAACTCTGACAATAATAATCGACGGTGAACAATATCCAATTCCAGAAAACGCAGGCATATACACGGATACCTGTCCGGATGCAATGCACATTACACATACCCACGACTCATCTGGTAAACTGCATGTTGAAAATTACACTCGTGAAGATGTTCCACTAGAGGTATTCTTTGATGTATGGGGGAAGCACTTCGATGAAACCGGAATCTTCGATCATCGTGATGGTACTATTGAAATGACGGTTAACGGTACAATTAGTACAGACTACCAGAACCACATATTGGCTGACCAACAGGACATTCTGATTGTTTACACATCAACTCAAGGAGCGTAAATTCCCTCGAAATAAAGAGCGTCTGTGTTTGTACTAACCGGTTCTATTCTATGAACGGTGACGTCGACTCTGTCACTAGTTTGGTACATTTTTCTAAGTTCTGCCAATAGGTGGTGATGAACATCACTGATATCGTCAGCGTTGATCATAGAGAGGTGTCTGTTTACCTCTTCTCCAACCTCAACGGTATATTCTACCATCCAGGATTTAACACTCTTGTGTGTCCAGTCTTCTGAAGCATCGTGTGTCGGTTCCATGTAGTTACATTATACTCTATCCTTATCAAAGATTTGGTCGTTTTGTATCATTTCGACCGGAAAATGATTAATTTTCTTTCAATACGGGTTCCAAAACGACAATAAAATTCATTCTTCTTCCGTTATAGGGGATATTTTGCTAGGGGCAAATATTACTAAAACACCGAGCAACAAACCCAATGCTGCAATGGTGAGAAGATTGCCATCGGCCATTTCTTCATATTCGATATTAGAAATTTCAACCACTCCATACGGAGAACCACCTTCCGTTGGTTCATGAACCATGACCAGTGACCACAGGTCAGGCAATTCAAGTTCTCCATAATCAGAAGTATTGCCAGATTTATCCACGACCCTCATTCCGATCAATACACGATCTCTAGTAGGTTCCCCTGGATTATCTGCTTCGATTGGAACCTCTTTGTTGTGTTCCAATACCATCAGAGTTATCTGGCCATATTCTGGAGTTGGCAATTCTATGTTTTCGCCAAGTAATCTCAGTGCCATATCCTCGGGTTGAATTCTATTGTTTTCTTGGGTTAGGATTCTTTTCTGCACATCAGACCATGCATCGTATCCTTCTGCAGTTTTTACTCCATCGACAAAGAAGGTTGGTGTTCCGTATTCGGTGCTATCTGTTTGCTTTTGATATTCAATGCGAGCCAGACTAGCTTCATTTTCGAATTCGTCTGTTACGTGTATCCCAACAATTGCGGTTCTTGCGCCGTGTGCTTTAGCAACTATTGCAAGTTCAGGGTCCACTTCAGCGCATGAAGGACACCAAATTGCAGTTCTTTCTTCCACCAAAACAGTACGTTTCAGAGAGTATTCTTCAACACTACTCTCCGCTAATGCGGCCGTGGAAGAGGTCATGCACAACAAAACCACCACTAGTGAAATTAGGTGACGCATTACCATTGTCCACCACTATCTTGTCCATGAAGTTATCATGGGGATGCTGTCAGCAAGGTTCGGAGGGAGAGTTTTGGTCGACCGCTGGGTTCAAGATCACCAAAAAGATGCTTGGAGAAAACAAGCCAAAGCCAGTGGCTACCGTGCACGCTCCGCCTTCAAATTAAAACAAATTCAAGAACGTCATAAAATCATCAAGATAGAAGACAGTGTCCTTGACGTAGGCTGTCATCCGGGAGGATGGGCACAAGTTGCAGTTGAACTTGTAGGTCAAAAAGGAAAGGTAGTTGGTGTTGACTTGCAATCTTGTGTTCCTGTTGAAGGTGCAAATTTGATTGTGGGTGATATCACAGAGCCATTCACTCAACAGGCTGTTCTTGATGCAATAGATACAGAGGTAATTGACGTTGTAGTATCTGATATCTCCCCTCATATCACGGGAAAATGGGATATCGACCAAGCTGTATCACTAATGCTTGTTGCTGATGTGTTTGACTTTGCACTTCCCATTTTGAAATATGGTGGACACTTTGTCACGAAATTATTCCAAGGCGTTGGGGTTGAAGAATTGATTGAACTAGTTCGTCCCCATTTTCAAACTGTAAAACGGTTCTCGCCTATGGCAAGTCGTAATTCATCTTCAGAGGTATATTTGGTTTGCAAGTTCCATACGCCCAAACGTGGCCCTGATTGGGAGATAAGACCGGCGTTCGAGCAGGCATTAGAAGACAGGCAGGGCGGGCCAGAACCCATGGACGATGTCGAGCCTACAAAATCCACTTTCACAGTCAGGAGAAAAAATACTCCAAAGGAGTAATAATTTCACTTTCAGGCAAACCCAACAAATCATTGATTATGGTAGAATGAAAACAGGTCACTTCATGGTCAGTAATACCAAGCCGAGAACAGATAGCCAAAGACGAAAATCATCCATTCTTAATCAAATGAAAATGAATGATTCCCAAACCAAAATGTCTACGAGACAAAAAGTCTGTGAACTTCGTGCTAACAAGGAAGTTAGCCGTCTAGAATTAGTTGTGTTGAGGAGATATCCTCGCAGACTAGTTAGTTCTCAAAACTACTCCGGCTCGCTCGCAGCTGCATGTGGCAGGGATGAAACTGGGATAGTTGGAATAGTATTGTGGGGCGACCAAGTAAAGGAAGTAAATACTGGCGACATAATCAGAATTGAGAACGGGTGGTGCCGTTCACGCAATGGAGAACTGGTGGTTTCAACCGGCAAATCTGGGAAACTTACAGTCATTGATAGATAATTCTCTGCGCGCAAGGATAAAGAGGGAGAGGTCGTGGCCGTGCTGCACTGAGGTGTATATTATGTCTGAGCGAGCAACCGTCTGCACCGCATCCGGAGTCCCTTTGGTTGATGAAGGATCTACTACATTCCCCTGCCCCACATGTGGCACACCAATTGGCCGCAGTCCACGCTGCCGTAACCAAGGTGTAACCTACGTATGCCCTTCGTGTGGATTCCAGGGTCCTTGAAACCAAATTGGTGATATTATGGGAATGGTCGCATTAACCTACAAAGTCATGCCAGATTCTGATGTTGAAGATGTTTCAGCAGAAGATATAGTAACTCAAATTCAAGCATTAAAGGACGACGTTTACGACGTTCAGTTATGCGAAACAAAGCCTTTAGCATTCGGTCTAAAATTCATCCAAGTTCATGTTGTAATGAATGATGGTTCAGGATTGTCAGACGTGTTTGAAGAAAACATGCGTGCAATCCGTGGAACTGGTGAAATCGAAGTTCTCTCAATGGGTCTTCTTTGATACCGAATGGATTGTTTCAGCGTTTGAATAGTCTACTGACTCATTCAATTACTCAGAGTTGGTTTAGTGGAGTTCGCATGAACTCACGCAGCAGAGTGGTTGCATAACTTCCTGATGGAAGTGTAAATCTGAATCTAATGCAGGCGCCTGATGGGTTCCATAATTCGCCATCTTTTGGCCCCTCTACCCATTTATCTCCCATGGTTTCTTCACCAGCCACAGGAACTGCTTCATATTGGAAATCTGAGAATGTAGTAACTAGAGGTCTTCTTGTACCCTTAGTGGTCAATCTTCGAATTTGCTCCACATTCCAAGTAGTATTCCCAAGATCCATTTTATTCAGAACCTCAGATTCAACCTCACCGAACCTTCCGGCTGGAGTTTGCATGGCTGAGCCTGGTAATTGAGCAGTTACAGCAAGCCGCCCCATCTGACAATTTCTAGAAATTCGGTCTAGAGTTCGCTCCTCAACTGTCACCAGAGAGGAAGTCTCAAGCTGGCCATTATCATCGATTCTTCCAACTATGTCTCCAATAATTGGCTTTGCTAATGGGATTTCTTCAGATATTCTTGCTTCAACAGTTTTGTTGAACACAACAGATTGAAGAGAATGTACCGTCATCAATTGAAGATTGTTTGGTAATTTTCGGAATGCTCCTATCCAATCCTCTGGATTATCAATCAAATGTTTTAGCATATCTCTTTCGAAACCTAACCAGTGAGGAATGATTTCCAGAGCTTCTTCAGTAATGCCATTTTCACGGACATGTTTTCTGAAATTAGCAACATCTTCGTTTTCGTCTCCTTCCATGCAGATATAAGACATAACTGCTGATTTCCAATCATCTGCAATTACGTGTCTACCAACAACTGGTGTAACAGGTCTTCCAGCACCGAACCTCTGTGGTCCTATCCAGTTTGGAAATAGTCCTACGCCAAGTTCATCTTCCATGGATTTTTCAATTTCAGATATTTTTTCCAAGGCTTGCTCATTTGTCATTGGACTTCCATCAGGGTGACAGCAACCTCTTGCAACGATTGTGAATCGGTTTCCTTTGTGATTTCCAAATCCAATTTTTTGATGAGTTCTGCCAAGAATTTCGATTTCGACATCTGGAATTTCGACACTTGCAACTTTGTTTTGAGGAGCATCAATGATGAATACTTGACGTGTAACTGCTCTCTTGTCTTTCGTTCCTGCAAAGAAGATTCTATTCCTGGATATCCCACAGGCTTTTGCCAATTTGCCGATGAACCGATTTGTTTCCCAGTTGGTTAGTGTGATATTGGCAGCGGTAAATCTGCCTCTTGGGTCTAGGCTAATTTTAGTAGAGATTTCGTCGACTCTGAAATCTGCTACTCTAGCCTTTAGTACGCCGCCTATTCCAGTTGACTCTACGGCATAGCCTGTTAAACCGATGGTATCGGCTAAGTCATCCTTTACGGACATGTCTTAACACATCTCAAAGCTTCAAACCAGAGAAGTCACCTTGGACGTCTCCGATTAACTTCTTCAAAAGGTCAGCAGGGTCTACGCCCTTGTTGGTTCGAATGAAGAATTCAGGCTCATCCAAATCTGGATGTCCGGGGAAATAATTTGCATAATCAACGCCCTTGTCGCTGTTTAGTCTTTCACGAAGTACCTGTAAGGAGGTGTGAGACTCTCCAATAAATCGTACTCTCAGTTCGTTATTGTCGCGTGCTAGAACTTTAACCGGCATAGTGACCGTTCTTGGCGGTCAGCCTCGCCTTCAAGAACCTTTGGCCGTAACTAACATTTTTCGAAATTCAGTAGTCTTGTAAAAAAATGCATATTTTTTGATGTTTGGACCCTTCTCGCTTTAGTACTGAATCGCACCCCCCCGACCCGTGAGTTCACTCGCAATCGAGGATGTGCTGCGGGGTCAATCTGACCGATTCCGCAAATTTTCGTGGCCCATCTTGATTGTCTCCGCAGCATTAACTGTTGGATTGGCAGCAAATTTGGCTTTCATGGATACTCCAACTTTCCATACAGATTTATCAGATTTCGCACCAGAATCTGACTCTGGAGATGCACATGAAAGAATCACTAAGCATTTCAGTAACGAAACTAGACCTATGTTTGTTCATGTTACGAGAGACGATGGTGGTAACGTGTTGGACATGGATTCTTTGAATTTAATGAACACTCATTTGCATCTAGTTGAGAATGAGAGCAAGTCTATGCAGAATGTAGTTCAAGACTGGATAACAGCCCCATCAATTCTTCAGCTGGCCCTCGATGAAGAAGCTAATGGTACCGAGTTGGATGACGTAAATTCATGGGAAGAAATGTTGAACCTTGTAATCGACTTAAATGAATCGGATTGTCCAGGTGACGTTTCCAAGCAAAGAGAAGTTGCTCAATTCATACTAGATGGAATGTTGCACAAAGACTTTGACGGTACGGAAATATGTTTGTGGATTGAGACTAACTCTCAGGAAGGATCGGCGACCGTTACCGCTTCATCAACGCTCTGGATTTTAGAAATCGACCCTGATTTGTCAAGTGCAGAAAGAAAAGCAAAACAAGACCAACTCAGGGATTTATTCGATGAATTAAGCGCAAATTCAGAATTAAATTATGGCGTTGCATCATTGGACTTAATCTCTCACGACATTGATGAAGGAACGTTCGATAATCTCGCAACTTTGATCATTTTGGCTGTGCTTGTTGTTGTTGTTTTGCTCGCAATCTCATTCCGCAGTGTTAAGGGAGTTGTATTCCCTCTTGTTGGCTTGTCCTTCGCATTGATTTGGACATATGGTATTCTCAATCTCACTGGTGCTAGGTTCACTGCTCTAGAGGTAGCGGTTGCACCTCTGGTTCTAGGATTAGGAATTGACTATTCAATACATTTGCAAAGGAGATACAATTCGTTCAAAGGTAAAATTGGAGATTCGGCAGAATCTTGGTTAGCATCTTGTGGGAAATTATCAACACCTCTCGGTCTGGCTGTAATTACTACAGTCGCTGCGTTCTTGGCCAATATTATCTCTCCTTTACCACCATTAGAGACATTTGGAATTGCACTTGCAGTCGGTGTTTTATCCGCTTTCATCAACGCTACAATTGTTGTAGGAGCATTGCACGTTGTTATTGATTCTACAAGCGAAAAAGCACCTGCTGAACCTATCAGAATGCCTCGCTTTTCTAAGAAGCTAGTCGACCTTCAACGCTCGCAGCAAGTTCTAGTTCTGATTGTGGCTCTGATTATTACAGGTGTTTCGATCATTGGAGCAATGGGTCTTGAAACCGAATTCGACTTAACAGATTTCTTGGATGAAGATATGGAGATTATGCAGGTAAGGGATGAATTGGATAGTAGCTATGAAAGTGCAGGGTGGAAGGTTGTATACGTTCTAATGGAACCCGTGGATTCTGCAGATGAAATCGACTCAGATTTCATTCTGTTAAACGAAATGCGTGGGCTGCATAATGATTTAGCAAATAATCACGACGTGGTTGGAGGCGGTGGAGTAGATTCTAGTCCTTCTTACGAAGGTCCATACAAAGTACTCTACGATGCTGTTGACAATGACGTAATATTCGGTGAGAGATATGGTTTAGTAATCTCTAATGGTGATTTACGCAGAGGAATTGAGGCAGAATTTGACCTAGGTGCTGCTCTGGTTAATTTATCACAAAACGAATCGGTCGCCGACCCATATACCGGAGACTCTTGGTCAGAAAGAGTGAGCAATACAGTACATCTAAATGGTGACAAAATAGAACACATCAGAATTGAAGTCAGAGTCGATGCTTCAACTTCCAGTGACACAAGTAGAGTTGTTGAATGGTTTGAGGAGGAACTGGGAACAGAAGGTGAAACAGGAAAATTACGCAGTGAACTATCAGGAGTCGCTAGCGTTTACGTAACTGGGGATTTGGTAGCGTTACAAAACGTACTAGATGGTCTCAACTCTTCGCAACTTTCCTCCACAGCAATTTCATTCATTGTGTCATTCTTTGTATTACTCATATTGACGCGCAGGCCGGTGCCAGCAGTTGTAGTATTGACTCCAGTAGTTCTTGCCACTCTTTGGGTGGTTGGCTCGATGGTCGTACTTTCATTGAAGTGGAATGTGCTGACAGTGATGGTAACTGCATTGTCCCTAGGAATAGGAATCGATTACGTAATCCACATGTGGCGTCGCTTTGAGTATGAGAGAGAGAAAGGAGAGGACGTTTGGGAAGCCCTCGAGGAAACTATCTCAACAACTGGTGTGGCACTAGTATTATCCGCAGGTACAACTTCACTCGGTTTCCTTGTGCTGTTATTCTCTCCTATGCCTGTAGTTCAGCAATTTGGCTTGGTAACCGCATTGACGGTAACCTATTCTCTGATCTTATCGATTATCGTATTACCCGTTTTGTTATTGATGTCAGAGTTATATTCAACGGCTAGCGAATGAATCAATTATTGAACTCATTTCTAGGTTTTGTTCTCTGCTTATCAAACACAGAGCAAGCCATGTTGTGCAGTATCTCAATGCCTTGACTTTACGTTCTGCCCTTCTTGTGATTTCATCATATTCAATGCCGGATTGTTTTGAAATGAATTTTGCCAATCTCTTTTCCTTTCGTGCTCTAGGGTCGGTTTCAGTGCTAACTTTTGGAGTTGGCTCCTGAACAACAGGACTTTTTTGTACAATCTTTTCATGAGGTGCTGTTGGGCTAAAATCATTGACAATGGGGTCTGTAAGCCTAGAAGGTCTAGGTTGCCAACCCAACGGAGCCTGTACTCCCTTAATGTCACAGTTGGCAGATAACTCACCGTCTTCATCTCTTATCCAACCTGCAAAGATTAGCGCTTTAATTGCATCATGAGCAGTTTCTGTATCCATCCATCCCATATCAAAAGAAATTATTCTCTCTAAATCATCTGCAGTTTGTGTGCCTCCATTGCGAAAACAAATCGCTAACACCCTCTTTATGTCATTCATTTCTTCAGACATATTCATCACTCGATTTTAGTAAATGAACCATCATCTTCGAGTTTCCATCTGCCGATATTACTTCCAGAATAGAATGTACCTTCACTCAAATATTCATACTCTCCTCCATGTGGAAGAGACTCGTAACTTGCAACGGTTGTAGCAATATTTTCATTTCTCCCTGGAAGGTTATCAAGTGATAGTTTAGCCATTGCGTCTGCGACATTTGTAATAGGGGCTGTCGCCTCTACAGGTTTAGGTTTTGGAGGTGGACCTTTCTTTGGTTTTACACTTGGTTTGTTTTCGCTTTCAGATCTATTACCTTGCGGAGGTCCTGACCTTGGAAGGTCTTCAATTGATGGCATTTTCTTCGCTTCACTGACTTCACTGCCAGAACGCTTTCGCAATATTAACCCCAATGTCGCCAAAACTAGGAACCCTCCACCAGCAACAATATACAGTGTTGCGCTAAATTCGTCAGGTGCAGAATATTTCTTGGAAAAGGTATTGTCCTCTTCATTTAACTCCCAAATCTTCTGGTCTTCGTCTACTACAACCAGTAGCTCCCAATCACCTTCGGGAATCGTTATTGCAACGCGTTTAACCAATCCTTGCCCCGAGGCGATTTGTGTTTGGGTATATTTTCCGACTAGAGTTTTGTCCCCATCGATTATTGTATAGACTGTAATATTGAAGGAGTCTTGAAGACTTTCACCAGAATTTTTCACTGTAATCTCAGCACGTAACTCTTTACCAGGCTCAATTTGTCCCTCTAATTCGACTCCAATCAATTCGATATTTGGCCCCTCGGTATTGAGAGGGATGCTTAACCACGGCTGGTTTTCGGCTAATTCACTAGTAAATGAGAGTGGCCAACCAGAATCATCTATTCCATTTGCCCAGCAATCCAATTGGGCTTCTGGGGATAGCAGTGAAGGGTCTCCTTGCGCAGAGAAGTCGAAGTTGAAAGAGAATAGGGTCTTTCCTTGGAAAACACTGCTTGGTTGCATAGAAATAGTAACTGGGTCCCAACTTAACTCAGTTGATTTCACCTGGCATGTAATATCAAGCTCTTTACTCCAAGAAACATCTTCGACGATATTAACTCCTATTCCTACATCATCTAAATGATATCTCGAAAGTATTTCCATACTCGGGTCCAAAATCAATGGCTGGTTTGGGTCGACAATGAATGTTGGAACTTCAAAACCACCTATGGTTCTAGTCTCCAACGGGTCCATGAATGCAACATCAAAATCCATCAATCCACCGGTACCTGGCATTGCTATGGTTGTGTTAATTTGGCCATCGATTACTTCTATTGTTGAAGAACCAAACCAGTTTGAACCTTGCAGTAATCCCCACCAAGTCAGTGAAAGTTCTCCCTGATATGGCAAACCGGAAAGTGAATGGGTCATTGTTCCCTTGATCTGCAAATCATCGTTAATTTGCATGATTGATTCGTTTGTGATTTCACCCATGATACTACCAGATACATCTGAAACTTGGGAAATTGTGAAATCAAAGTCTTCTGAGAAGGTCCAGAGATTGTTAAATTCAGTTCTACTTGTACCGTCGATATCTGTTACGATTACCTCAACTAAGCCTTCATCGAGTGTTGACATATCGACTTCCCACCCTGCATAAAGAGTAACTGAAAACACAAGTTCGTCTCCAACAAATGAGTGGCTGCATAAGCTTCTATCAGAATCAATATTTGTGCCTAAAGATGAGCATATTGTGTCGGCTACATCATATTTAATTCCAAAATCAGAGTCTCCTCCTAATTCTATCTCTATCGACATAATATCTGTTAAACCATTTCCGTCTGTAATCCCAATGTCCCATGATATGTCTCTGGAAACTTCCCAAATACTGTTTGAATTTGGGTCATAGATGCGCTCAACTACGGCGGTTCTAGCATCTCTAGTTTTCCACCAAATTGTGTTATTTAGAGTCTCGAATCCTGCTAAATCATCACCAATTATTCTCATGTAAACCAATTGCTGGTCTTCATTCATGTCATCAGACTGAGTCGCATTAAACCACCAAAAACTACCGTTGTTTTCCATTGTGAAATTTATATCCCTATATTCGCTTTCTTGAGGCGAACCATCTGGAATCGAACCGTCGGTTCCATCGTCCAAACCTTGAACCCAGATGTACATTGAAACTTCATTTGGCTCAAATCCAGAAACATCGGCTACTAAAATCGATAAATCTCTATCAACCTCGCTATCAAGATAGTCTTCATTTTTCGGAATAGAATCTATAACAACAGGGTTTTCGTTATCTAAAATTAGCCATGAAAGTTTGGAATCTGTCAATATTTGGAAAGATTGATCACTTCTGCCTTCGATTGATATGTCAACAACACCCGATACATCTGTAGGAAGAGTCCAAGAGATTACATCGCTTTGCCCAATTGTGAGATTTGTCCACGGAGTGGTTTGATTTACCCACCCTGAATTGTTGTTTTCCGTTGGATTATTTACTTGGATATTGAAATTTATTCTTGCCTGCAAATCTCCGCTTGATAGAGTCATTCCAGTTGATGGGAAACTATGATTGACCCCGATGTTGATTGGAATTCCACCAACAACAGTGTCTTCAGCAGAGTATGAACCCAAATCTGTGATTCTAATTTCCAATGAGTTATCGATTTCAATTGGCGTATCGTGTAGATACTCTGTGATTTCTTCTCCAGAACTTCCAACCTTGATGCAGATGTGTGATGCTCCAGTCAAATCTCCCAAATCGAATGACCAATCGATAAGAGTCTCTCCCGGAATTGAAGAATTGACTACACCGTTACTACCAATTAACATATTTTGGTTATCTGATTCTGTAAATGATGTACCATCGTGAGATAATAGCGTCCATTCTCCATTAACAACTCCAAAAGAATCACAAGTAGCAAGCCCAAAATACATTTCACCTGCGACAATTATGTCGTGTGAGGTTTGGATTCTAACTGTTTCAGCTCTGGGATGCAGAAGATTCGAAATGGCTGATACAAACGCAGCGTGCTCTGAGCGAATAATCATTGAATCCAAATCAGGGGAATCCCAATTTTTCATGTCGCTGACTGTTAACTTGATTCTATACTGGATGAAATCTGCGTTTTCTGAAATGTCTAGATCGGTAATGCCAAGTGGTAGTGTGGTGTTTATTGTACCATCACTACCTTCCCACATTTCATTTCCTATCGTATTGGAATTAGATGATGTTCTGTATTGGAAACTCAATTCACCACCAGGAGTATTAGTCCCCTGTAAGTCAAACTGAACTGGAACTGCTCTTCCGTTACTGTTTGGCCTCAAGTCGATTACTGGGGATGTTACCCAAGCCGAGTGGGATGCAGAAGCGTTCTGGTACTCTGAATCTTGAGAGAACATTTGGTTCCAACTGCTGTAAGCATAAGTGGACATATCTCCACTTGCCCAAACGATGCTTCCATTGATTTCTTCTACTGCGAGGTCAAAATGGCCAATGTAACCAATGTCGTTTCCTTTGGACCAGGTGTCTTCTAATGGATTCCAGTGGAATACCTCACTCTTTGGTCCACCATTAAACCCTCCAACCAAGACAATTTCGTCATTGAGAACTGCTCCTGACCATCCAAATCTAGCAACGGATAACTTGGATAGATTTGTCCAAGTATCTGTCGCAGGGTCGTATCTTTCAACATAGTCTAATGCCTGTCTATTCCATGTTTGAGTCCCTTGGAATCCACCCATGGCATATAGTTGTCCGTGGAAATTTATGAGTTCAAATGACGCCCTTGGTTGGTTCATATCTGCCATTCTTGACCACTGGTCAGTTTGTGGGTCATATCGATAGGTGCGGTTGGTTGCATCGTTTCCACTTGGATTTCTAACACCTCCTGCGTAGTACAGGTAGCCGTTTGCTTCTGCCATTGAGCCTAAACCTCTCTCATTTGCTGATGGCATAGGTGAACCATTGTACCAAGTATTGTTGGATAGATTGTAAATTTGTACCTTACCAGATGGATATTGAGCAGGGTTTGAATTTCTCTGCCAATCTCCAGCTATAACCACCAAGTCGCCGACTAACTCTGCTTCACAATATTGTTGTGGAACTGGTAAACTAACTCCGTCAGGTTGCCAAGATTTGTTAGCGTTTACCAAAATTTCAATCAAATCTGTTGGCTCTTCGTCATTGTTTTGCTGTGGGTCGGGGTCGTGCCTACCACCGATTAGCCAAACTTGGTCCAAGGATTCAATCGAGGCGGAGCATGCACCAGTTCTGCCCATAATCGGTCCATCCGTTGGAGTTAACCATTGTATGTGAGGCCGGTTTACTTTGACTTCCCCGAGTGAATCTGTGAACACTCCGTCTTCAGTGAACCCGGTCTGATTGAAAAGTAGGTCTTCATGGATCGTCTTAGATGATGACTCATTTTCCAGTTCGATTTCTAAATTTGACCAACTTTGAACTAGAAATAACAGGATAATACCGATGGCTATATGTCTCCTGCTCATGATTAGACGTGGCGCATTTAGGGTTTGATTATTTTGGATATAGGATTATCAGAAAAAGGGAGGGTTCATTTCCCTCGGCGTTATGCCCCGCTCAGTATGTCTCGAGAATACATAGCCCGCGACCCCCGCACAGGGCGTCCAATAAACGTGGGTAGTAGTCGTCGACATAAGAAGAAAAGAGAGGTTCGGGAAGGCCCCTGGATGGCAATCCCTCCGCAAGCTGTGATACCTCTTGCCACAGGTGAGATTGAGACCTACAAAGTTGGTTGGAAAGAAAAAGACCACTTCATGGGCAAACTCGATGGAATCAAGGCACTCTCCAATTTGGCTGGGGCACTGGCCTTTGAGGGTCACAAAATTCTGCTAGATTGTTTGATGGATGACGACCCAAAAATCAGAGTTGCAGGTTTGTTTGCACTACCATCTGTTGCAGAATCACGTCCTGATGAATTATTCGACCACTTATCGGTTTTACTCGATGACAAAGATGCGTCGGTCAGAAGGGCAGCGAGCGAATGTCTGAAACAAGTCGCTCCAACATTTCCTTCTGCAACCGATAGCACTCTAGCGTTTGAATTGAGACATCACGTCAAGCAAAGAAGAGATGCTGCTTTTGCAGGCCTTGGCGAGTTGTGTAGCACTTGGCCAGAGGTTGCATGTGACCACATTGATGAGTTACTTCAAGAAGATTCACTCGACTTGCGAAGAAAAGCCTCAGGACTATTGCGACGAGTACTCTCCAAAGGGGGAGCGGCCGCTTGGGATTTGGTTGGTTGGGCACTTGAAGATGAGGATGTTGAAACTCGAAGACAAGCCGCAAAATGCTTGGTTCCATTAGCGCACAAAGAACAGAGGATTGCGACCATTCTTGCTGAAAGAGCAATACTCGACTCAGATACCAATGTAATGGTATCTGCGATTAAATGTATAGAAGTTCTTGACACTGACCATGGTAGAGCAAAGGATCTAGTTTTGGCAGGATGTAGCCACCAAAACGTCAGCGTTCGCTTAGCGTGCGTGAAAATCTTACCAAGATTGATGGGTGATGAAATCCTTCGCAATCACTGCAATGCTTTACTGCGCGATGAAAAGGATGAGAGGGTCAGAAAGGAACTGCAAGAAATGGCATTTGATGCCCAAATTGAAGGAACTGAAGCGCAGAAGAATTCGTTCTTGGCTCCTGCACCAAAGGTTCCAAAAATTGATGTTGAAATTGCTGAATCACAAGGCAAAACCGTTGGACTGGAGGAACTTCCACCTCCAAATAAAGATACGGACAAGCCTCGACATGGTTAAGAGGGGGGTGCCGGTCGGCGAATCGCTCAAGGAGTACTACTCATGTCTGAGGAAGCATTCAACGATAAGGAGAAGCAGTTCAACGACCTATGGGACGGTGTAACACCTAACGGTGTAAACCGAACCAAGTCACTAAAGTTCCGTCAGTACATTCTAGAGCATGTTCGCCAGATGAAGAAGCCGCTCACTAGAGATAATGCCCTGAAGTATTGGATGGGTATTCTCAAGGCTGAGGCTAAGGACAGCGAAAACTTCTGATCGTGACACGGGGGTCACCCCCGTCCCGGTGGCCCAGATTGGGAAGGGACGGACCGAGGTGACGACATGTTCACAACAACACCATTC
>WTIA01000119.1 GCA_011522915.1 Methanobacteriota archaeon
CCGCCACCTGTCGAGACGTGGCCCATTTTGTCAGCGAGTCCTCGCTGGCTTACGAGGGTCGCAGTGTGTCCTCCGCCCATTACAGCATAACCGCTTCCTTCAGCACAAGCGTTGAGCATCTCAACTGTTCCCAGAGCGAAGTCCGTGCGCTCGAATACTCCAGCGGGGCCGTTGAGAATGACCGTACCTGCTGATTTTATCGCTTTTGATAGCGATCTTATGCTAGTAATTCCTAAGTCGAATATTGGTGCTTCAATCGGTAGATTTTCAATCGAGTGGTCTACCCTATTTCCTTCAATATCGACAGCAACATCACTTGGCATGATTATACATTCTGGGAAGTCAATCAGCAACTGGCCAGCCTTTGCGATGGTGTCTCCCCATGCTTTGCCAAGTTCTCCTTTTAGGAATTCTACGTTCACTTCACCTATATCGATTCCAGATATGAACAGGAATAGGTTTGCTACGCCACCTGTTGTCCAGATATGGTCACAAGTACCGCCTCTGAGCATATTGTCGGCGACAGTAACAGAATCATCCACTTTGACTCCTCCAAGGACTGCAATACACGGCCTAGCCGGGTTTTCAAGAGCTTGTCCTAATTTTGATAATTCATAATTCATCAATTCACCTGCTATGCAGGGTAGGGTGTTAGTAAATCCAGTGATAGAGGGCGAATTTCTGTGAGCACAAGCAAATGCATCGTTAACAAAAGCATCTGCAATCATCGATAAATTTTGTACCATTTGGGTCTCAGCCAAAACAGCGAAATCGCCCTTTGTGTTGTTCTCTTCGTCATCCATTCTGACGTTATTTAACATCAAGATTTCACCATCTTCTAAGGCTTCAATGGCGGTGAGTGCTTTCTTTCCATAGATATCATCAACCCACTTTACATTACGGCCGAGCAATCTTCCCAATTCTCTGGAGTGGCCTAGAGTGGATGTGAAGTCCATCTTTCCAGGTCGAGACTGGTGGGCAAGAAGGACAACTTTCGACTTTGCCAATTTGTTTAGTGTAGGAACGATTCTGCGTATTCTTGTATCGTCCAAGAATACATTTGTTTCAGGGTCTAGTGGCGAATTTATGTCCACGCGCACCAATACCGTGCGCCCTTCGAGGTCAACCTCGTCGAGGGTGAGGACCTTCGCCATTATGATTGGCCAGCCGCTTGCGGTTTTTGATTCGACCGGTCAAAACGCGCGTCCCGGAACCAGCAAAGGCGCGAAATGTCATATACTCTGTTTGAGCGATGACAAGTATGGCGCGCGAGGATTCTCTAGAAGGACCTCGCAAGCGTGCAAAGACCACAACATCATCATTCGGAGTTTCGAAAAGAGAGGGTCACGATTCTTCGATGTACTACAATTCTCGAATGTACGATGACCTAGTTTCGCAAAGAGATGTAGGAGACTCTCAAGAATTGCCAAAGGAGTTACGCAACACAGTCATCAATGGGGATTCCAGAAAACTTCCAATCCCCGATAATTGTGTTCACCTCGTTGTTACATCACCTCCATATAACGCATCTAAAGCGTATGATGAGGATTTGTCATTAACCGAGTATCTTTCTCTATTACACGAGGTTTTCTCAGAGTGTTACAGAATACTTGCTCCAGGTGGAAGGATGGTAGTCAATGTAGCAAATCTCGGTCGCAAGCCATACATTCCTCTAGCCAGTCATATCAATTTGATAATGCATGAAATTGGATTTATGCATAGAGGCGAGGTGATTTGGGACAAATCTGCAAGCGCCGGTTCTTCTTGTGCTTGGGGCTCATTTCAATCGGCATCAAATCCTTGTCTGAGGGACATTCACGAGTACATGCTAATGTTTTCGAAAGGAGATTACAAATTACCACGAACAAAGGCGGAGAGATCTGATGGAAGAATAGACACAATCGGAAGGGACGAATTTATTCAACAAACAAAATCCATCTGGTCATTCTCAACAGAATCAGCCAGACGAGTAAATCATCCAGCTCCATTCCCAGTGGAATTACCCAAGCGTTGTATTGAGATGTTCACCTTCCTTGGCGATGTTGTTTTTGACCCGTTCCTTGGTTCAGGCACAACAGCCGTCGCCGCAAAACAAACCGGGCGAGTTTACATTGGATGTGACATATCTGATGAGTATTGCGAGATTGCAGAGCAAAGGCTTGAGTCAACCGATGCCTACGTTCCAGAAGTCGCTAAAGTCGAATAAAGCGCTTTATCTGGACTTTTCCCTAACGGAAGTCGTTTTGAACTAATGGCGCTACGAGACTAGTATGGAGGGCGAACTAACGACTTTGGTTGGCCCTGAGGGAGAGGACTGGAGAGTTCCGGTTTCTGAACTCGAATCCCGACAGAAGGAACTTGCTTCAAGATTGTCAAACCAAGGATTAGAAGCAGCATTGATACAAACGCCAGTGGATTTGTACTACTACTCAGGCGGTAGACAAAACGCAAGCCTACTCGTAACCGCTGAAGGAGAATCTAGATTATTCGTTAGGCGTTCCTTGTCTCGTGCAAAGCATGAATCAGGTGGCAGTGATTCTCCACACTCTGTCGAATCATTTCCAAGGATGACTGAATTCGCAGATGAGATAGGATGCACTCCTGCGATGCAGTTCGGTGAATTGCCACATTCCTTTGCTACACGTTTTGCAGCCAAGGTAAATGCAACACAAGACTGTACACAAATCGTTCATTCGCAAAGAGAGGTAAAGAGTTCTTGGGAATTAGAAATGATGGCAGAGGGGGCACAAGTCCAGTTAGCCATGTTTGAAGCGGTTGCCGCAGTTGGTGGCGAAGGCGTTCCAGAAATCGAACTTGTTGCAGCCGCAGAGGCTGTCAGCCGTGCTGCTGGGTTTGGTGGTAATGTGCAGATGCGTAGATTCCCACTTCAGTGCGATCGTGGAGTCATCGTAGCAGGCCGTGCGGGTGGAATACCTTCTTTCTTTGATTCAGCAATCGGCGGAACAGGCCCTCATCCAATGGCTTCTATGGGTAGTGGATTTACCAAAATCAAGGCTAACGAACCAGTTTTAGTGGACCTCGTTCACCTACATCGTGGATATGTAGTCGATACAACAAGAATGTTCGTTGCAGGTTCCCTATCCTCCGAGTGGCAGCAGAGGTTGGATGACATGATCGCTGTCAAAGAAGAGGTCGTAGACGTTCTTGACCAAGGTAAGGATTGCTCCGAGGCTTGGCGCCAAGGTTATGCATTGGCAAAAGAACTCGGTCATGCAAATCATCTGATGGGAATGGCTCCAGACCAGTCAAGATTCTTGGGCCATTCAGTCGGTTTACAGTTAGATGAATCTCCAGTAGTCGCAGAAGGTTTCGACCGCCCACTTCCAATTGGGGGCACTATGGCAATCGAGCCAAAAGTAGTGCATACAAACGGAAGTATAGGTAGTGAAGATACTTGGGTTAGAGATGAAGAGGGAATGCGCCCAATCACTGCAGACGGTGCAATTCCATGGGTAACAGAATGGTGATATTATGGCAGAAAAAGTAGTAATCGATGAAGATTTTACCGATAAACTGAGTGATTGGGACGAGTCAGATGTTGGCAAAAGAATCGTCAAAAGAGTCACACCTAATGGAACTTATTTCAATGAATTAATCGTTCAAGTATTCTGTCAATTTTGTGCCTCAGAATTCATTGGACCTGCCAGAGAAGCAGGCGGATTTTTGGGAGGTCACGAATGCTTCCACGCATGGGAAATATCACAAGCCATCGGCCGTGAGGACGGTTTGGTGGAGTAAATGGCAAAGCCGTATTCAACTAGTCATATCGGGTTTGTATCCTCTGGTTTTACCGAAATGCGTCTTTCTGGTGCGGTAAAGGAACAATTAGTCGAAATGTTGGTTGCGGAAATCGACCAAATGGTTCCTGCTATGGAAGCGGCCACCCTTGCTGCAACTCCAGATAAGAAAACTCTTGACGATACACACCGTACTCGACTGAACTACAATCGAACACGTGAACTAATGATTGAGAGACTCGGCGAACTTGAGAGCGTTGGTTCAGAAGCGGTACAAGCTGGAATTGAACACTTGGAAAATCATCTCAAGAAAATCCTACACGCAGCAGAAAGTGCTGCTGCGAAAGACCGAGTAAACACAATCAAACCTCGCCACCTTTCTGCCGTCACAGTCGCTCCAGCAGAGCAGCCTGAGGATGGCGAGCAACATGCTTTGGAAGTAGAGGAAGATGTACTTGAAGGAAAAATCAGCGGCTCCGCATTAACTCCTTCAGTGGTGAGAAAAATGTCTAGAGCATTTGCAGGTATGTCTGTGACAGATGACGCAGTAGAGGAGTTACTCGATTGGTACTATGAGGTAGTTGATGAGGTTGGACAGAATATTAGGGAACATGCACAATTAGGCTCTAATCCAGCCGCATTCATCGATGCTATTGACAAAATGAAGGATTTAATGATGCTTGGTTGGATGCGTCGCATGCTGGTAAAGGCAGGCGAAAGCGCAGAAGAGCGTGGCTACAAGCGAATCGATGTCGAGCAACTAATTCATCTCGACCCGTTTGAATGACAAGTTATTCAACTTCAACGAAAAGGCTTGGTAAGAAAATGACTGACCAGAAAGATGAACATGACTACACTCGTTACACAATATTCTTCATCTTTTTACTAACACTATTCAGTTTATACTATTCATCAAAGATTGATTTAATTGCTCTGGTAAGTTCTTCGGTAAGCAGTTTTCAATCATCCTCAGTAATGGTTCTATTTTGGAGGATCTCATGCCTGTTAGTTGCTCTTTCTGCAGCGGTCTACATGGTGAAAATCGGTGCAGGAAATATGCGAGTTATTACAATAAATGGATGCGAAGAGATAACCACGTATCCCGTTGGGCTGTCGAAATTTGTTACCTTTAGCAGTTGGACTTTGTTGTCAAACATTGCATACTTCTCAATCGCAATATCGGCGCAATCTCTAGAATTCTTGGATATTAGAGTTCCTGATTTATTGTTAAGATTCCAGGTATTTATCTTCTGCATAGGCATTGCAATGGCTTTTATGACAGCAACAATCGTTAGACACATTATCCTTCCAGACGAGGTTAGAATCGGTAGAAATCATGACCACATGTTTCTTTTCCACGAACAAGTAATGCATAATTTTGCAGCAGTTTTTCTTGCGGTTGAATTGATTTTAGTTCGTCCTGATTTAGAACCACAGTTTGCCATCATAGGAATTTTGACTGGAATATTCTACGTCACATTTGCATACTTATTTGCATACTTCGGGGGAGGATACATTGTCTACAGTTTCTTACACCCAAAGCCAAAAATTGCCCCTGTGCTAGTCTTTGTATTGGCTGGAATGATAGCATTATTCTACACAGGTCTGTGGTTTGTTTCAACCCTTGACAGGGTTTTTTCAATACCTATTCTAATTGTGTGGGTTTCTTTGATTGTTCAGTTTAGACCATCTCATAGAGAAGCTGCAAAAGATACAATCGAATCATAATCCGGTTCTACGCCAGGATTTTCTGCAACCCACCTGTGCTGTACCACTCCGTCACCGTCGATAATCACCACAACTCTGTTAGCGGAAACGTATCCTTCAATTCCACCCAAGCCGGTGAACGTAGCGTCATACATCTTAACGACACTTCTGTCAACGTCAGATAGTAGCGTGAACCCTAGTTCGTACTTGCGAGCGAATTCAGCATTAGCCCATGGGGAGTCAACACTTATTCCCATAACAACTGCATTTGAGTCGTTTAGTTTACCCATGTTGTCTTGGAAAGCGCACATTTCTTTATCGCAAACGCCTGTAAACGCACCTGGATAAAATGCTAGAATCACAGTCTTCCCAGCATAATCAGACAACGAAATGTCTTCTTTGCTGGTGTTCTTCAGGGTA
>WTIA01000093.1 GCA_011522915.1 Methanobacteriota archaeon
GTATACCAATAACAGTCGCAGGTTGGGATTACAGTACCTCACAATCAAGTCAGTTGCCTCTTGGAATCACGTGGAATAACGTCACAGAGTCTTTGGAGATTGATTCCACCCTCGCAGTTGGGAATTATACAATCACAGTTCAGGTCTCTAACGGGCAATCAAGCGTTTCTGCATCTGTTGATTTGACTGTAATAAAGCGAATAGACAAATGGAATGATAGAGTGGAATCACATTCATTAGGGATGTCAGTTTTGAGCAAAGAAAAAATGATTCCAGTCGACTTTTCTGTTGGAAGATTACATACTTGTATGATTACCACTGAATCTAATTATTGTACAGGTTACAACACCTTGGGCCAATTAGGCGTTGGTTCATGGAGCGACAAGGCAGAACCTACTCAAATTTCGAATCTTAACACTCCTTTGTACAGTATTTCGACAGGATACGAACACACATGTGGAATTGATGTCGATGGGGTATTGTATTGTTGGGGTATGAACAATCAGGGACAAACTGGAACTGGGACTCACCACTCGAGTTCGAAATACTCTACACCTCAAGAAATAAGTCGTGATTATTCCTCAAACGAATTGCCGCCCGCAATGCAGGTTTCTACTGGTTACTACCATTCATG
The DNA here is from genome assembly GCA_011522915.1 of Methanobacteriota archaeon. Taxonomy (GTDB): domain Archaea; phylum Thermoplasmatota; class Poseidoniia; order Poseidoniales; family Poseidoniaceae; genus MGIIa-K1. The sequence continues at coordinate 635 of WTIA01000093.1, forward strand.
TGGAATCTTCGAGGACATGAATACTTACTGCTGGGGTTACAATCAATACGGCCAATTGGGTACTGGGGACCAAACAGTCCGAAATAGGCCAATTCTAATCCAATCGCCTCAAAATCAACATTTCACAGATTTGTCATTGGGTACATCACACACATGCGGTATAATAGAAAACGGGTCTGTCTATTGTTGGGGTAGAAACAATTACGGGCAGCTGGGAGATGGGTCCACAACCAACAATTTGACACCGGTTTTCACTAAATTACCTCTTGGAAGTAAAGCAGTTGCTATCTCCTCTGGATTTGATCACAATTGTGTGATTTTAGACAATTCAAGCGTGTACTGCTGGGGTTACAATGGCTACGGTAATTTGGGTAACGGTAACGGAACAACCATGTACACTCCAACACATGTTAACATGCCAGCTGGCTCAAATCCAGTACAAATCTCTGCTAGCCAAAGACATACATGCGGTCTCTTAAGTAACGGTTCGATGTATTGTTGGGGATACAATAACTACCAACAATCAGAGGGGCCTGTCACGAATGATTATGGAGGCCAAATTTACAATCCTACTTTCGTCAAAACAAAGTTCGGACAAAAAGTAGTTTCCATGGGCGTTGGTGTAGACTATACTTGTGTTGTAACCGAATACGCAGCAATCTCCTGTTGGGGTGAAGGTGGTTATGCTAGAACTCTTGAGGTTAACATGGATAAGAGCTCAAAGTTAAGGTATGTAATTTCAGAAGAATATGAATACGCAATTCAACCAATGGGATGGAATATCGATGATTTTTCCTTCAGTAATTTACCATCCGGTTTCATCATGAATGGTTCTGAATTATCAATTACATCGGTTGCAAATCAATCTGGACAATTTGATTGGAGCGTCAACACCTCAAGCGGTGTAACTTCAGGCTCAGTTGATTACGAAGCGATGACAATTGACAGAAAGTATGGTTCTAATACTGCTTGGACCAACTCAATTGCTTACAAAGAATCAGACTCAGCAGTAGCAATGGTTCAAGTTGATTCATGGTACAATCATGTATGTAGTATTGACCAGAATGGAAAAACCTACTGTTGGGGAAATAATAACGAGGGCAAGTTAGGTGACTTATCTACAAATAGAAGATCTAGTCCAAACCCCGTTCGTTTTACTGGGGATGAACCATTTGCAGTACAAGTTTCAACGAGTTATTACAATACTTGTATCCTAACCGACGAAGGCCGAGTAATGTGTTGGGGAGATGGCTCTAAGGGCCAAAATGGTCAAGGAACTTGGGATACAGATTCGGGTAGATATGACCTTAAATCCCCTGGAGAAGTTCTTCTTCCATGGTCAAGTAATGCAGTTATGATAAGCACTGGTAGGGAATTCGCATGCTCATTACTTGATGATGGCTCTGTTTATTGTTGGGGTAACAACAACTACGGTCAACTTGGAGATGGAACTACCACTTACTCAGGACTACCCAGAGAGGTTCTACTACCATCTGATAGGTTTGCAATTTCAATTGATTCGGGCGATTACCACACATGTGCCGTTTTAGATAACGGTGAAATGTATTGCTGGGGAAGACAAAATTATGGAAATATGGGTACTGGCAAAGGTAGTATAGCAAGCACCAATGCTGATTACAAAATAAAAATCCCTGTTAAAGTCGATATTCCTCATGATAATTCAGTTTCCTTCATGGCAGTTGGAGAATATCATGGTTGTGCGGTTATGACAGATAATTCACTTTGGTGCTGGGGTCACAATAACCATGGGGAAATAGGACTAGGAAATGAGTCCTCGTCTACGACTGAGATAATTAGAAGACCAACTGAGATTGACATGCAATTCTATAACCCAATTATTGCAATTGATCTAGGTCCTGAATCAACCTGTACACTGCATGATGACGGACAGTTGAATTGCTGGGGAGAGAACGAATACGGTGAAGTCGGTAATGGACTGATTGGGGGAGATACTTCATCTCCAGTTCCAATCCAACTAGACAGCGGAGTAACCGCTACTGGAATAACATCTGGAGAGCACTTCAAGTGTGCTACAGCATCTGATGGTACGATTCAGTGCTGGGGTTACAATGGAAATAGTGAACTCGGAGATGGAACCCAAGAACCTAGTGCATATCCACAAGTTGTAGATATTGATTTGCCGACGACAACCTCAACATTGACGTACCTAGAAGGTGAGATTAAGCAAAATGAAAACTTTGTTTCCGGTTGGAATTATACTTTCAGCATATCACCTCCTCTTCCGCAAGGCTTTGAGTTGAACGAGGAAACTGGAGCAATAATGTCTGTTGGGAATTCAACATTCGGCGTTTCAAGACATAATGTTACTGCTATGGCTGGTCCATATTCTGCAACTGTCGAAATTACAATCGCAGTAATTAGAGATACAGATGGAGATGGTACACCGGATGCTGAAGATTATGACGATGATGATGATGGAAATCTAGACAGCCTCGATAATTGTCCAAGCCAGGCCGGGACCTCAACTTTGGGCGGTTATGTTGGATGTCCTGACGCAGATGGTGATGGTTGGGCGGATTTGATAGATCCGTTTGACGAAGACCCTACTCAGTGGAAGGATACCGACGGTGACGGCTATGGAGATAATCCAAATGGAACAACGCCTGATATTTGGATTCTGGATGCATCACAGTGGTTTGATACTGATGGTGATGGCTATGGTGACAATGAATTCGGAACTCGTGGAGATTCGTGCCCAACCCAAGAAGGTTACAGTACGATCGATGTTTACGGATGTTTAGACTCAGATTCTGATGGTTGGTCTGATGGTGGTGACGCATTCCCTCAAACCCCTTCCCAATTCTCTGACAGAGACGGAGATGGCTGGGGTGACAACCAATCAGAAGGTGCAGAATTAGTAGACCTATTCCCTTCAGACGGGACTCAATGGAACGACACTGACGGTGACGGACACGGTGACAACAAGTACGGAACCGAAGGAGACTGGTTCCCCAATGACCCAAATAGATGGGCAGATACCGATAGAGATGGAGTAGCTGATGAAGACGATGCATTCGTCAATGATGCAACCCAGTCATCTGATAGAGATGGAGACTTATGGGGAGATGACCCACTTGGTAACAGAGCGGATGAATTCCCAGATGACCCAACAGAATGGAAGGATACCGATGGTGATGGAGTTGGAAATAACGCAGACGCATTCCCATTCGACCCTACTCAGACTACGGATAGAGACGGTGATGGCTACGGTGATAACCCACTAGGAGCGGGTGCAGACGTCTTCCCTGACAATCCAACCCAGTGGGAAGACAATGACGAAGATGGACTTGGTGATAACCAATCAGGAACCGAAGCAGACCCCTTCCTAAACGACTTCGATAATGATGGCTACAACGATAGTATTGACGTATTGCCAAGTTATTATTCACCAGGAGACCTTGATAACGATGGAGTTCTTGATGAAGATGATTGGGCGCCATCTGATAACCGAGAATGGGCTGATTTCGACGGCGATGGAAAGGGTGACAACGAAGACCCGGATGACGATAATGATGGATATGCTGATACAGACGAATTGAGACAAAAGACAGACCCATTCGACGCTTCTTCAGTACCGATCGAAAGCTTTGAAATCGTAATTCCAGGAACCAATGTTGGTTTGGGTGCATGGGATTTGATTGGTATATTCGGAGGTGTTCCTTTATTCGCATGGATCGGATTCGGATTCATAACTAGAAACAAGCGATGTGAGAAATACGAGGTAATGCTGAAAGAATGCAGGTCTAGAGATGAACTAGAGCAAGTTGCTCTAAGATGGGAATACAGCCTGATGCTACGCATGTTAGGTCCGCATCAAGGAATTAGATTGGAGAGGCTAAGGTCAGAATTAGACGATGTGTTTGAGAAGCACGAGATGATGTTTGAGGTCTCAGGAGAGGACCAAACTGCCTATGTTGAGAAGGAGATTCCTGAAATCCAGCACACCGTAGAACAAACTGGTGTCGCTCCAACTCAAACTGAAGATTATCATCAAGCCATTGTTGAGGACAATAATGTGGGATCTCAACACGAGGAGGTACACCAACAGGTAGTTGCCCAAGAACAGACTGTAGCGGCCGCCGCTCCTGTTGCTGTAGAACCAATGGAGGCAACAATATCTCATCCTGATAGTTCTATGCAAGGCACTGATAGTGGTGATGGGTACGAATGGTTGACCTACAATGACATGAATTACTATCGTTTGTCGAATTCTGGTTCAGAATGGACACTATGGCAGGGATAAACGTAAATCATCTTGAAATGTAAGTTAGTTTTCGAGCAGCCATGCGTGGTTTCTCTAAGCGTGCTACAGATATTCAGCCTACTGGCGTTCGAAAGATGTTTGATATGGCTGGCGACGATGTCATATCTTTTGGTTTAGGAGAGCCTGATTTTCAACCCCCGCGGGTTGCAATAGACGCTATGTACCAAGCTATGAAAGATGGCCACAACAAGTACACCACTACGGCAGGACTTCCAGCATTGAGAAAGCGCATTGCTCAAACTTGGGACTCAAGATGTCCGGGTCTTGATGAGTCAAATGTCTGCATGACAATGAGCGGCACTAACGCTTTGCTAAACATATTTGCGTCCTTAGTCAACCCAGGTGATAACGTACTCTTGCCAGAACCATATTTCCCTCTTTACGGACCTGACGTAGGACTTTGGGGAGGCAATCCTAGATTCTATGAATGTCTGTTTGAAAATGAATTCGTTCCAACAATCGACCACCTAGAATCATTGGTAGATGAAAACACGGTTGCAATCTTGTACAATTTCCCATCAAACCCAACGGGAGCAACAATCACTGCTGAACAAAGAGATGAATTGCTAGCCTTCGCTCAGAAACACGACTTGTGGATAATTACAGATGAGGTTTACGACAGAATAGTCTTCGATAATGAACACGTATCATTCGTAGGCTGTGACGACGAGAGGGTCATTTTGATCAACTCATTTTCCAAGACCTATGCAATGACAGGATGGAGAATCGGCTACATTTTATCCGCAAATAAAGAAGCGATGTCTCAGATGATTAAACTGCAATATTACATTACAGCCTGTTCGAATGATGCAATGCAGTATGCTGTTCTTTCTGCAATAAATAACGCAGATGAATATCCCGATGAGATGTGTGCAGAATTCAAGGCAAGAAGAGATTTGATTTGTTCTAGACTAAACGCAATGCCTGGAGTTCAATGCCACGTACCAGAAGGTGCATTCTACGTATTTCCTAAGGTAGATGTTCCGGGAATGACAAGCGAAGAGGTTGCAATTGAATTGCTAAAGGGAGGAGTTCTATGTTCTCCTGGAAGTGCTTTTGGTCCATCTGGAGAAGGACATCTAAGGTTTGCTTACACAATATCGAGGGATGATATTTCCCTAGGAATGGACAAAACCGAAGCGGTGTTAAAACGCCTGCGTGGCGATTAAGATGTGGTTAGAATTTTTTGAATTCTTTTCAGGAGCTGTAATGGCTTACCTGATAACTAGAATTCCGTTTCTTACCTTCCCTAGAGTGAAATCTTGGAATGAACAATTTCCCCCTCACCCCGAGCCTGTTTACGTTGATAGTCACTTGATTCAAAGAGTACTACACATGAGGACATTTTACTGGTTAGCTATCGTCTTTGCACTTATTCCACTTACATTCGGCTGGGTAAGTTTAGGGCACGGTTCAGCATTGTTTGGATTTGGTATGTGGAGTGTTGCAGGTTGGCTAGTGTTGTCACGTGTGACTGCATTTATCTCAGGAGAAGAAGCGCCAGCAACCAAACAATTGGCTATGCGCTTACAGAATGTGAAGAATATATCTGATTCTGAAGAATCATGCTGTCCATTTGCGCAACCGATGTGGGAGGTGACATCTGTTAGATGTAAATCCTGTGGCAAAATCTTGCTGATGGAACCGAGACCTGATTTAGGTAGGCCAAGAAGCGATGGCTGGATAATGGGCTTTGTTCGCCTGATAATAAGCGATGGTCGCGCAATGATATCTTCTGATGAAGAAGAATAATCAATCGAACATAGAGCCAAAACCTTCGAAGTCGGAAGCCTCCTCTTCTACGGTTTGATCACTGTAAGTTATCTGGTTGTTAGTTGGTGTTTCACTATCAACAAACGAGAAGGCTTCATCTGTTGCTGAAACAGCGTCCATTCCACTATTGATCGCATTCGGTGCAGCGTTTGCTGCTGCGACTGCCGAACTTCCAGCGGTTTGGGCTTTTGCAGCGACTCCTGAAACGGCAGCGGCTGTTACTCCAATTCCAATTCCAACCGCTGCCCCGGCGACTGTTCCCACGGTTCTTCCTATCGATACAATAGCTCCTCCATCACCTTCTTCCTCGGGTGATTTGATTTCAACTTCATTTCCGAGTCTCATCCATTCTGGTGGAGTGCCTGAGCCTCCACCCAAGCATGCAAGGGTAGTGAACGCTGCTAGTGGCATAACGGCTAGAGCAGTTAGTAAATCCAAGAATGATGCCTCCGGCACCCTCCCAATGTTTAGGATGTCTTCCATAAATGACTGTTCTAATTGCAGAGTGTTTGTCACGTCTGCTCCAACCCAAGATAGAACAATCACGCTTGCAAGTCTACCCATTAGCCACAGAACCAAGACAGGTGCAAGCCAAGATAATTTAGTCATTGAAACTAGCCAACGCCTCGTGAATGCTGCAATTGTGATGTGCTTTCTAGCAAATTTCGGAAATACTCTCATTACCATGATTAGAACGATTAGGTAACACGCTAATGCTACCTCTAATCGTCGATTGGATCGAATCCATTCGTCAGGTATGAATATCACAAATCCAAGTGGAATAATTACTAGCATTAATTGGAATGGAATAGCCAACAAAACTAGACCTCCATGAGTGGAAAGCAAGGAGTGCCTTTTCTGAATACGGTCGCTAACCATCACTGTTAGTTTTGCGTGAGGAGAGTTGGCATGATTTCTCCTAGAATTTCGAAGTGTAGCAGCATCTCTTTTTGCTCGTGTAAGACCTAGAGCAGCTTTCCATCCACCCTTTTCTATAATCCAAACCGGCGTAAATCCACCAAAAATTAGAGCTAGAAGAAGAGCAATCATTCCGTAAGCAAGAGATGCAGAAATGATCCAAGGAATCATTTCGGATTGGAAGGACATGGTGAAATTTTCAGACGCCATTTCAAATTCCAGCAGGTATGTGATTGAGAAAGCAGCCATCGGCGTGAGGAAAATTTGACAGAAAACCAGCCCTGTCAACCAGAGCCTAGCCGCTAAGGGCCCTTTGTCTGAGTACTCACTCACAGTATATCCCAACACTTTGCTTTCTCAAAGGTTGCCCCTCATTCAAGTTCAAAAACGTCGATTAGGTTTGTCAAATTGTTGTGCCAACCCTGATGTCCCCTACGGGGACAATTGAAGGGGACATTGATATGCGGAGTGATGTTCGCATTACTGTTGATGAACATGCGAAAGTCGATTCCATTACTTTTGGTAACCTTACTTCTAGTTCAATCTGTATTGTCTATAACCGTACAAAATGCAGAGGCAACAATGGGTCGCGGCGGTGCTAATGACGACTTTTCAGTTACAGAAATTTCGGTAAATTCAACCTCTGCAAGCCACTGGATTCAACCAGATGGAACTGCACTACTCTACGTTTCCAAAGGAGACATAGTCGACATTAGTGTCGAAGTAAAGAGAGGTGGGTCATCACTTCAAGGTTCAAACGCTACCGTGATGGTCGAAATGGTCCATCCTATCGGATTCGTTATGAACAGTACTTCATGGCCTACAACTCCACTATTGGGCAGTCAGTCATACACCGATTCATTCCAGTGGGAAGCATCTGTTGCTCATTCACACCTGAACGTTTCAACAAACGAACTGACAGGAGGTATCATCATTCGTGCTACTGTGATCAATCCGTCTGATGACCGAAATGAAAACGACGTCATGGAGAAATCACTTCCTGTTGCGTTTTCACGTGATGACATGAACGCAGAAGGAGATGTCAGAGATTCCCAATTCCCAGCGGCTTCTATACCGACTTTCTACGGCGGAGAATATCCAATCGATGGAAGTGACGCCACCGGTATTGGAATTTGGCAGGAAGACAACTCTGCTTCTGCGGTAGGAGATTCACATTGGCGACACTCCAACCCTGGTTCAGATTACCCTTCTGCGTCAAGAAGTCGTTTGGTTTACGCATTTAGAGGCTCAAGCCAAAATTGTGGATATGATGCGTCATTAGATGGCGGATTATCACTTGTTTACTCCCAATATATGTGTAAGATGCAGTTGAATTCTGCAGCCCTAGTATCAGCTCAGATGCACGTTCAAACATGGGGTCAAATGGGTGCAGGAGACTTTGTTGCCCTAGAGTTGTGGAGAGGTAATGGGGCTCCTGAAAACACCATCAATCATAACTTCATCAACGATTCACCAAGTACCGCTGCTGGACAATGGAGTAACATTTCTTGGGACCCTACAGATGAGTTAGGTGGCCATTCTTGGTCCTACGGCATCCTATTCCAATCCGATGGTTCAGGAGCAGCCAGCGGTATGCACGTTGACGACTTTGTCACCTTCGCAATCGAAAAAGTCGACGAGTTCACCATCGATGTTGATTGTGATAACCCAACAGGTGGTTACACTACTGCTCCAAATAATATAATCTCAATGTATTGCGTTGTCAAGAACAATGGATACCAAACCGCTCAGGTTAGAATACAGTCTAATGTATCCAATACTACTTGGATGAATCCAAGTTTGCCTATGATCAGAATCGATAGTGACAATCCAACCCAGCACGGTGTTAACGTAATTATTCCTCCAATTCCTGCCGGAAACACAACAGAGATGTGGATAAATCTCTCAATTCCTGCAGGTTCAGATGTTCAACAACAAGTCTGGCAAGTCTGGTGGACCGACGCTGGTGGTACCCAGCTTGGAGAAATGGGAAGGATTACAGCAGATTTGGCGGTAACCGAACAATACGGTGTACAACTGACATCAACCGCTCCTCTTATCGCAGGGACAATTTTGCCAGGCGAGTCGATGAGCGTTCCATTCAAGTTACTAAATGCTGGAAACAGAGAAGCCGGTTATACGATAACATCCAACTTCCAAGGTGATGATTGGGTTGCATACGTAACAGACGAAAATCATAGTGTTGTGCAGATGCCTTTGCCACTTGCAAAGGGCGAATCTGTTGAATTGTTACTGAACATAACTTCGCCAGGCAAGGCGCTTCCAGGCGAGGTTCCTTTCTCTATGCGAGCGGTCTGCCCATCGTGCGGTGGATCATTGTTTGGAACTGACGTAATTTCTAAGAGAATTGAAGTTCCTATGCTGACAAGACTTGAGATGAATGCGGAAGAAATGGAAATCATGGCTCCTGCAAACGGAAACTCGAAGGTAGTATACATCGATTTGCTGAATCTTGGTAATTATGACGAGTCCTACACCTTGGACTTAACACAATCAAATTGGAAATTACAGGCTTATCTATCCACAGATGAAACACCAGTTCTAGATGCATGGGATGGTGAAACAACTATCGCACTAAATCTGCCAATGCCAGTGGGCTTGGCTCCCGGACTATACACGGCAAGAATCACCGCTACTAGTGTCATAGACCCAACGGTAACCAAGCAGGTTACAATCAATGTTGACGTCGAAGATACATCTGCTGTATCGGTTTCTGATGAAGATGCAGACCAATCTTTCTTACCAGGTGGAGATGCTCAATCTATGAGATTCATGGTTACAAATGATGGTAACCAAGATGACAGATTCACAATGAGTTTGGAATTACCAGAAGGGATGAACGCACAATTTGAACAGTTGGTAGACGGTGATTTAACCCCTATTTTGGCTCCAGGTGAGAGCTACAACCTGACTGTGAAATTCTGGTTTGACGAGGAAGTAAACGGTCAACTTACAATGGACGTTATTGCGACAAGCGTCAATGACCCAACAGTCTCAAGTAAAGGAATGTGTACCTACAGAGTTGGTTCTCAAAATTGGTTGAGGATTATTTCTACCGAATCAACAATAATCGATGAAGCAGGTGTATACGAGGTAATAGTTACAGTAAGAAACCAATACAATGACGGTCAATCTGTAACCATGGATTGGGATCAAGGAGACACAAGAAATTGGTACAGAGCCTCAATCAAGTCCAGTGACAGAGACTTCTGGCTCGAAGTAGAAGGCAACAGAGAGGTAACAGTCGTATTTGAGGTACAAAGTTCCAGCTTAGAGAACCTAGAAGAGGAATTCATCGAATCTTCAATCAAAATATGGGCTATCTCAAATACGGTTGAAGATGCTGCTTCGCTTGATTTACCAGTGACTTTGAAGAGAACATCAGTAGATTCAGAGGCTGCATCATCGGATTCCGAATCAGTAGATTGGGTGGGAATCGGTATTTGGGTAGTTGGCGGTGCCATCATCATTACATTGCTTGGAGTTCTATTGATGGTGCTTAACAGCGAAGAAGAAGACGAAACACACGATTGGGCTGAAGGTGGCTATGAGGATAATATCACAGCAACATACGGCGCAGTAGCAGCAGCACCAAACGTTGGTTCGATGGAGAAAGCAGTTCCAGAGATTGCTCCACCTTCCAGTCCGGCTCCTGCTCCTGTAGTTCAATCAGGACCTCCACTCCCTGCCGAAGGATTGCCAGAAGGTTGGACTATGGAGCAATGGGCTCACTACGGCCAACAATGGTTGGACAACAACAGGTGAAATCCAATTGCGATGGGTTGAAGTCAGGCTTCCCGTGGGATGGCTTGCTGAGGGATAATTATGTATGGAAATGGACAAGCGCCAATCTTCATCCTAAAAGAAGGAGTGCAAAGGACCAGAGGACGAAGTGCACAATCAAATAACATCGCTGCAGCGAAAGCGGTTGCTGATGCTGTTCGCAGTACCCTTGGTCCAAAAGGTATGGACAAAATGCTGGTCGACAGCATGGGCGATGTCGTAATAACAAATGATGGTGCTACTATTCTAAAAGAGATGGACATAGAACATCCTGCTGCAAAGATGATCATCGAGGTTGCAAAAACCCAAGAGCAGCACTGCTATGATGGCACAACATCTGCTGTTGTATTGTCCGGCGAACTCTTGAAGAGGTCAGAGGACCTAATCGAACAAAACGTTCACCCTACAGTAATCTGCGAAGGCTTCAGGCTTGCGGCAGAAAAGGCGGTAGGGTGCCTGGAATCACACGGTATTTCAACAGAGAACGATGATTCTGTATTAATGGAGGTAGCTAAAACATCCCTGACCGGAAAGTCTGCTGGAGCAGTCAAATCCTTCCTCGCTGACATTTGTGTTCGTGCGGTAAATTCTGTCGGAACTATCGAAGACGGAGAAAGACTGGTCGATTTATCTGACATCAAAGTCGAAAAGCGCCAAGGTGGCTCTATTAAAGACAGCACGTTAGTGGACGGTATTATCCTAGACAAAGAACGTGTCCATGCGGGAATGCCTCGTTCTGTAAACGGAGCAAAAATTGCTTTAATCAACAGCGCAATAGAAGTCAAGAAAACCGAGGTGGACGCAAAAATTCAGATTACAGACCCCTCAATGCTAGCATCCTTCCTTGAAGAAGAAGAGAATTACATCAAAGGTCTTGTAGAAAAAATCCAAGCAAGTGGCGCAAATGTAATAATTTGCCAGAAGGGAATAGACGACCTTGCGCAACATTACATGTCCAAGTCTGGAATCTTTGCGATTAGAAGAGCAAAGAAGAGTGATATGGAGGCATTGTCCAAGGCTACCGGAGGAAGAGTTGTTACCAATATCGATGATCTTTCATCTGAGGATCTCGGAAAAGCAGCCAAAGTCGAAGAAAGAAAAATCGGTGAATCGGACATGACTTTCATTACAGGATGTCCTGAGGCTAAATCTGTCTCAGTCCTATTGCGTGGCGGTACAGAGCACGTAGTCGATGAGATTCGACGTGCGTTTGATGATGCAGTTGGAGTTGTCTCTGTGGCTTGGGAAGACGGTGCGGTGTTGACAGGTGGAGGAAGCGTTCTTGCAGCTCTTTCTCGTGAGTTGAGGTCTTACGCTGAATCAGTTGGTGGCAGAGAACAAATGGCAATCGAAGCATTTGCTAGTGCTCTAGAAATCATTCCAAGAACCCTTGCAGAGAATGCTGGATTGGACCCAGTTAACACAATTATAGAATTAAGAAAGTCACATGCTGACGGTAAGGGATTCTCTGGAATCAACGTCGAAGATGGCGGTGTAATGGACATGCGAGAAGCAAATGTCCTCGAACCGCAGAGAGTGGTTGAGCAAGCAATCCAGTCTGCAACTGAAACAGCGATTATGATTTTAAGAATCGACGACGTTATTTCTTCAAAGGGTGTATCCGGAGAAGACATGATGGGTGGAATGGACGATTTCCACATGTGATTTTTGTTATTTTCTGCAGCCGATATTTTCTCTCCCTTTAGGGAGAGGCACGAACCTTCAAAGACTACTTCCAAGTGGCGAAGATTGCTCAGCGTGAGCATTGGGTGAAATCATGCCAACCGTCGCAAAGGTATGGATTGAAGAAGACTGCATCACTTGTGATGCTTGCCAAGATATTTTGCCAGAGGTTTTCGAGGTAACCGATGATACAAGCCACATCAAGGCTGAGGTCAGAGAAGACGGTGGATTCGACCGCAATACAGGCTTTTCAGCAATCAAATCCGAATTCCGTTCAGAGTTCTCGGAGTTGATTGAGGAGGCCGCAGATGCTTGTCCAGTTGAAATTATCAAATTCGAATATGAAGCTGGCGCTGAAGTTGCAGCAGAAGAAGTTGCCCCTGCAGTAGAGGAAGCGGTCGCTCCCGCAGCGGTTGACGCTGTAGCAGGAGTTGATGACGGAGTTCTTGCACCTGTAATGTCTGGTGATAGAAGCCTAGCAATCTTCTTTGGTTCACAAACCGGAAACGCTGCAGGACTAGCTGAAAAGACGGCGAAGATGGCGGTAAATTACGGACTTGAACCAACAGTAATCGACATGGATGGATACGACCCGGCTGCCTTTTCATCTCACAAGAGGGTTCTAATCATCACCTCTACATGGGGTGAGGGCGAGATGCCAGACAATGCAGATGCCCTTTGGAACGCAACCGTTGCAAGCAACCCACCTCTCTCAAACGTACACTTTTCAGTGTGCGCAATTGGCGACACCTCCTATGATGAATTTTGTAAGGCCGGTCTTGACTGGGACGAGAAATTCAAAGCATTAGGAGCAACTTGCATCGAAGAAATCAAACTCTGTGATGTCGATTACGAACCACCATGGCTTGAATGGGCTCCACTTGCACTATCCAAGATCGCATGTGTCGATTCATCAGGTACTTTCCACGAAGAATTGCTTGAGGCAATGATTGCCTATGGTGCTGGAGAAGAAGAAGAAGCAGATGCAGGTGATTTCACACCTGGAAAGGTGGCGCAGGATGTCATCTCAGTCACAATGCGTATCTTCCGCTACAACCCAACCTTGGCAGAATCAGGCTACGATACCGTAGCGGTTGCTTTACCTGGTCACGCCTCTATCGAAGATGCACTGGTTGCAGTAAAGAGAGAAGTAGACGGTTCTCTGACCTTCAGAAGCGGTTCAATCGCTGGACAAGACCCACTGACTGGAATCAAAGCAAACGGAAGAATTCTACCTGCTGACACTACAAGAATTTGCGACATAGTCTCAGACGGAGACACACTTTCACTGGAACCAATTCCTGGTTACGATGTCATCAAAGATTTGATGGTTTCATACGACAGATACGATTCTGAGCGTGCAAATTCCAAACCATGGATGGAAGCAGACCCTAGGCAGGGTGAGAAACTAATTTCTGGTGCAGCAATGGGTACAATGGATTCTGCTGACGCTACAATGCTACACACATTAGCGGATGTAGGGTCGCTACAACTAGTCAACTCAATGTCTGACACATACGACGTCGACGACGAATATTCAGGGCCGGGAATTTCTTTACAAAGATGGGTTAGAAGCCAAGATCCACGCTCTGGCGCAAAGCACGTCAAGAAAATGTTTGAACTCATGCAAGGCAAAGGCGGTGTTTGGTATGAAGCAGATATTTCCTCAATTCAGAGGCACGGAATAGATGGTTCACAAGCAGCTGATTCACTTTACGAAGCTAGGTCTCGCTTGCTCGCTGAGTACAAATTCACTGGACGTAGTGGCAGGTTAGTAAAGCATTATTCACGCTCGGTAAAGATGTCAGGAAATGTTAACGAAACCACTCTTTATCGCTCAGTTCTAGGTCCTCTCGGATTAGGCTCGAATTTGATGAATGGTGTTTCATTGCGAATGATGCTCGGATTTACTAGAAACGGTGGACCAATCATGCGTGGATTCCAAGGCATGCTTGTCCCACCTGCTGGAATTGGTAAGATTCCAAATATGTTCAATGGCAAAGTTGCGAATCACCATGAAGTCGTCGCCATTTTCAACGAATTAGATAGCAGGTTCTGAGGTGTTTTTGTGGTTAAGTATTCGTATTATCCAGGGAATGTTGCCCGACAATCTTCTTTTGAAGTGGAAGATACAATTCAACCACTCTGCAAAACCCTGGGTATTGAATTGATTGAAATCGTTGGATACAATAGCGACGGTGGAAACATAATCAAACAGGGAAACAAAGACCTACAATTAGCACTTAATGCAAGGAACATAGCCCTTGCTGAGAAAAATGGTCACCACATTATTACCGCATGTGCATCAGCCCAAGGAATTCTTCACGAGTCTCTAGAAACCTTCCGCAATGACCCCATTGCATTGGCAAACGCCAACACAGTTCTCTCAAAGACTTCTGGAATGACAGCGAAAGCAGATGAAATCACGACCAATCATTTGTTGCACGTTCTCGTTGATGAGATTGGACTCGACAAAGTAGAGGATGCAGTCATCAACCCTCTTGACATGGATGTCGCTTGTTATTATGGGCCACACATGCAAAAGAAAGGGGCATGCGGGGGAGATGACCCTTGGAATCCAACCTACATGGAACAACTGATTACTGCTTTAGGAGGTAGGCCTGTTGAATACAAGTCAAAGACTTCTAGCGTAGGAAATCCTTCTCTTCTTTCTCTTGGCGACTCGGTCATGAAGATGACAGCGAGGGTTCTCAACGATGCCAAGAGAGCTGGAGCACATGTAATCGTGAGCGCTTGTACACTATCCCATTCTAACCTAGATTCATATCAAGGTAAGGCTGGACGAGTTTCGAACATGGACACAAACATTCCTGCAGTAAATCTAACAGAAATCATCGCATTCGCGCTTGGACATTTCCCAGATAGATTCGCTCAATTGAAAACACGTGCGATGATTATCGGATCTTGATTAACCGTGCAAAAATTTGAACAGGTCTTTTGCTTGATTAGCAGATACTCCTTCAATATCTGTTAGTTGGTGCTCACTTAGCATACACAAGCCCATGATGTCTCCTGCAACATCCATTATTTTACGTGCAGTAATTGGCCCAATACCAGGTAGTTCTGCTATAATTTGGACTCTTTTCTTGATGACATCTTCACCCCATCTTTTTGCTAGGACGCTTTTGTTTTCCACCCCACCTATGATGTCCATTATTTCAGCAGATGCTGCCTTAATTGCAGATTTTTCTGGCTCAACATAACCTCTGCGGGAATGAGAGATTAGTAAGTCTAGGATTCTAGCCTCACGTTTAGCAACAATCGATACAAATCTTGCCGTTTGTTCTGGTGAGCCTGTCATCAATACAGGTAGGCCCAAATCCAATGTTATCCATGCCATCGCACCGTGAACCGCATTTGGATGAACCCTATCTGTCTCCAGGGATTCGACGATAAGCAAAGGCCTAGGTGCGGCGCTGTGCAACCTTCTCGCTTGTTGCAATAGCCTTCCATCGATAATGGAATCCACTAAATCTCTTGCAGTCTTTCTCTCAATTAAAATTCTGTCCGAGATACGAATATCTCCTACTGGCAGGCTTTCTAGAGTAATACTATGTCCGTGTAATTTGAGCATTGCTGGAAGTGTGGAGTTACCTTCTCTGTGATCTATTGCAATCATTGCATTGCTTTCACTCTCTAGGCTGTTAGCCAAAACCTCTGTTTGTGCTGCTTCTGCAGAATTTATCTCCAATTCTCTTTCGTGATTAATGGTGCCATCCAGGACTGGTTTCCACCAATCCTGTGTTTTATTTTCTTCAGTGTTAGCTGAAAAATCAGCCAGTGAACGTTGGTTACGAGGCCTATTTGGGAGAATGATGTCGTCTGGTTTTGATTTCTTGATAGGCCTAGGCTTTGTTTCAACAACTTCAGGTTGCCTGTACAATCTTTTTTCTTCTGATGAAATGAAAATGTTGACATCCTTACCATCTACGCTGAAATCATCCAGAACATTTGACTTTGGAGGTGCTCGTTTTGGTAGTCTAGATTGTTTTTTGAGCGATTCAAGAGTTCTATACATCGACTGCTCACGCTTCATTGCAGCGTGTTGTACATATTCATCACGGGTTCCTTTTGCGATGAGAATATGGACGTCACCGTCTCTTTGCCTTGCGGTTCTACCTCGTCTTTGTATTGCTCGAATAGCGCTTGGAACCGGCTCGTACAAAATCACGCTATCCGCAGCTGGAACATCTAGTCCTTCCTCTCCGACGCTTGTTGCAACGAGTACATTCAATTCGCCTTCCTTGAATTTCTCTAATTGCGCAATTTGTTCTTTTTGCTTCATTCCTATTTGGCTTCCTTTACTTGCTTGTCCAACGAATCTTCCAGCTCGAATCGAATCCTTCGAATTTAGAATTTCTAGTAAATTATCAACTGTATCTCGATATTCTGTAAATACGATTACCTTGCCATCATTTTCTAGTCCATCGTTAACTAATTTTGTTACTAAAGATGGCTTTGGATGGCACTCGATCTGTTCTTTTCGTTCCCTATAAAAATCAGATACTGCTCCCATGGAAAGGAAACGTTTTGTTTTGCGGTCCTTGTTTTCTCTTGCTCTGTCTAGATACTTGATGGCACAATGCAATCCTTGGGTTTCAAGCAGGTCAATCAGTCTGTGTAATCTGCGAAGATCGCCGATTCTCTTCGCAGCATCATAACCTCTAGCGTCACCTCTGCCAATCGCAGCACTTGCTCTCCTATGTGCCTCTTCTATGGCTGCTGTGGTTACTCTTCCCGCCTTGATTAGAAACCCAGTTCTCATCAGGAATTCTGCTTCTTCAGCCTCAAGAATTCTCAACGGCCTGATTATTTCATTGAGTTGTTCAGGAATGTTCAACTGATGTTGGATAATATCCATCGACGTTATGTATGGCTGAACCAAATCATCTTCTCTTTTTGTGACATGTAATCTCTCGATCCCAAGTCTTTGTATGACTTCCAAAACCTTGCCTGACTTGACACCCGGAGAAGCGGTAGCAGCGAGTATCATTGCTTTTGACGATGCTTCTAGGTACATGTCGCCTAACTGCGCCATTGAATCAGAACCGGTTGCATGATGTGCTTCATCTACAATCAATAGGTCGATATCAGAAAGTAAGATCCTACCGCTCCTGCCATCATTGCGGATGACGTGCGGTGTCGCCATTACAATTTTTGCCTCCTCCCAAATTTGCTCTCTTTTGGCTGGTCTATCATTTCCAGTCATCGTAACTATCTTTTCAGGTTCAATATCTATGAAATCTCTAGCCATTCGTGCCTGCTGGGCTACAAGTCCAGTTGTGGGGGCGACAAGGACAATCTTGCCATTTCCATTTAGTGCATTTGCCATCGCCATCCACTGTACTGCTGTTTTGCCTAGGCCAGTTGGCATTACAAGTAACGTAGAGCCCGAAATAGCTTGTTTTGCAGCTACCAATTGATACGCCCTTGCCTCCACTCCGTCTCGAAGACGCGGGTGAGATAGCATGGGCTTCATATCGGGTTATTGAGAGGCGGGGGGTCAAGAGGATTTGCATGAGATACATGGTTTAATTCACTCAAGAACCACAATCTTTGAAGACTGTCAAATTACATAGAAGCCCAGCGGCCCTATGCGCCGTTCTTGACCGAACCACTCATATAGGGGAGGTAAGTCGGCAGAATGCTCGAAAGGCGAGTTGCCAGACACTGTGGGCAATGCACGGCATCCCATAACTTCAGGCCCCATTCGTGGGTACGAAGCCGGTGTCACGGCAACTCCCTAGCCTTGACAGCCTCTGTATGCCCCTTATCGGGGGGCCAATGCGGAGTAACAAAACATAGGAGGCCGAAAATATGGCAAAGAGAAGTCACCCAAGACGTGGTAGCATGGCGTTTAGCCCGCGCAAGCGGTCTGCACGACCTTTCGGACACGTCAAGTCGTGGCCAGAAACCGATGCGAGCGAGGTGCGTGTACAGGGATTCGCCGGCTGGAAAGCTGGCATGACCCACGTCATGGCCCGTGATCTAAACCCAAAGTCAACAAGTGCAGGACAGGAAATAAGAATCCCTGTTACTGTTGTTGAAGTGCCAAAGATGAGAGTGCTTGGTGTACGTGGATACAAGATGACACCATACGGCAAGCAAGCCGCTGGTGAAGCATGGATTGATGCAGAACAAATCTCCGAGGCATTCCCTCAATTGTTCAGAAGAATGCACAACAATGCAATGAAGGTTCACGACTCAGACAAGCACTTTGAGGCGCTAGGAGACGCAGACTTGGTTGAAGTCAGAATTATCGCCGCAACACAACCTCACTCAATTACAGGAACTCCTTCCAAGACTCCTGAAGTAATGGAACTTGGACTGGTTGGTGGCGATGTAGCGGCTAAACTCGAATGGGCAAAAGAAAACCTTGGCCAGGAGCTCTCCATCGGTGATGTATTCGAAGAAGGCGTCTTTGTAGATGCAATCGGTGTCACCAAGGGATACGGATGGCAAGGTGTAATCCGAAGATTCGGTGGTAAGCTACAATCTCACAAGAACTCAAAGAAGCGCCGTCAACATGGTAACATGGGTGACTTCGGAACCGGATACGTTCGTAAGACTATCAGACAAGGTGGTCAAACTGGTTACCACCAGCGCACAGAGTACAACAAGAGAATCCTTTCTATCGCATCTGCAGAAGATAAAGCAATCACTCCATCTGGTGGATTCCTACACTACGGAGAAGTCAACTCTGACTACGTTCTAGTCAAGGGGAGCCTTCCTGGGCCTGCAAAGCGTTTGGTAAGATTCCGTGACGCAACACGCGCATCTGACAAGCCAATGCACCCATACGAGATAACATACGTTAGTACATCTAGCAAGCAGGGGGTCTGAAGATGAAGGTATCAGTACACAACATCATCAACAAGATCGAGCAGGACGAATTAGACGCAGGTCGTCTTCAGGAAGTCTACGATATTGATGTTGAATTAGGCAAGAAGGTATCTCTTCCAGATTCATTCAACTCAGAAATCAGGTCCGACTTGGTAAAGTTGGCAGTAGCAAGCGCTCGTGCAAACCGCCGCCAAGCATACGGTTCCAACGCACACGTCGGCAAGCGCAAGCCAATGAGCGGTATGAAGCACTCAGTCGAATGGTGGGGTAAGGGCCGTGGTGTGTCCAGAATCATGAGAAGAACCGGACAACGCCGTGGTGCACAAAACCCTCACACACTAGGAGGACGCAGAGCACACGGCCCAAAGGTCGAGAAAGACTGGTCCCGCAAGTTGAACCGCAATGAGCGAAGACTCGCTCGCAACTCTGCCCTAGCAGCAACAACCAACATAGAGATGGTATCCGGTCGTGGACACCGTTTCGCAGAAGAAATCTCCTCACTACCTATAGTGTTGGGTGATTACTCAGAAAATGGAGAGAAGATCGACATTGAAGCATTCAACCTAAACGGTGGAACTCGCAAAGTCAACGCAATCTTCGAGGCTCTAGGACTGGGTGATGATCTACGCCGTGCTCGTGACGGTCGCAAGATTAGAGCAGGAAAAGCAACCATGCGTGGAAGAGTTCACAAGACTCCAAAGAGCGTGCTTTTGGTTGTAGCAAACAAGGACGGTCTAGCAAAGGCCGCTAGAAATCTTCCAGGCGTCGACGTCGTCGCCGCTAAGGACCTATCAGCAGAGCATCTTGCTCCTGGTGGAGACCTAGGTCGTCTAACTGTCTTTACTAAGGCAGCAGTGGAGGCACTGAACTGAGGAGGTGTGATGAATGGTAAATCCGTATGATGTAATTATGCTACCTTGGATTACTGAGAAGGCAATGGAAGCAAGAACTTCCGGAA